>NZ_VFUX01000001.1:0-395506 GCF_006441275.1 Mesorhizobium sp. B2-4-17 | reverse complement strand
GTGGCACCTGTGGAGCCGGTTGCACCGGTAGACCCTGTGGCACCAGTTGCTCCAGTTGACCCGGTCGAGCCGGTTGCACCGGTTGATCCGGTCGCACCTGTCGAGCCTGTTGCGCCGGTCGAGCCTGTGGCACCGGTCGAGCCAGTCGCGCCGGTCGAGCCGGTGGCACCCGTTGCCCCGGTAGAACCAGTGGCACCTGTGGAGCCGGTCGCACCGGTAGACCCTGTGGCACCAGTTGACCCGGTTGCACCGGTTGATCCGGTCGCACCTGTCGAGCCTGTTGCGCCGGTCGAACCCGTGGCTCCGGTCGAACCTGTTGCACCAGTTGAGCCCGTGGCCCCAGTCGAGCCGGTCGCACCTGTCGAGCCTGTTGCGCCGGTCGAACCCGTGGCTCCGGTCGAACCTGTTGCACCAGTTGAGCCCGTGGCCCCAGTCGAGCCGGTCGCTCCAGTCGAGCCTGTTGCCCCGGTAGAACCAGTGGCACCTGTGGAGCCGGTTGCACCGGTAGACCCTGTGGCACCGGTTGCTCCAGTCGACCCGGTCGAGCCGGTTGCTCCGGTATCGCCGGTCGCACCTGTGGCTCCTGTATCGCCTGTTGCACCTGTGGCGCCGGTTGCACCTGTGGCGCCCGTATCGCCGGTCGAACCCGTAGCTCCGGTATCACCGGTCGTGCCTGTGGCACCGGTTGTCCCAGTCGAACCGGTTGCACCCGTATCGCCGGTCGCACCCGTAGCGCCGGTTGCTCCGGTAGAGCCAGTCGCGCCAGTCGAGCCTGTTGCACCGGTTGAACCCGTGGCGCCGGTCGAACCCGTGGCTCCGGTAGCACCAGTCGCGCCTGTCGAGCCGGTAGCACCAGTCGAACCCGTGGCGCCAGTCGGGCCGGTCGCACCAGTCGATCCGGTCGCGCCTGTGGCACCGGTCGCGCCTGTCGGGCCCGTCGGGCCTACTTGCCCCTGACTTGCGAGAGTGAGAATGCCCCCGCTAAACGTATCGCCATCATGGCCATTATTTTGACTGCCAGATACAGGAGCAAAGGTATAGGAACTACCCGGTACAAGTGGGGTAAGGGTAGCGTATAGGTTGAATCCGCTTTCGTAGATGGAATAAGTGTCAGTTGTATCTGGTATTGTTATAGTTACAGAGAAATTTGGCGCTACACTGTTGGCAGAAGAGGGGAGCGAGAAACTTCCAACGACAGTGTTAGTTATTGTATCTATTAAATAAAACGTGTTAATACTGTTGCTGTTACCGGCAATTATGGTTCCTGTAAGCGTCAGATCCCCTGACGCAAGCGCCCCGGCGTAACTCGCCACCCCAACTGAGGTCAGCGGCGGTAGAGACGTGGGAGCACTCGCGTGTGCAGACAGTTCCCAAGAGCCACCTAGCTTGGCTGCGCCAACCAGCGATCTCGATGCGCGGATGTCCGCGCCGACGGCCTTTTCCAACGCATCAATGAAGGCTTCGCCCGCGCCCCCTGATGCCGTCTCGCAGCTCCACAGCCTCACCTCGCCGTCCGCGGCAAGTGCCCTGCCGATTGCGGCGAAATCGTCAGCCGCTGCCCCCACGGTCTCGACCGACCATTCTCCCGCGGCGAAGTTGACACGGCCTGGAGCACCATGGGCCATGATGTGGACCGCGTCGAGCCCTCTGTGCGATGCAAGGGCGGCGGCGATCTGCCGCTCCGCCGGGCGGCGGCCGTCGAGCACGACGGCCCGGACTTGGGGCCTCAGGTTGCCGATAACAGTCGCGAGGTCGGAGATCGAAGGATCAACAAAGAGAATTTCAGAGGCACGGGCCATGACTGGCTCCTGTTGGCTTGAACTTCATCAACGAAAAGCGCCCTCCGGCTTGGCCGGGGGCATGGCACACGACATGAAGGCTAGGCGGTCATCTTCCGGACGGCCCGACGGCGGCCCCTGCGCCATCGACAGAGGGACTTTCTACCCGCAGGAAGCTGGCGACCTTGAAACTGCCACCATCGTCAAACGTCCCAATCGCAAATGAGCCGGCCGTGCTTGGCACCTTGACGGTCAGCGCTACGGCAAGGCTTCGCTTAACGGCTTTGGGAAGGACGACCTGGCCAACGATCGCGCTCTTGGCGGTGTCCAGAATAAAATAGGTTACATTCTCGGTCGCATCGCCGATGGGCAAGACACCTCTGACGGCGACTTCCACAACCGCAAATCCTGCTGCGTAACTCATACTATCCTCCTCGGTAGCGGCGACTGCGCCGCGCCTTTCGTGTTCGGCCTTATAGAAGCGCCCGACGGAGCGCGAGGCGGCCGGTCTTGCGAGTGGGTGGGCATCTGGTGGGTGGGTGGGCAGACGCCGGGCGCCTTTGTGCGCCACGTGTTCCAATGGCGCCGCGCTGGTTTGTCGATTGTTCGTCTGGCAAGCGGCAGCCCGATAACCGATCTCTAGATAGGTTCCGATGTCCAGCCGCGAATGGGTGGGGGGTGGCGAAGCTAAGGCTTCACGTTTCCTGCGATGCGCACGCGATTTTACCCGACTCACGACTTCACTCCCGTCATGTTCACGCCGATGTCTCAGCGAAAAACTCGAGAGGGATTTCCGGAGGAACCCGTCCGCCTCCAGCAGAAGGACAAACGTATACGCGGCAGCGGACGCTTTGCGAACGCACCTGCTTCAGCCGCGAAGTGGCCTAGCTACTCCAGAACTCCTAGAAACCCTCTCAAGAACGCCAACCCACCCGCCAAACTGCGCGAGTGCCCTCAAAGCTGTACATTAGTAAAACCGAAAATTAGGGATTTGTAAACTATAAGCTTGCCGATAATTGATCAAGGGGCGGGCGCCGGCCGTTCTTTGACGGCAATTGCTGAAAATTGTTCTTGAGAAGCCTGGACTTAACGTCTCCTTTCCATCTCTAGCAGTGTCGCAAATGCGATCAAGGTCGAGCGTGGCACTCCTCTGACGGGACGCCACTTAGGACCTCGGATCAATGTTTCTCGATCTTGACGACACCTGGCAAATAGGGGTGAACTAATCGAGGGGCGTCACGGACCGCCGCACGGAGCCGACGATTCACAGATGACAAGCCGCAAGCGCGTCTGCCTCAACATGATCGTCAAGAACGAGACGGCGAACCTGCAGCGCTGCCTCGGAGCGGTCGCCGACCATATCGACTGCTGGGTCATCGGCGATACCGGCTCGACCGACGGGACCCAGGATTTCATCCGATCGTTCTTCGCTGCCCGCAACCTGCCGGGCGAACTGCACGAATTCCCATTCCACAATTTCGAGCAGAAGCGGAACGACCGCTGCTCAGCTGAAGGAATAGCATGAGCACCATCGGCCTGTGCATGATCGTCAAGAACGAGGCGAAGGTCATCCTGCAATGTCTCGCCAGCGTGCTACCCCTTGTCGACTATGTGCTCGTCGTCGATACGGGTTCCGAGGACGGCACGCAAGACCTGATACGCGGCTTCCTCGCCGATCACAATGTCCAAGGCGCTGTCATTGACGAGCCGTGGCGGGACTTCGCGTACAACCGTACCTTCGCGCTCGAAAGATTGCGTGAGGTCGAGACTGTTGATTATGCAATGATTATCGACGCGGACGATGTCCTGATCAGCGGCCCCGACTTCGATCCGATCGCATTCAAGTCTCAGTTGGGACAGGATTTATATGACGTTGAGTTGTCCGGAGACGGCATTTCGTATTATCGCCCTCAGATCTGCCGGAACCGAATGGCCTTCTCCTTCAAGGGTGTGCTGCATGAATATCTCGAGGCCCCTCCCGGCCACACCACACGCCAGACTGCCAAGGGATTCAGTGTAGCATCGGGACGTAAAGGAGCGCGCAGTCAAAACCCACGAAAGTACCAGGACGATGCGGCGGTTCTGGAGAATGCGCTTGCAACCGAAACCGACCCGTTCCTGATATCGCGTTACACGTTTTATCTGGCGCAGAGCTATCGGGACTCCGGTGAACATGAGAAAGCATTGGAGCACTACCTAAGGCGCGCCGACCTGGGTTTTTGGAGCGAGGAGGTCTACGTCAGCCTGCTTGAGGCCGGCAACCTTATGGCTACCCTGGGCCGGCCATTCGAAGAGGTCGTCGCCGTCTACGAGCGTGCGACCGAGACAGTATCCACCCGGGCGGAAGCCCTGCATGCGGCGAGCCGTTACTGTCGAATCCAGGGCCGGAACGCAGAAGGGCAGGAGTATGCGCGTCGCGGCTTGAGCCTCACTGAGCCTGCCGGACTTTTCGTTCAGCCCTGGGTCTACGACTACGGGCTGCTCGACGAGTTTTCGATCAATGCCTATTGGACAGGCGCCTACCGGGAATCGCTCGACGCCTGCCTAAAGTTGCTGGCCTCCGACAAATTGCCAGCGCACATGCTGAAGCGAGTGGTAGGCAACGCGCGTTTCGCCACCGATAAGCTCCAGATCAATGAGTCTCCGAAACTTGGATCGTTCGGGACAGAGAGCTTGATCGACCAGCACAAGCTTGTCCGGCAGCGTTCGTTGCGGTCGCGAATGGCGGGCACGCCGCGTATCCTAGTGACAATCCTGGCAAAGCAGAAAGAGCCGGCACTGCCGCTTTATTTGGAATGCATCGAGGCGCTCGACTACCCGAAGGCGTCGATCGTTCTGTACATTAGGACAAACAATAACACCGACAGGACCGAGCACATTCTCCGCGAATGGGTGGAGCGTGTGCGCCACCTCTACGCGGCGGTTGAGTTCGACGCCTCAGACGTGGCCGATCGGGTCGAGCAGTTTGGCGAACACGAATGGAACGAAACGCGCTTCAGGGTGCTTGGCCGAATCCGCAACATAAGTTTGCGGAAAACTCTCGAGCACAACTGCGATTTCTATTTCGTTGTCGACGTCGACAATTTCGTGCGTCCGGCCACGCTACGCGAGCTTGTCGCGCTCGACGTGCCGATTGTCGCTCCCCTGCTTCGCTCCATCTCTCCCGGGCAATACTATTCGAACTACCACGCCGAGATCGACGCCAACGGCTACTATATGCAGTGCGATCAATATGGCTGGGTGCTCAACCGCCACGTGCGCGGCGTTATCGAGATGCCGCTCGTGCACTGCACCTATCTGATCCGCGCCGACGTTTTGAGCGAACTTACCTACGAGGACAGCACATCGCGGTATGAGTACGTCATTTTTGCCGATAGCGCCAGGAAAGCCGGCGTCGTTCAGTATCTGGATAACCGGCAGGTCTATGGCTACATCACGTTCGGCGACCACGAATATCATGTGAGCGACGGGATCGAGCGCGCACGGGAGTTTTTGCACAATGCGGGCGATACCAACGTTTTGGTTAGTCCCATGCCGCCTTCCTCTGGGCCGATGCCAGCTCGACCTGTCCAGCCGACCGGTTCGCCGAAATTCACGTGATAAACCTCGACCGCAGCGTCGAGCGCTGGAGCAGATATCAAGAGAATAACTGGCATCTGATGCACAATACCGTTCGTGTATCGGCTTTTGACGGCGCGTCCCTCAACAGGGCGGCGCTTAGAGACCGTTTGAGAACGCTATTGGACGCGCGGGTTCAGTTTGAGATGGCTACCGCCACAAAGCCTGAACGCCCGTCTGCAAAGCGCTGAGGCGCGACTGTAACGACTGCGTCTGGTGCGAATGCCCACTCCTCATCGTCCGGCATCGGGCCTGTCACTCGAAAGGTATCCTGGCCGTGAACGAACTGGCCGAGAGGCAAGCCCATCTGCCGGGGTCATCGACAGCCAGTCTATCAAAGCTCCGGCGGCCAAGATGCGCGGCTACGATGCCGGCAAAAAAATAGTCGGCCGTAAACGCCACATCGCCGTTGATACCGACGGCCGGTTGCTGATGGTCAATCTGACCACGGCCGATATCTCGGATTCCGCCGGTGCCCAGATGATCCTCGACGCGATCCGCAAACGCTGGCCATGGTTGAAACACTTCTTCGCCGACGGCGGCTACGACCGTACCAAGCTCATGGACAAGGCCGCCTTTCTCGACTTCATCATCGAGATCGTCCGCCGCACCGATAAAGAGCCGGGCTTCAAAGTGCTACCGCGCCGCTGGGTGGTCGAACGAACCTTCGGCTGGATGACAAGATAGCGCCGCCTCGTGCGCGACTACGAGACTCGCCTCGACGTGTCGGAGGCAATGATCCATGTCGCAATGGGCAGCCTCTTGCTCAGACGCATCGCTCACTGAGCGTTTTCAAACGGACTCTAAGCGGTCTCTCAACTTTCATCCCAGAACCTTTATGCCGGCCTCAAACTGGGTCCTTTGGTCTCTAGGGTTGAGATTATCTTTAGCGCGGCCTTCCCGTTGATCGCCCTCGCCAGGGGACGAGGCCTATTCATTGCAACCGCAATCGCGGTGATCGCATGCACTGGCATACGGGCAGTCGGGTACCATGGTATCCGATGGACAATACCTCAATTGGATTTCCGCTAGCCCTGTTGCGCGCTTAGACGAATTCATGGTCGGTATGTGTGTTGCGCGCCTATGCTCGGCTCAACCACGACTGCGACACTCTCAGGCGCTGGCGTCAGCAGGAGCCATTCTGGTCCTCGCCTCAGGATATCTATTCTACAGGTGGAAAATCGGGCTGGTGCCAGTGTTTCTCGCTGGGGGATTTACCACGACCGCCGAAATTGGAATGGCCGCGTTGGTTACAGCTGCGGTTTTCTCCAAATCTTGGGGAGCTCGTGCTCTCTCGTTTCGTCCCCTTCGGCTACTGGGCGTGATGTGTTTTAGCATTTATGTGTGGCACGGTATCCTTCAAGTCCACGGCTTTCATATCGACTATCCGACCAGGCATTACCGCCTTCGAGGACCGTGACTTACTTGTTAACGTTGCTTTTGATCTCAGGATTCAGCTACCGATTTATAGAGTTTGGCAAAACAAAGGATTGGCGGCTCCTCTTCCTTTTTCGTGCTCCAAATTCGCCGAATTCGCCAGTCTAGCGTGCGAGCCTAGCCACCGATGCCGCGCTCTGGTCTGAACTTGAGGTCCTTTCCGAGCAGAACGCCATCGAGGAAGGCCTGCGCCTTCTCCGGCGTATCGATGCCGGCCTCGGAAGCCACGGTCATGTGCGCCAACGCAGCTTGCGCGTCTTGTGCGGAGATCACGCCCGCCTTCGCCCCAGACACCATCGATCTGCGGCAGGTCACCGTTACACATAGCCTGCCACCGCCACTGTCGCAGCCTCCGCGCCCATGTCCTGCGCGATGTAATGCGAGGCTGGCGTCTGCCGCGTAACGTCCAAGCCGGCGACCAGAGGCATCCAGCACCAGAGGCACCCAGCAAAAAGGTCAGTATAGTCCGATTTTTAAGGCTGAAATGTTCCTGCCCTTAACAGGATGACTCATTGATCAGAAACCCGACATAGAAGGAGCTTTCCTGATGGGGGTATTCGAAACAGAACGTCGACTACATCAGGTCACGACGTCGTAGCAGCACCCAATGTGCTGATCGATCAGTTTGTATGAAATGTTCCTTCAGGAACCCACCGTATATGTCCAGCAGCGCGACAACTGTTTGTTGGCAGCACCCCTCTTGTGAATTGGTCAGCGGGTAAATGACATAATCTGCTTCCATGAAGACACGTTCTGAAGATGGATAGTGCGATCGTTTGAATGAAATGCCAAGATCCCACCAGAGCGGGTCTCCCCTGGAGGGGGCAATGTCCAACGCAAATGAAAACGGATCGGTCAATGCAAGGGTCACGATGTGGCTCTTGGCAGAAACGTGACGGCGCAGCAACCCAAGCCCTTCATTGATGCGATCTGGAACATCTCCCGCGCGAGAATATGCGGTTTGCCACTCTGAAGTGGCTGGGATTGTGAAGTCCTGCAAGCGGGAAGCATCAAATTTTTTCGAAAAAACTGCGTCATCACGCATTGCAGTTAGGGAATGCGTCTGGACGATACTGAGAAAATCCCTTCCGGAAGTTCCTCCAAGGAATAGGGTGATGATAGCGACGGCTGAAACGCGGTAAGTCGTTGTGCTCCAAATTGTGGAGCTGCGTTCAGACTGGACCGTTTGGGTGCGCCGCGTCTCAACGAGCAAGATGATGCCCGCAACTAGAAACAGGGGAACGTCGCTGCCTTCGCTGGCATTGCCAATCGTGATCAACATAGCCGACGCTAACAGGAACCAGAAAACCAAGCTGGACTTGATAGCGTCTGCCAGAGTTACAGTTTTGCGCCAGTACCCCACCGCGATCAACGCGAACCAGCACAGCACGAGCAACAGGACTGACAGGGCATTGGAAATTAGCGAATTCTTAAACCACACGAAACGCAGACCCAATGATTGCGCCTTGGCTGCGAATGAAAGGTCGCTCCAATATTCTTGCAACGATAAATGGCCCGCCAGAGTGGCTACAAAGCATACGGCGCCAAAGCCCACGATTGTCAACCAAGAAGCTTTGCGGATATCTGGTCTCAGCAAACACGCAATCGCCAGCGCGGTGACGCCGATCGGTAGAAAGCTGATTTTGCAAATGAATAGAAGTCCAAGCAGTAATCCTGCGGACGACGCATCAAAAATTGCAATGTTGGTTTCGCGTTTTTGATCCTGAAGGAATAACTGCACGACGAGAATCGAGAGCAGCACCCACGCATATCTATTGTAGATCATGGCGTAAGTGGTCGTCGATGGAAGATAGCCCAACGGTCGCGTGGCAACGATCAGAAGGGCTGTAAATAGCGTCAGGACGAGAGCGTAGAACGTTGGCAGTTTCCTAAAATAAACAGCCATCGCCCAGGGGGCGATGAACGCGAAGAAGATCAAAATTCCACACGCTATGCCCTTCAGTGAGGGCCCTGCAACGTACATTCCCAGGGCCGAAAGCCAATAGACCAGCGGTCCGACGGGGGTATAGAAATCGTGATGGGGAACTTGACCGCTCAGGATACGCCATCCACCGTCAAGCAAAATGAAAATATCCCAAGGCGCCATGATAACGGTGGGGGAGATCAAGAAAACGCTGACTCCAAGCACCACGATGAAAACCATCCCCAGGATGAAGCACGTAGGATGCAGCCTGTCAGCGACTACTAGATATCTATCAACTTGAGAGATGTTTACCGACTTGGTACTTGTCATCGTCATTCTTCCTCGCTGAGGATCAGAATCCAGTCACCATCACCACCACCATTCTTCGCTGATGGCCGGAATGTAGCATTCACTCCGGCGCGAAAGGGTGACTCGCTTGCTTCGAACGCCAAACTATCAACCGGATCCCACCATACGGCCCGCACTTGGGTGCCGGCGAGTTCTGCCATTCTCAAGGTTATTTGACGATCTTCCGGAAAATAGACGATCGTTGTGCGGTGATCAGATGATGTGGCAGCAACGGCACGCTCGTGTCCGCTCTTAACCCCGCCTACTAGGAGCTGATCATCGACGTCCGGTACCAGGTCCTGCAAATGTAAGCCCGTAAAGAGTTCGCGCAGACGCGTCATGCTACGTGCGCCAGGGCTATCCAGAGCCTTCTTCCAGCCGGCAGGCGCTGAATACTCGCCCGTCCCATCAAAATACCAGATTGGGGAATTTCCAAAAATTTGACCTGTCGCTCCCGTCAACAGGGCTTGGTACGCCTGCCGGCGCAAACGTTGTGGCGTAATGTCCGGGCCATTTTCGTATTGGCTTTCAAGCAAGACAAACGGCATTGTAGGGGTTCTAAGGTATTGCGTCCGTGCATCAGGAAAAACCGGGCCATACGTGTAGACATTGTTGAGTTTGAACCACGCCTCACCTTCCCATAAGTCCGCGCCTGCGGTTCCAGTGGCGTTATGCGCCGTCTGGAGTGCGTTCGGATCGCTCTCATAGATGCCATTCGCGACCGCACGGACCAGGTCCCTGTTCGATGGGTTGGAGTCGCCATTCTCCACCCAGATGATATTGTTAAAGCGGCTATAGCGCTCCCCGACAAAGCGGCCATACGCCCGTAGCTTTTCGGCTCCGCTCGCCACCATCTCTTGGTACCAGCCTTCACTGCCGCCGCCGGCTCCTGTGTAGCAAGGGGCTAAAAGCACCACGAAGCCTAACTCCGATGCACGTTCGATAACCCAGTCAGCATGTGCGAAATACGCTTCGTTTGGCTTGTCGAACGCGCCTGGGGCAAGAAACGGCGCCGCGTGGTAAGCGTTCGCCGGGGCGTTGCTGGCGAAACGATGTTCGATAAGATTAACCAGTATGGCGTTGAAACCCCGTGCTCGGCGATCCTGCAAGTAGATTTCGACGTCTTCGCGCTTTAGTTGTGCGATCAGCGACCAAGCGGCATCACCGACCAAAAGGAAAGGCGTACCGGTGGCATCTACCAAGTGCCGGTTATCTGTCGCAACGCTGATTGGAAATTTGGGCGGTCCGAACTGCAAATCTGTTTTAAGTTCAACCCGGCGATCTTTCTGGACCACATGATGACTTTCAACCTGAGCGCGCAGGTCACCACGCGTTGCAGCCAGGGCAAGATAGCCCAATGAGATTGTGCACAGCGTCAGGATCAGGGTTCGCACTGGTTTCACCACAGACACGCTACCCTCGCTATATTGGCCCAATCGGGATCACGATTTGGTGTCGCTTCTTGAAGTTTCTCCAGCGATACTCAACGATTGCGCCATGTGAAGAGGGAACTCGCTCCATAGTTCCAGCCTACGCCGACGATTACACCCGCGAGTGCCGAAGCCCACCAGGCATAATTCGACGCAAAAAACGCGTTTGCAACGCCAACGTTGGCTAGGGCTCCAACGCTGCAAACCGCGTAGAACGATAACAATCCACGCGCGATTGACCAGAATCCCTTCGCGCGTTTGTCTCGATATGTCAGGATGTTGTTTAGAAAGAAATTAGCAGTCATCGCAACGAATGTGGCTGCTATTTGCGCGGGCAAGAACGCGAACTTACCGAAATGCAAGAGGGAACCCAGTACGCTCATGTGCAAGACCACACCCAGCGAACCGATAGCACCAAACAATATCAGCCTGACCGGAACCCAGCGTCCTACGAGCTTGTCTAGCAACAAGGTACCGAACTCTAGGGAAACAAGCGTGTCGAGTTTGCTTTCACCATGCTCCCTTGGGCGAAACACATAAGGCAGTTCTACCACACGTAAACCGGGAGACGAGGACGCAACGATATCGAGCAGAATCTTATATCCTTGGATCGAGAGCCGACGAACCGATCCTTCGAAAGCCTGCCTGCTGACCATGAAGAAGCCACTCATCGGATCCGCCAGTTCGGTCTTCATGACAAGTTGAGACAGGAGCGTGGCGAACTTGCTAATTCGTTGCCTTGTCAGATTCCACGATCCGACGCCGCCGTCGGAGACATATCTCGATCCAACGACGAGATCTGCTTTGTCTTCGCTGAGAAGCTCGAACATCTGCGGCAAAATCCGCTCGTCGTGCTGCATGTCTGCATCGATCACCGCGATGAAGGGCGTTGAGGTACTGAGAATCCCCTCGACGACAGCAGAGGACAAACCACGTCGTCCCATCCTGCGGATGAAACGGATACGCGGGTCGGTGCGTGCCATTTCCGTCAAGACTTTGGAAGTTTCGTCCGGAGAATCATCATCGACAAACACGACTTCCCATTGAATCCCCTCGAGCGCTGAAGCCAGCTTGTCGACCAACGGGGCAACATTGTCAGCTTCCTTGAAGGTTGGAACGACAACAGCAAGGTCTGCTACTTTTGACCGCCGTTCTTGTATTCTAGGGATGTCTAGCTGCAACATGGCGCGCGTCCTCGCTTGCAAAAACGGATAAATATCGCGCTGGCTGCCGGGGAGGGGCAAGTCGGCCAATATAGGTGCAGGTCGCATACAAATCGCCATCCACCTCTCTGTCATTCGGTCAAAAGGCGTAGCTACCAGCCAACTTGCAGATGCCGGTCGACCGAAGAAAAGAATGATGGAGCTCGATCGGGTCTAGCAGGTTTCCTGGGAGGTTGTGATGCAGCGCACGACTGCCTCGTCATTGGCCCCGGACAATTATCTCGAACAAAAAGCCGCCAATTATCGCTGACATTTACCGACAGCCACATGTCTGCCTTTGGTGGACTGCTATAGTGTGTGGGGTGGTTGGCACATCTACCCAGGCAGGACGGTCTAGACGCTGGCGGGCCGACCCTATTGCGGTGAGCGCAGCGGCGACAACACGCACCTGCGGCCTGGACCTTTTGCCTGCCCCACGGGCCTCATGTCCGCCTTGGACGCCGTCCAACCCCGCATGGGCAATGCTCTTCGTCACGGCTGGGTATGAATTGGTATGAGCAAGCGTTGGCTCAGCAGCCATCAGCCTTGGCGTGGCGACAAATTACCCGACGGTGACGTCTGGTAGGTGGCTGGCTTCCATGTTGTCGCAAAGCGATTGAAGTTGCCAAGGGGCTTCATCTGAGGCACGTGCGGCAAACACTGTCAACGAACTCAATGATGTCGGCGCTGAGGACGGGGCGGCACCGGGTGGCGGGTCCGGATTTGCAGGGCGGGGGGAGGAGTAGGCTTCATCGGGAAGGGGTAGTTAAGGCGGAATAGGGACGCGGCCCGCCTAGCGCGAGGGTCTATCCCGATTTCATTTTCGCGATTTTACCGAAGGCGAATCTATCTAGGTGATTGTGTTTGAGACCAAGGGCGAACCAATTGGACAACCTTGACACCGCCCCACAGGCGGGAACTGCTCAAGACGGCCTTCCAATGGGACACCACGGTTCCCGCTGGCACTCTCGCACTCGTCAAGGCAAACGGAGAGACGGTGGAGTGCACCCTGTTTCTGATGAGTGGCAGGCAAAGCAGCCGAACTACTCCAGGGAACCATCCCCGAGAGACCGGCAGTTCCCAGTCGTCTGGTTGCCATGTGGGTGTCAGCAGCTTTCGCTTCTTCACGCTGTGGCCGGAGGAAGCCGGGGGTCAGGGCGGGGAGTGACGACGTTGCAGGCTTCGAACCCTTGATTTGCAGGGGATAGTGGCGGTGCATGTCTGGTCCAAACCGGTCGCGTAGCTTTTCGAGCGGAAGGATCTTGCTGTGATTGCAGGCCGGGTTCTGAAGGCAGTGACGCACATCTTGGCGTCTATCAGGAATTGAAGCGCGCGGCCTTGGTGGTGTTTCGCTTGGCTGCTTTTGGCGCTAGCAGCGCTGACGCTATGAATATCAGGTTCTCGCCGTTCACAAGACTGTCGATACTCCTTCCGCCAAATGACGAGTATACGAAAGTGAGGCAGCCTCGGCCGGGAAACATAAAGTCGTGCGGTTCAACTATAATGCACGGCACATCCTTGAGGACCTTCCCGCACTCACGCATTGCCTCTAATTCTGCACCTTCGATATCCATTTTTAGCACTAACAATTTTGTTTTGGGCAATTTGGCAAGAAGGCTATCTAGGGTGATAGAAGGAACACCTTGTCCGTCTGATACGGCCCGTGCCCATGAAGGGCTGTTGCTGTTGACAAGCTCGACCTCCCCGTCGTGGCTCCAGAGCGCCCCGTAAATAGGTATGATTTGCTCCAGACCCGCGCAATTTGATACTAACGTTTCAAACGCTTGGGGGTCCGGTTCAATAGCCATCACTATGGCATCCGGGTGCTGGTTTCTAAGGAAAATCGACGAGTAGCCAACATTAGCGCCCGCATCAACGACAACGGGTATGAATCCCTTTTTTCTCCAATCCAACGCGAGCCGGTTAAGTGCGCTCTGGCCTGCCTCTCCGATCTCATATTCCCCATGGCCAAAAACCTGGGAGATTACAAATAAGTCGCTGTCGGTAGGCCTGATCAACAATTCATGACTACGGCAGCGAACTTTCATCGGTGCCCCGATTCCCAGTGCCCGGCGGAGTAGGACTGAGAGTGACTTTCTCCAGCCGATAGCGCGAGCGAGGCCATTCAGGTGATAGAGCTTTGAGTAGTTCATAGGTAAAATGTTGTCCTAACAGTCTGACAATGTTCTTATATTAGCTGCAACGCAAATACTCCTTTGGGAGAGGGATTGATCTGACATGCTAAGATAGCCCGCTAGCGTCACCGCGATTTACGATCTCCAATTCGAGTTTGGCTGTATGGCCGCCCTTCTGGGGCGGCCTATTTCCGAAGCCTCACACCAGCGCCACCGCCATTCTCCGGGATGAACTCGACGCCGGCAATTTCCAGAGTTGACCGGATGGCAGCGACAGAGTGACCGGCGCCCTTCCGTTGGGAAATTGCCTGATTGGGCGCCGGCCCGGCGGCCCGCCACCAGGGCCGCCGCATATTCAGAATGGCTAAAATACCTCCTTTGGACATGGTGTGATCGCGTAAGGACTTGCCAACCACGTCGAGACGAGGAATATAATCCTCCTGTTGCGGCGACCCCCCTCTCAAAAACGGAGATCGCCAATGGCCAGGTCCAAACCATCCAAACAGCTTTCACAGGCTGAAATCGAGCGCTTTCTCGTGGCGGCGGAGGCGCTGCACAAAAGCATCATAAAGCCGTTTATATCGCCACACTGCGAGCATTACCGCGCTACGCGGACCCTTCATGAGGCGCTGTTGAAGTCTGTGCGGGAAGTGATGGGGAAGGAAGTCGAGTTCATCCAGTGGAATACCACCGGGCCGGTGCGGCCGGCGCCTTCGTCAACCAATTGATGTGGGCGGCCAGGTTACCGGGGATATGATTTTGAGCTTGGACTCGGCAACCGGCGATCCCCACCGGCAGAAGCGATCAATGCGGATGCCGCACGCTTCATGGACCTAATGCTCCTCCTGGCCGTTCGCTCGCTGCCCGACCACCGCACCGCTTGTCATCGGCGGCAATTTTATCCGGCGTTGGGCAGTTTCCACTGTATCCACTACCGCTGCCGCCAGATCCTACGGTGGCACCCGCCACGCCCATCACCGGCGGACCGCGATATTGAGCCACGACAGCGGCCGAACGCTGCCCATCGCCCTCGATGTGTGTGTTCTGGCTGTTTGGATTAAACGGGTCCACAGTCTGAGCGAGGGTGTTGGCGTGGTTGGCTTCGCCGGCCGCCAGAGTCACACTGTCGTAGTTGTTGAGATAATCGGCGGCACAGCCGCTGAACACCAAGGTTAAGCCAAGGCATGCTGGCATCTGCAGGCGCATTGGCGGCGTCCTCAGACCGGTGACGGGTTGATGCCGGCCGCCCTGAGCTTCGCGCCGAGATTTGCGCGGGTCGCACAGGCAGCCTTGTCGCCGGCGACGCACTTGTTGTTCGCATCCGACCAATCCAGCAATGCCGTGTTGATCCAGCTGCCAGGTGCGCGGGCTATCCCATAAGGTGTCGGCGCAGTACCAGCCGCGACCGCTGCCGCAGCGGCCGTTCCCTGACCGTGAGGCGCGCGTTTCCATCCGCTTAGGATGAGACAGTTCTTCATGTACTGATCTTCGGCGGCCAAGTTGCCGAGAGCGTTGCCTATACCAGCACCCGCCACAAAGCCCGGCGATCCGATGGCAATATAGCCTTGATCGGCCGAACCCTTTTGCAGTTCGCACTGAGCATGGGCGACGTCGAAGCTTGGCCCGTAGCCGATCTGCATATAGTCAGATTGATTGCTGGTCTGACAGCCACATAGCGTGGCAATGGCACCAAGTGCCATCAACGTATTTATTTTCATCCCCGAGCCCTCCCAAGGCCAAGGATTAGCATCTCCTAAAGTTCTTATGTGTGCAAGGGTGGACGTCTACTCGCGGGGAATTGTGGAGACACTTACGCTTGATTGATGCTCGGCGCTGGCGGCCTATCGCCCGTTTGAAATTGCAACCGCTCAACCGTGGCGACGATTGCGGCGGCAATGGCCTCCGCTTCATGAAGCAAGGTCGGCCCGTAGAGCCCGTTCACCGCTCCTCGCTCGGTAAGACGCTAGGCGGGCAGTGTTCCTCGATGGTGCGCCGGATCAGTATCAGGGCTGCCCGGCATTCGTCGGCTTCGATCTTCATTGAGCTTCAAAAATTCAATATAGCTAAAATGTTCCGGAACTGTTTTAGCGTGCGCTAATTGACCCGTATTATGCAGGTCAGTGCATGCGTCTGAAGTTCATAAAGCCCATGGAACCCCAACTGGTCGACACGCCGCCAGAGGGCGATGAATGGCTGCATGAGTTCAAGTTCGATGGCTACCGCACCCAGCTTATCAAGGATGAAGATGGCATTCGGCTGATCACCCAGAACGGCTATGATTGGACGGGCCGCTATATCCATCTTGCCGACGAGGCGGAGGCGATCGAGGCTCAAAGCTTCATCATCGATGGTGAGGCTATCACCATCAACGAGGCAGGCCTGTCCGACCTCCACGCCCTACAATCAGCCATGACCAGGCGTAAGCCGTCGCGCGACCTGTATTTGGTAGCATTCGATCTCCTGCACCTGAACGGACATGATTTGCGCAACGTGCCGGTGGACGACCGTCGCAAGATCCTACAGGAGATGATCCCGCTCGTCGGCCGCATTCAGTTCAGCAAAGCGATGCCTGGCACCGGCGACGCCGTCTATTGCCTGGCCGACAAAGCGGGGATGGAGGGCATGGTCTCGAAGCGCAAGGACAGTACCTATCGCAGCGGGCCAACGATGAACTGGCGAAAGATCAAGTGCTACACCGAAAAGGAAATGGACATCATCGGCGTGCAGCGCGAGGCCGGCAAACCTGCGATGGTGCTCATGGCCGACAAGGGCCTTTATGCGGGCGGCGCCTTCGTCACCTTCAAGGCTGACATGCGCCAGCGCCTCTGGGACCGCGTGCAGGGAAAGGTCGGTGGACCTGTCCCGATAGGGCTCAAGAACGACAAGGCCGAATGGCTGAAACCCGGTCTCGTCGGCCGCGTGCGGTTCCTCAAGGGCGAGGATAAGCTGCGGCACGCGAAGCTGCTGGATTTCCGGGACAAGCAATAGAGCGCTTGCGGCCACTATCGATCTCGGGAATATAATCCTCCTGTTGCGGCGACTCCTCTCTCAATACGGAGATCGCCAATGGCCAGGTCCAAACCATCCAAACAGCTTTCCCAAGCTGAAATCGAGCGCTTTCTCGTAGCTGCGGAAGCGCTGCACAAAAGCATCATAAAGCCGTTTATATCGCCACACTGCGAGCATTACCGCGCCACGCGGACCCTGCATGAGCCGTACCACCGGGCCGGTGCGGCCGGCGCCTATTCCACTGGATGAACTCGACTTCCTTCCCCGTCACTTCCCGCACAGACTTCAACAGCGGGGCGGGGGCCAAGCGACTTGTTCGACATCTAGATAAAGCTTTCGCCGTCGCCCCGGTGCTCGAAACAGAACCAATGCGGCTCTTGGCGAGGCCGAGCAAAGCCGAACCCTCCGTGCTTCGCGCACCCCGTGTGCTCGCACATGTGCCCTAGCACTCTGGCGCGCTCGCGCGGCGCGGGCGTTATGCCGTCGGGAAGCCTGATTGGTTCGTCGCTCATCCGCGGAAAGATTCCATAAGACCGCTTGAAAGGGGAGGCGAGCCTCTCAACCGCCGCTCTTAAACCACCACCACGCGGTGACTTCGACGAGAGCGACGTTATCGTGTCAGGCAGGAATACGTTCCTAATTATATGCCTGACATAGCTGATTTCGTGTGCACTGACTCGCTCGACAGGCCGCCGATGAGGCGATGAGATGCACAAAAGGGAAAGGAGATCAGCGAAGTTAGGAACTTAGGAACTTAGGAAAAGTTCCTATGACTGACAGCTATTTGAGTCACGCCGGGCTAATGGCAGATGAGGCGAAAGACCGGCTCGCTCGTTATCTTTATGAAACCATGGAAAGCTTTGATCCCGACTAGGGTAGGCCGTGGGGAGAGTTGGGCGAGGATGAGCGTCGGTTCTATCGCAGCGTAGTCGATGCAGTCTTTGACCTCAAACATTTGGTGCGGATCGCGAATAGCGAACCGGACTAGACAGGGTCGCGATCTATAAGACCGCTATCACGTGATACTCTGGCGTATCGTATTGGCAAAACAGTCTGAGAGTCCGTTTGAAAACGCTCAGTGAGCGATGCGTCTGAGCAAGAGGCTGCCCATTGCGACATGGATCATTGCCTCCGACACGTCGAGGCGAGTCTCGTAGTCGCGCACGAGGCGGCGCTATCTTGTCATCCAGCCGAAGGTTCGTTCGACCACCCAGCGGCGCGGTAGCACTTTGAAGCCCGGCTCTTTATCGGTGCGGCGGACGATCTCGATGATGAAGTCGAGAAAGGCGGCCTTGTCCATGAGCTTGGTACGGTCGTAGCCGCCGTCGGCGAAGAAGTGTTTCAACCATGGCCAGCGTTTGCGGATCGCGTCGAGGATCATCTGGGCACCGGCGGAATCCGAGATATCGGCCGTGGTCAGATTGACCATCAGCAACCGGCCGTCGGTATCAACGGCGATGTGGCGTTTACGGCCGACTATTTTTTTGCCGGCATCGTAGCCGCGCATCTTGGCCGCCGGAGCTTTGATAGACTGGCTGTCGATGACCCCGGCAGATGGGCTTGCCTCTCGGCCAGTTCGTTCACGATCGATCATCAGCGCCACGTCGTGGATGGTCCGGAACAGCAGTCGCCGCACGAAGCAACGGAACCACCAATAGACGGTCTGCCAGGGCGGGAAGTCCTTCGGCAGCATGCGCCAACCGCCGCCCGAGCGGGCCATGTAGCGGATTGCATTCAGGATCTCCCGGAGATCAACCGACCGCTTGCGCCCGGTCTTGCCGCACGGCGGCAGCAAAGGCTCGATCCGACACCATTCCTCATCGGTCAGGTCCGTCGGATAGCGCTTCGTCTTTCGTTCAATCTTGGCCATCCGGCCACGCGTCGTTCGGGTCCACATCAGGAGTTTGAATCACAAGCGGTCTGGTCGTAAAAGCGATTTCGACCAGCAGCATCAGGTGGGCTCAACGCTATGGTAGAGATGACGACGATCTATATGCCGCTGCTGAACGAAGGCACGACCGTCTGGAGACCAGTCGTCGCTGAGAAACTGAGCCAGGATACCTTTCGAGTGACAGGCCCGATGCCGGACGATGAGGAGTGGGCATTCGCACCAGACGCAGTCGTTACAGTCGCGCCTCAGCGCTTTGCAGACGGGCGTTCAGGCTTTGTGGCGGTAGCCATCTCAAACTGAACCCGCGCGTCCAATAGCGTTCTCAAACGGTCTCTTATAAAGGAAGGTCTGATCACTGACGACTGCGCGTATTCACCGGGCGCTCTGGGATGTGCACTATCCCACGTCAGCCTATGGAAGCTCTCGATTTCACAAAACAAGCCAATCACGATTTTTGAAGACGACGTTCGATCGTCATTTCGATTCGTAGAAGAATCCACCAGTATCATGTCTCAAGCCCCCCCGACTGGGACATGATACTGTGAGGGCACGTATTCAACCCATTATTTCTTTGGTTGGATTTTGGTTTCTCCAAGGCCAAGATTGAATTTTACGACCGCCGATATACTAATAGAGGTGCCTTGTTCCAGCCCGATAAATTTCCCCGATCCCTTATCAGGGTAATGCACTCATTTGGAACCCAAGCTTACACAATCACGCCTAGAGGCG
This sequence comes from Mesorhizobium sp. B2-4-17, assembly GCF_006441275.1. NCBI lineage: Bacteria > Pseudomonadati > Pseudomonadota > Alphaproteobacteria > Hyphomicrobiales > Phyllobacteriaceae > Mesorhizobium > Mesorhizobium sp. B2-4-17. The sequence continues at coordinate 376,005 of NZ_VFUX01000001.1, read as the reverse complement.
CAGGAATACTTCTTGAGAAATGCCTCCCTCTACGAAGCAGACTGATCCCATTTCCTGGAACTGCCGTCGTTCTCGATGACACAGGTATCGATTGCGCGATGTGTGCGGCCTATGGCTCAATGCAAGCTTTCCTTAGTATCCCACCACTCGTTATTCAGGACGACAACCAAGCTTCAGATCGATTGGCGACGGATCGGCAGTGAGCCTCAAGACTAAGGAGGAATTCCCCACGTTTGACGGACTAAAGCGAACTTTCACCGTGCTAGAGTGCGACGACGTCCCTGTCGTGCCTCTCGGCGAGATATGGTAGCACTGCTGGTGGGTTCGCCCGCCTGTTATTTGACGCCGGCGGGATTGGCCGTGGATGAGGTGCATTCGATGACGCAAGGCACGCCTGATGATTCCCGCGAAGCTTTCGCGCGTATTTATCAAAGCAACGAGTGGGGCTCGGCGGAATCGCGCTCCGGACTCGGTTCAGCGTACGCGACGACGCATCGCGTGCGAACCGTATTGCCGATGCTTTTCCGCGCGCTGGACGTGAAGTCCATGCTTGATGCGCCCTGCGGCGACTTCAACTGGATGCGCTTCGTCGACTTGGGCAAAACGCACTACATCGGTTGCGATATTGTTCCGGAAGTCATCGAAACGAATCGCATGCGATACGCGAATCGCGAATTCCACGTGCTCGATCTGGCGTCCGATCCGCTGCCGAATGTCGACCTCATTTTTTCACGCGACTGTCTGCAGCATCTGACCGAGTCCGATATCTGGCGTGCGCTGCGCAACGTCAAGAGGTGCGGCGCGCGCTGGCTGTTCACCTCAAGCCATTCGACCTCAACGCAGGACATTGCGCCGGAAACGGGCGGATTCGGATTTCTCAACCTACAGCAACCGCCATTCTCGTTGCCGCTGCCACTCCTGGTCATGCCGGAGGAACATTACGCATCGAAGGCGATGTGTCTGTGGGACATGGCGCAAATCGGCGCATGAGGAACCATGCAATTCCCGTTTAAGTGCTCCCAGCGAAAGCTACATAGCAACTTACATACTGCTTGAAGCGTTGGTTGATATTGTCGCAGGATTGTGATGCGCCCTGCAATGGACGCCAGAAGTATTTTGTGTTCAAAGGAAAAGGTTGCTCGACGAATAATGAAGCGCATGCCGGCAGAAAGTTCCGACGATGCTCCGGCGACAGTGCCTATGCGAGAAATGTTGCGGATGAGTTGCTTCTGAGCGGGGCGAACTCGCTGCCGAAGATGAAAGTTGTAAATCCGATAGGTCGGGATGATCATCGGAACGGCTGGGCTGGTTACCGTCATCGCATTAACCTGCTCCGCCCATGTGGTTCCAGACGACGTGACCGTCGCCCATTGGAAATAAAGGCGGCATAATACACCATGCTTCAACTCGTCGCTGAATCGTCAGCGCCGCGTTCCTTCACCGGCAAAGATCGAGGCCGAAGACCGCTGCCGTGATATCGGGGAATCGTCAATGTTTCAGAATTCGGACGACATTCAGATACTAACTGTCCCGCGTGAACCGAGGCGGTACTTGATTCTGATACGCGCCGGGTCCAAGCGCCGTCCATCCTTGTTTTCTGAGCCTCTGAGTGCCCACCGGGCGTACGATGTTGGAATAAACTACTACGCAGACCCGCACCCAGATGACGCTTTCCGCACCGGAGCCGAACTCATTTTTGGTGGCGGTCTTTCAAAGATGCATGGTGCCAAACGGCTATTCGAGGCGACAGAATTGCATAACATTTATGAGGGAGTTTTTTTCTGGACGATGACATTGAAGTCCTATTTGATCCCGATGATTTCTTCAAAATCTGTGAAGAATACTCATTGGATGTCGCCCAACCGTCTCTGACATCTGATAGTTCCTGTGTCCTCCCGCTTACGCGTCATCATCCAGGTCTAATACTACGGACGACAAACTGGGTCGAGGTGATGGCCCCATTCTTCAGACGTGACTTTCTGCGGGAAATGCTCCATTCATTTGATTTGTCAATTTCGGGATGGGGATTGGGATATATACTGCGGCCATCACCTGAAAGAGCGTTGGAGGGCAGGCGTCGTCGACAATTTCCTCATCCGACATGCGAACGAATGTAAGCCGGAGTCAGGGCCGTTTTACGACTATCTCAAAAGTATTGGCATTGATCCCGGCAAAGAGATGAAGTCAATTCTTGCTAGGATTCATACAAATCCTTATGTCGTCAGGCCGATACAATTTGTTTATCATACGTACTTTTTCCGAGCATAGTGATGGTTCCCAAGACTTCGAGTTTGGCTCTCTTTGGCTCTCTCAAGGCTGAGCAGCCCGATGCTGTACATTTGCGTAAAGATAGCCTCGCCCACTCCTGACATCCTCTCCGCTCGCCGAGCCTTCTCCATTGGTGGATTAGTATGGTAGTTTAGACATGGGCGATCGGACACCAGGAATCGAAGTGCGACGACGAGATTTCGCTACACTCTTTGGGCGCTCGGTGGCCGCAAGCCTGATTCCTGCCGCGTTGAGGCATCGGGACGTCGTTACGGAGAGCTACGCAGCCATGGCGCCACCGACCAATCTTGATGCCCCCCTCCTCACCGCGCCCATCGAGCTTGCCGGCGACTGGGGGCGGATGCTGGAGGGCGCTGCCGTTCAGGTCGCCGAGCGGATGCGCCACGCCTGCCTCGATGGCGTCCGCCTCCTGTCCGACCGCCAGCCGACGCGCTTGCGTGTCGACGAGCACAGTTCCGGCACGCCGGCCGTCTGGCTGCACCCGGACGGCAGCAGCATGGCGTGGATCATCGTCGACATCGGCGAACGCGACTGGTCGAAGCTCGCCTACCAGTTCGGTCACGAGCTTGGCCATGTGCTTGCCAACAGCTGGCAGGCGGACGCCAAGCCGGCGGCGCCCTGCCAATGGCTCGAGGAAGCGATGGTGGAGGCCTTTTCGCTGCGCGGCCTGGGTCGCCTGGCGAAAGACTGGAAGCAGAACCCGCCCTTCGCCGGCGACAACGCTTTCGGCGATTCTATCGCCCAGTACCGCCAGGACATCATCGACCGCTATACAGCGCTCGCAGACAGCCAGGGGCTCACCGGTGACGCCGCAGCGTGGTTCGCCGGCCATCGCGGCGAAATCGAGATACCGAACCTCAATCCATTCGCGCAAGCAATGGCGGTAATCATCCTCTCCGAATACGAACGCGCGCCGGACTGTGTCGAGGCCCTGGGCGCACTTAACCGCTGGCCCGGCCGCACCGGTATCCCGATCGCCGATTATCTGAAGCGATGGGAGATGAGCTGTGCCGAACTGCAAGCCTCGCCCCGACTGCCGGTGCGTCTGCGCGAGCGCTTGGGCATCTCGTAATCAGCCAAGGGGGTGCCGGATCAAGTTCGCCCCGCAAGAGCAGGCGCGTTGATAGCTTCTCCTGCCAATTGGCAGCCCGAGCGCGTCGTCTTGGCCGCCGATGCTGCGGTTATAGGTGAACTTACGACGACCTCTTTGCGTCGTCCTTCACGGACACGCTGATCTCAGGAGGCGGCAGATCTCCTGAAGCATTCGGGAGGCTCCAGCCCGCCTGTCCCATCCAGGCCACTAGCTTTTCAACCGGTGTGCGCTGGAACCGAGACGCAAATGCACGTTTCTCAAGATGGTCATTCTGAAGGACCTGTACGGAGGACCTGTACGGAGGATCAAATGAACATAAAGATGCTCCCAATGGGCGCGTTGACGCTTGTGATGATGATTGGTTCAGCACTCGCCGCTAACAACACATCCGCTCTCGACGACCCGGCCAAGATGTCGCCGTTCTTTACAGATGCAGGCATGAAAACATTGAGGTCGGAGGCGGATTTCAAGACCGCATGGATGTCCATGAAACCCGATGAACAGAAGGCGGTGCTGAAAGACTGCGGCGATACTACGCTTAACAAGGCGCATGCGGGTTTCTGCGCGATGGCGAAAAAGATGGGCGGCTAAACCTAGCCTCTGCGGCCAACAAAAAACGGGGGTGGACTGTTTGCCCGCCCCCTGCTTACGTCTCCGCATTTACTGCGTTTCATTCTAACGAACAACGCGCACTGAAAGGAATACGGCGCCGCTCGTGACCCCGAGGGCTGCCTGTGTCCGCAAAAAATTTGCACTCGGTGTTCGCGAAGGAGGGCGGCCGCCTTTGCCACATCCACCACCGATTGCAGCGGAGTGTCAGAAAGCCTGCCCAGCAGGGCGCCCAGATGGCGATCAAGGTGCGGGCCTTGGCGAAGATCCGCTCCAGATAGGCTCGGCTGACCTTCACGCTGATCGTTTGAAAGCGAACATCTTGCGCCTTCCTTCCGGGCTGCTCGTTGCGCTGAAACAAACAGGGAGCAGCCTGCTTGGCTGGGAGGAGGCACATGTCGCCTCAGGGGGCCGGCGCTCCGGAAAAACCCGCAGGCCGGCAGATCAGCTGGCTCCTGGCTCAACCGTACAAATCATCGACCGCGTCAGGAACCGCTTCTCCCGCCCGTTGTCGAGCGAGAACATTCCGCCGCGACCGGGCACGACGTCGATGATGAGATCGGTGTGCTTCCATGCCTGATACTGTGAGGCGCTGATATAGACCGGCGTGTCGCCGATTTCGCCCAGCCTGACATCATTGTCGCCGATGATGAAATCGCCGCGCGGATAGCACATCGGCGAAGACCCGTCACGGCAGCCGCCGGACTGGTGAAACAGCACCGGGCCGTGATCGGCGATGATCTCGGCAAGCAGCGCCTCGGCCTCCGGCGTGGCGGACACTTTGCCCAGCGACATCTTGTCCACGATCTCGTCCCTGATGTTTGGCGAGAGGGCGCGGCAAGCCGCGCCCTCTGTTCAGTGTATCTCGGAGGCTATCAGAAGAAGCCGAGCTTCTTCGGGCTGTAGCTGACCAGCATGTTCTTGGTCTGCTGATAGTGGTCGAGCATCATCTTGTGCGTCTCGCGGCCGATGCCGGACTGCTTGTAGCCACCGAACGCAGCGTGCGCCGGATAGGCGTGGTAGCAATTGGTCCAGACGCGGCCCGCCTGGATCGCCCGGCCGAAGCGGTAGGCCCGGTTGCCGTCGCGCGTCCAGATGCCGGCGCCGAGGCCGTAGAGCGTGTCGTTGGCGATCGACAGCGCGTCATCGTCGTCCTTGAAGGTCGTCACCGAGACCACCGGCCCAAAGATCTCCTCCTGGAAGATGCGCATCTTGTTGTGGCCCTTGAACACGGTGGGCTTGACGTAATAGCCGCCCGCCAGATCGCCAGGCAGGACATTGCGCGCGCCGCCTGCCAGCACCTCGGCGCCTTCCTGGCGGCCGATGTCGATGTAGGACAGGATCTTTTCCAACTGCTCGGACGAGGCCTGCGCCCCTATCATCGTGGCCGGGTCGAGCGGATCGCCCTGCACGATCGCCTCGACGCGCTTGAGAGCACGCTCCATGAACCTGTCATAGATCGATTCATGGATGAGGGCGCGGCTCGGGCAGGTACAGACCTCGCCCTGGTTCAGCGCGAACATGACGAAGCCCTCGATCGCCTTGTCGAAGAAATCGTCGTCCTCGGCGACGACATCCTTGAAGAAGATGTTGGGCGACTTCCCGCCCAGTTCGAGCGTGACGGGAATGAGGTTCTGGCTGGCATACTGCATGATAAGCCTGCCCGTCGTGGTCTCGCCGGTAAACGCGATCTTGGCAATACGCGGCGAGGACGCGAGCGGCTTGCCGGCCTCGAGGCCGAAGCCGTTGACGATGTTGAGCACGCCCGCCGGCAGCAGGTCGCCGACAAGATCGGCCCAGAGCAAGATGGCGGCTGGCGTCTGCTCGGCAGGCTTCAGCACGACGCAATTGCCGGCCGCAAGCGCGGGGGCAAGCTTCCAGCATGCCATCAGCAGCGGAAAGTTCCACGGGATGATCTGACCAACCACGCCGAGCGGCTCATGGAAGTGGTAGGCAACGGTGTCGTCGTCGATCTGGGAAAGGCTGCCTTCCTGGCCGCGCAGGGCGCCGGCGAAATAGCGGAAATGGTCAATGGCAAGCGGCAGGTCGGCCGCGGTGGTTTCGCGGATCGGCTTGCCGTTATCCCAAGTTTCGGCCATCGCCAGCAGATCGAGATTCTTCTCCATGCGGTCGGCGATGCGGTTGAGGATGAGCGACCGCTCGGCCACGCTGGTGCGCGCCCAGGCGTCCTTGGCCGCGTGCGCCGCGTCGAGGGCGGCCTCAATGTCCTGAGCGTCCGAGCGCGCGACTTCGCATAGCAACTGACCATTTACCGGCGAGAAGTTTTCGAAATAGCGGCCGGAGCGTGGCTCGACCCATTTGCCGCCAATAAAATTGCCATAGCGCCTGTTGAAGGGCGCCTTGACCGAGCGCGAGAATTCAACCTTGTTCACATCTTCCTCCCAAAGCTGACGCCGCGGGATGCGGCGCGTGGAGGACATATGCTTGTGTGTGGGCTGATTGTCAGGCCGCTGAAACCTGGTCTTGCGTGCGAGTGTCGCAGAACTGAGACAGTTGTGTCGGCAAGCTCAGTGCGCGCGCCTCAATTCGAAGCGCTTCAGCTTGCGATGCAGTGTCGCGCGGCTAATTCCGAGCGCCTCGGCGGCTGCTGAAATGTTGCCCGAGGTATGAGCCAGGGCTCTCTGAAGAGCAGCGCGCTCGGCCCGGTCGAGGCTGCCTTCCATTCCTTCGGCGCCACTCAACACGTCCATTGCGGCCAAGCTTCGTGCCAGCGATTCCTGGGAAATGCCCAATGCGATCCGCGCCGAGCGCGTCGCTCCCACCACGAGATCGTCGGAATCGATCGCGATCAACCCGCCCAGCCCACTATTCGCTTCCGGAAGGAGAAGCACGCGAGCCCGCGGGAATGCTCGACGGAAGTTCTCAGCCTCGATGCGCCGCGCGGCGTCCGCGACGGCCATCGAGATCAGGTTCGTGAATGCCTCGGTGAGATCGGCGCGACAGGACGAAATGTCGAGCGCCCCTGCGAGATTGCCTTCGTGATCATAGATCGGCACTGTCGTGCAGCTCAGCAACGTGTTGCGCGCGTAGAAGTGCTGATCGCGATGGATTGTCAGCGCCCGCCGCTCGGCTAGGCAGGTGCCGATGCCATTGGTCCCCTCGCTCTCCTCGCTCCAGATCGAGCCCGTCCACAATCCCCAATCCTCGAAGGTCTCGTCGTCGGAGGCAGCGCCACGGCGATCCATGGCCACTCCGTCGCGGTCGGACAGAAGCACGCAGCAGCCAACTCCGCCAACCGCAAGATAGAGCCTGTCGAGGCTGGACTGCGCCGCCATCTGCAGCGGTTCGACGTTCTGCTTGGCTTTTCTGAACTCGGCATCCGTCAGACGCTTGGGCGATTTGCGCTCGCCCGGATCGAGCCGATGCAGCTTCTTCGATGATCGCTGCCACGATGCGACCAATGCCGATTTCGCCGCCGCGTCGGAATTGACTGCCGCCCGGACGCGGTCTTCATGATGGCCGGCTGATTGCCCGTTCACGCCGTTCTCCCGCCTTCGCAACTTTCCCTTTTGCCTGTCCGGTTGGCCTTGCTCACGATATGCCTTGAGTGTTTCCCAAGTCCGCCATCGACCTGTCAATTCGTCGAAGGGACTAGTTTGTACCATACGGCATCCAGGCGGAATTTGATCCGGCGCAAATCATTGCTGGCTGCACGGGGACAAGTTGTCGGCGCGATCTCGACTAGATTTGACTGTACGATGCCGTGCAGAACCATGGGGAATGATGCGGGAAGATCTCCCAAAATAGTCCATGAAAAAACCAAATAAAATTAACGCTCCAAATGCGTCCTCCGGACCCGCCAAGAGCAACAACGAGAAGACGTCGGTCGACTTCGCCCAAGCCCTCCAAAAATGTGATACCTATTGTGATACCTATTGTGATACAAATTCGCGTCGTTGGCACGAAAAGAATAATAAAAACAAGTTGTTATATGACGTATCGATCCCAGCCAACGGTACCATCGGGTTATTTCCAACAAATCATTGATATTATTTTATAAATCCTCGCTTGGCGACTTGGATATCACGGCTGGTTTCTTCAACAGGCGGGGAATCGTTTCCACCCGAATCATCAAAGACGGTTTTCGACGAGCGACTACGGTCCAACAGACGGCTGCGCTGACCTGCTCGCGGCGGTAGTCAGCTGCCATCGGCAGCGCCGCCGCCACCTAACCTGACAGGCCGGTCGATCGCGAAATTCTTGGAAGAAATCTTGGCGAATAGAATGCATCGTTGAGATCGGAACCGTTGTTGAAGTGCCACGTTCAACCGACGGGGGACGGCCTTCAACAGGAGAAGTTCATGCGTAACATTCTGATCGCTCTGGCTGCAGTGTCCGCACTGGCGACACCGAACCTCGCGCAATCGGCGACCGCTACGACGACTGGAACGTATGTCACCGCAAAGCCTACCGATATTCTGAGCTACAACCTGATCGGGCTTAATATCGTAAATGGCGCTAACGAGACCGTCGGGGAAATCAAGGATCTCCTCATCTCCGATGGCACGCTTGCCGGCTACATCGTTTCGGTGGGCGGCTTCCTCGGCATTGGAGAGCACTACGTGATCGTTTCGCCGGCTGCTGTGAAGGTCAATTACTCCGAGAACGACAAAAAGTGGGCGGCCACCATGGACGCCACCAAGGACCAGCTAAAGGCTGCGCCGGAGTTCAAGTACGAAGGCCGTTGGAGCAAGTAGGCTTTTCCTGCGGCACCGGACGCACATTCCGGACCCTGCGGCTCGATCAGAAAATCCGCATTATGGTTCTCAGTCCAACCTGTCTTTGCGCGGCCGCTCACAGTCATTCCCGGTTGCGAACGAGACACATCGACAAGGAGACCTTTTATGACAACGGCCAAGAAGAAATCATCTGAAAAGAAAAGCGAAGCAATGCGCTTGGCGGAGACGACCGACGTATCGCCGAAGCAGGCTGACGATCTCATTCGCAAGCACGGCGGTGACAAGAAGAAGGTTGAAAAGGAAGCCAAGAATTTCAAGGCCGAAGGATAGGCTCTAGCGCGCACCTTGGCCCACTGCAGCGTCACCTGCGAATGACCGCCTTGATCGCGGCCGCGTGGTTCTCTTCATTTCCATCGGGGCCTCGAACGCGTTCTTGGCCTGATGGCTGCCTGCAGGAATCCGATCCGAGCCGTGCTTTCCGCTCACCGGCCTCGTTACACCGGAACACGAAGCACCCAAGCGCGTTTCTGTTCAGCGGCCGGTTGGGCTGTACTGGAGAACTATCACATGAGCTTGGGCACAATCCTTATCATCATCTTGATCCTTGCATTGCTGGGCGGATTCAGCGGCCTGGGAGGCGGTCCGTTCTACGGGACCGGCTATTATGGCGGAGGCGGTCTTGGGCTGTTGCTGATTATCATAATTATCCTCGTGGTCCTGGGCCGCATCTGACCGGCAGCGCCCAGCGGGCGGCATAGGTGGGCGAGTGGAAACGCACCCCGGGCGCATGTTTGGCCCCGGGAACAAAGCAGACCACGGAAAGCCGTAACGGGACGCTGGCTGGCCACAAGCGTAAGCCTGGCGCGTCGAGGAGAAGTGATGAACAATGAGCCTGTAGAGGCGCCAGTCCCCCGCAAGGGCATGCCAAGTCCCCGGCTCGACGAGGCCGAATTCAAAAGCCGGTACAAAGAGCAATTTTTCGATCCGGCGTTTCAACCGCATGAGGCGGCAATCGATGCACTCGCCGAAGTCGCCTGGCAGGCCTACAGGGACTCCAGGAAGAGCCCGGTCACCCGCAAGGCAGGCGCGGAATTTGCTGATCCTGATTACGACCTGTCGGTCGAATGGCTTTCCGCGCGTGATGCCATTCGCGATGCCCAGGAAAGATATGAGGACAGGGCGCGAACGCCGACCATCCTCATCGTCAACGGATCGTCGCGCAGTCAGCATACCTGTCCGGGCGAAATGTCGAAAAGCTTCCGGTTGGCCGAAATCGCAAGGTCAACCATCCAAGACGAAGCTCGGCTGGACGCCGAGATTTTGGATTTGTCTCGTCTCGCTTCAGAATATGGCCGCAACATTCACCCCTGCAAGGCATGTTTCTCGACCGCGGCGGCGCTGTGCCATTGGCCTTGTTCATGCTATCCCAATCACTCTCTCGGCCAGACCCAGGACTGGATGAACGACATCTATCCGCTTTGGGTCGCCGCGCACGGTGTCATGGTCATCACGCCAGTGAATTGGTACCAGGTTTCCTCACCCGTGAAGCTCATGATGGACCGGCTTGTGTGTGCGGACGGAGGCAACCCCGACCCAACGCTCACGCACGGCAAGGATGCTACCGAGGCAAAGAAGGTCGAAATGAGCGGCTGGGACTACCCGCGCCATCTTGCGGGCCGGCTGTTTTCCGTCGTGGTCCACGGCGATGTCGAAGGCGTGGAAAATGTGCGACGGTCATTGTCCGATTGGCTCTGCTTCATGAAACTTTCGCCGGCGGGAGCCTATGCCGAACTTGATCGCTATATCGGCTATTGGAAGCCGTACGCGACCAGCCATCAGGAACTCGATGCCAACGAGGCTGTGCAAGAAGAGGTGCGCAATGCCGCGCGAGCCCTCGCCGAGGCCGTCGCGGAGCGCAGGGCGGGCCGACTGAAGCCGATCGGCTCGAACCTCAAAAATCCGCACCCTAAATGACTTGCGGACGTCCATGGCATATTGAGGCGCCCTTCTTCCGGTATCCTGCTGCCGCCAGTGCCTTGGGGCGCGGTTCTCAGGCGAACAGACCGGTGGCCGCACCCCTGCACGAAAACAGGCCATTGAGCCACGCGGACCGCTATCTTGGCTCGTTATTCATGCTCAGATAGGTGGGATCGAATTCGGCGATCCCTGCCAGCCGGTCCCAGTCCGAAATCGTCACCGTGTGATTTGACCAGGCGACGACTTCTAGCCGCTTTAGGGAAGCGATCACCCGGTTCATGTGCACAACAGACAGGCCCAACACATCGGCCATCTCGGCTTGCGAGAGAGGCAGGCTGAAGCTCATGCCCTCAGTACGATTGACCACGCGCAGCCGCACGAAGAGCTCGCAGATCAGATGAGCGAGGTGCGAAGTCTTGGATCGTCGTCCCATCGCCACGATCCACTCGCGATGGATCGCGCCATCAATGAGCGTGTCCAGCCACAAAAGGCGCGTCAGGTGAGGAGCCCGTTCGGTAAGCATCTTCAGCTTGCTGTGGTCGGCAAAGGCCACGCGGCAAGGCGAAAGGGCGACAATGCCGTGGTCCATGGTTTTTAGGAGAAATGCATGAAGATCGACAAAGTCACCGGTCACCTGCAATGAAGTGAACTGACGTCCGCCGTTCTCCAGCACTTTATAGCGCGCGGCAAAGCCATCCAATATCAAGGTGCTGTAGGCGGGGCGGGATCCGGCCGCAACGATATCCTGGCCGACGGCGAAGTCCCGACCCGTGGACATGATGCCGGCCAGGAGGGTCTTTTCCTCATTGGAAAGGTCGTCATGTTGGCCGAGCTGCAGATAAAGGGGGTCAAGCATCATCTTAGCCTCGATCGAACGCATAGGCCGCTGATGCGGATCGGGCACAACGGATGGGCGGGAGCTGCAAGGCGCCCCTCAGTTAGAGATACTACATAGAGATACCACATTCTTCGAAGCTGCGCGTCTTCAAATGCTTGTCCCAGACGGCGCAGGACGGAGCACGCTCGGTTCGGGCTTACGGGAACTTTTCGGGATGTTCGACGTTCGCGGCACCATGACAATTTTCTATTTCGACGTGGAAGAGAATGGCAACCTGGCGCGAGACCGGCACGGCATCGATTGCGCTGACTTCGATCATGCCAAGAAAGAAGCCATCCAAGCGATTGTGGACATGACGCGCGATGCCTTACCGGATGGGGATCATCACGAACTGCGAGTGACGGTCCGTGACGGATCCGGAGCCGTAGTGGTTGGAGTTACGCTTAATTTCGATGCACGGGGCGCTGATCGGCAGTGATGCGGGAGCAATGTTACGAGACGAAGTGCATGCGCCGACGCTGGCGCCGGCGAAGGGCCGCGGCTCCGGAGAGCGAAGGCGGAAGTTCAAGCAACTCAACTTAACCGATGGTGCCGGAACGGTGCCGTAGTTGTGTCCTCGCTATTTATCGCCCTTCGTTTTCAGCGCGTCGCCCAAATCCCGCTTGTCGGGATCCTGCAGGTTTTCGCCGCTGGCATCGCGATCGATATCGGGGTCATCCTTTGCCGGGCGATATCCGCGAGGGCGGTTTTCCGGAGGGCCTTCCCAGCGCGATTTCTCATTCGTGGTGCCTTGTGCAGCGTTACGCGAGCCTGCCATGACCAAGCCTCCTTCGTCGTGGTGTTCGGGCATGTCCTTGAGCTGATCCTTCGTCCATGTCGTGACGGCGTGCACTTCTCCGTCTTCGTCACGCATGAAGTCCAGCTGGCTGGCAGGAACAGCGACAGGTTTGGCGCCGATGCCCAGAAAGCCGCCGACATCGATGACGACTTCGGTTGCCGGGCCGGTACCATGGACGTGCGAGACGGAACCGATTTTCTCGTCGTTGGGACCGTAAATGGCGGCGTCTTCGAGAATTGTCGGCGTCAATTCGCTGGCGGTGAGCCGGACGTGATTGGTGTGATCCATCGTCATGCCTCCTCACGGGTTTATTTTTCGTAATCCCGTGAATGGTCATCCGTTCCATCCGAATGCAGGAAACGTTCATCGGTCACCGAGGCCGTTATGAACCAGATGACGTCACGCGCCACACCGTATTGCCGACATCGTCCGCTATGAGCAGTGCGCCGGACTTGTCGATCGCCACACCAACCGGCCGCCCTCTCGCTTCGCCCTTCTCGTTCAGAAAACCCGTGACGACGTCCTGCGCCACTCCATTTGGGTGACCGCCGCTGAACGGCACGAAGACAACCTTGTAGCCATTGAAGCGAGCGCGGTCCCAACTGCCGTGCTCGCCGATGAAGGCGCCCCCGCGATAGGATTGCGGCAGGCTGGTCCCGGTGTAGAAAGCCAGTCCAAGCGGCGCGACATGGGAACTCAACGCGTAGTCGGGCGGAATTGCCTTTGCAACCAGATCCGGCCGCTGCGGCATGACGCGCGGGTCGACATGTTGTCCGTAATAGCTGTAGGGCCAGCCATAGAACGCACCATCCTTCACCGATGTCAGGTAATCCGGAACCAGATTCGGGCCGAGTTCGTCCCGTTCGTTGATGACCGCCCAGAGCGCTCCGCTCTCAGGCTCAAGCGACAGACCATTGGGATTGCGCAGTCCGCTGGCGAAGATACGCGAACGTCCCGTCGCCCGGTCGACTTCCCAGATCGCGGCGCGATCCTTCTCGGCCTGGATGCCGTTTTCGGTGATGTTGCTGTTCGAACCGACGCCGACATAAAGCAGCGAGCCGTCGTGGCTGGCGACCAGGCTTTTCGTCCAATGGTGATCGATCGGTCCGCCCGGCAACTCCGTCACTACCGTCCCCGGCGCTGTGATCTTGGTGTCGCCCGGCTGATAGGGATAACGCAAGATCGCGTCGGTGTCGGCGACGTAGAGATCGTTGCCCACCAGCGCCACGCCGAATGGCGAGTTCAGATGGTCGAGGAATACGCCCTGATACTCCGGCACGCCGTCGCCATTGGCGTCGCGCAATAAGGTGATGCGATTGCTCGGACCGCTGTCGCCGCCCGAGGTCGTTATCGATTCGATCCAGCCCATCACCAGATCCTTTGGCCGTTTGATCGATGGCGCGGGCGGCGCCTTGGATTCCACGACCAGAATGTCGCCATTGGGCAGCACATAAAGCGAGCGCGGGTGCTGAAGCCCCTTGGCCAGCGCCTTGATCTGCAAGCCTTGGGCTACGGTTGGTTTCTCGTCGTCGTTCTTCCATCCCACCACGGAGGCAAGATGCATCGGCGGGAACAGATACTGGTTTATGTCAGGCAGTTTCGGGTTCGCACCGATCTGCGTGCTCGGGTCGGTGTTGTCGTCGCTGCAGCCGGCGACACCGAAGGCAGTGGCGCACAGAAGCGCCACCGTCGTCAATCTGAAGGTTCGATCAAAGTGTCTCATCGGCCACTCCTACGTGATGGCGATAGACCAGGGCCCAGCCGAGCCAGCCTGTAACAATCAGGATAAGTACGACCAGTGTCGACAGGATCAGCCCTGTTGGCACGACCGAGGTCCAGGCGTCGCGCGTGTGCACGAGCATGTTGAAGAACGCCAGGATGAGTGCGACGAGATTGCCGGCCATGTGCAGCCAGGCGACCGGTTGTGCCCGTATCTCGCCCTCGCCGATGAAATCGACGAGGCCTGCAATGCCCGCCAGAATGCCGACAATGACACCGACGGTGACAAGCCAGGCCGAGAAGTCGGCCCACATCATCTCTGCCGTCCGCCAGTAGGTTATGTCCGTGAGAAAGGTTCCGACGAAGCAGGCTATCGGAATCGTGACCAGCATTGGATGAATTGGATGGCCGGAAATTCTGGCCGTCGATCTCGGGTTTTCCCTGTCCATTTTGGAATTCCTTCCCACCAGCTGGTGCTCGGAAAACAACCAGACGATTGTGAGAAAGTTCCCCTGGGATTTGCCCAGTCACTGGAAGGTGAATGAGGCCACTGGAAGGTGAAAAGAGGCCTTGCCGGATCAACGGCTAGGCTCCTACCCAGTTGGTGGCCTCTTTGAATCGCGCCTGCGTCTGGCTACATATTGCTCGCCGGTCGGGATGGTGGCCGTGGGCGGTAGGATGGCACTTGGCGTGGCTTTACCGGGACATCGGAGAGCGAGTTTCGGATCGGCCTGACAGGTTTTGGTGAAGCAGCAACACGCCGGCGCAACATAGCGGCCGACAATCTCTCAAGCAGTTCTCTAACTTCCATCGGACTCATCTCCTCCCGAGAGAGCCGCCCGCCAGACGTTACTTATCACTTGAAACCGACGCCCGCATTTAATTTTGACATATCGGGCCGTCGGCCGCGTCGCCGGCGTTTTGTCGCTTGCGACAGGGCGAGCGCATCCGTTTCCCGGGCACGCCGCTGCGTTGCGACCATTTGACTTGTTGGAGGCTGATGGGGTCAAAAACTTGTGACAGCCGGCGTGGTGCCGGAACCATCCCTACGACGCGCCGTTAGCTCACACGGGCGTTTCAGCAAATTCGGCGAGGGGATGCCGCAGGTCTTTTCCAAGAGCGCCAATGGTGTCGCCCGCTTCGTGATTTGGGCCATATGCGCAGCGTTGCTTCTAGCCATCGTGATCGGCATCGCCATGCCGCGCTCAGGTTTCGTGACCGGTGTGGGCCAGGCCGTGGCTCAACCCGTCCCGTTCAGCCACAAGCATCATGTCGGCCAACTCGGGCTCGACTGCCGGTACTGTCACAATGGCGTCGAGACCTCGTCATCGGCCGGGCTGCCGGCCACCGAAGTCTGCATGACGTGCCATTCGCAGCTGTTCACCAACGCCGATATGCTGGCGCCGGTGCGGGCGAGCCTGGCATCAGGGCATCCGCTCGAATGGCAGCGCGTCAACAGCGTTCCCGACTTCGTCTACTTCAATCATTCGATTCACATCGCCAAGGGCGTCGCCTGCGAGACATGCCATGGCGAGGTCGACGATATGCCGCTGACCGCGCGGGCGCATTCGCTGAGCATGGGCTGGTGCCTCGATTGCCATCGCAATCCCCAGCCCAATCTGCGGCCACCGCAGGACGTGTTCCTGATGCATTGGAAACCGCCTGACGACATCGCGCAGATCAGGCGCTCACTGATCAGTTTGCTCGACATCCACCCCGAAACGATGACGGATTGCTATGTCTGCCATCGCTGATATCAGGCCAATTCCGACCGCCGGGATCGCCGCCTTGCGCGAGCAACTTTCGAACGGCCATGACGTGTGGCGGAGCCTCGACGAGATTGCCCGCACAGCTGAATTCCTGCGCTTCGTCGAAGCCGAATTCCCGGCATTGGCCGACCGCCCCCCAAGCCGCATCGACCGGCGCACGATGCTGAAAGTGATGGGCGCTTCGCTGTCGCTTGCCGGGCTTACCGCCTGCAGCGAGGCGCGGAGCATCGTTCCCTATGTGCGTCAGCCTGAAAATGTCGTACCCGGCAAGCCACGCTATTATGCAACGACGCTTTCAAGCGACGGCTTCGGCATCGGCGCCGTCCTGGAAAGCCATGAGGGACGCCCGACCAAGGTCGAGGGAAATCCCGACCACCCAGCCTCGCGCGGTGCCACCGATGCCATCATGCAGGCGGCTGTGCTCACCCTGTTTGATCCCGACCGCTCCCGCACGCCGCTGAAAGATGGCGAGCCCGCGGCCTACGGCGACTTCCTCAGGGATATGGCGGCGCTCGCTTCCAGGCTGGCTGGGTCGGGCGGCCTGGGCGCGGCCCTGCTGATGGAAGCAACGACATCGCCGACAGCGAAGGTCCAGGTCGAAGCCCTGCGGGCACAATATCCGCGGTTGAAGATCTTCCGTCACGATCCACTTGCAACGACTGCTGGCGCGCAGGCATCGATGGCACTGTTCGGTAAAGCATTGATGCCCGTCTACCGTTTCGACCGCGCGGAGACGATCTTCAGCCTCGACGCGGATTTCCTCGGGGAGGGGCCTGGCCGGCTTGCCTATGCGCGCGATTTCGCCGCGCGGCGGCGGGTGCGCGCGCCAAACGACAGCATGAGCCGGCTCTATGCGGTGGAATCGACGCCGACCATTACAGGCGCGGCCGCCGACCATCGTCTCGCGATGCGGCCGAGCGAAATCGAGGCTGTTGCGGCTGCACTGGATGCTGTGCTGGGCGATCAAGCAAATTCGACGCCTTCTATTGTTGATCCTGCATGGATGGCGGCGCTGACGCAGGATTTGCAGGGGGCGGGCGCCAAAGCGCTGGTCGTGCCCGGCGCGCATCAAAGCGCCTTCGTGCATGCCTGCGCTCTTGCCGCCAATGCAAAGCTTGGCTCCCTCGGCAACACGGTGGAATTCATCGAGTCGCCGGATGAGGTTCGCTCCGACGGCGATCTGGCAGCACTGCGCAGCGCGATCGCCGACCACTCGATCGATACGGTCGTGGTGCTCGGCGCAAACCCGTTGCACACCGCGCCGTCCGATCTCGACGTCCACCAATTGTTCTCCGAATTGAAGCTGCTCATCCACTTCGGCCTTTACAGGGACGAAACGGCACTTCATGCCCACTGGCATGTGCCGGCCGCGCATGAGCTGGAAAGCTGGAGCGACAGTCGTGCCTATGATGGCGTCGCCTCGATCGTGCAGCCGCTTATCGAGCCGCTTTTCGGCGGCAAGACCATTCACGAGATTCTCGCTGCTCTCAGTGGCCGCTTCGATGCCGATGCGCTGGCGCTGGTCCGCCAGACCTGGAAAGCCCTCGACGACACCGCCTGGCGCAAGGCCCTGCGCGACGGCCTTGTGCCGGACAGCGCGTCCAAGCCAGTGCCGGTCACAATGGCGCCGGAGCTGGGCGGGTTGCAGCACCACCCGGTGACCGCGAACGGCTTCGATATCCGTTTCGTTGCCGATCCATGGCTTCGCGACGGGCGTTACGCCAATGCCTCATGGCTGCAGGAACTACCGCGCCCGCTGACCAAGCTCGTCTGGGGCAATGCCGCCTTGATCTCGCCTTCGAGCGCCGAACGGCTGAAGCTCAAGAATGGCGGGATCATAAACATCGCACGAGGTAGGGCGAACATCGATGCGCCGATCTGGATCACGCCAGGGCATCCGGATGACACGGTGACGCTTTCCCTGGGCTTCGGCCGCAAGGTCGGTTCGGTGGCAGCGCTGGCTCACGGCTACGATGCATTTCAGTTGCGCACGAGCTTTGCGGAATGGGTCGCCACCGGCGCCACGGTAATTCCGCGCGAGAGCAAGGCGGAGCTTATCACCACGCAGCACCACCAGGCGATGGAAGGCCGCGCCATCGTCCGGCACGCTTCGCTCGATGGTTTCCGCGAGAACCCAGGCTTTGTCCGTGACGGCGTTCCGCGCGCGCCAACGGAGTCGCTCTACCCCGACTGGAACTATGACGAAGAAGCCTGGGCCATGGCGATCGACCTGTCGGCCTGCATCGGCTGCATGGCCTGCGTATCCGCCTGCCAGTCCGAGAACAACATCGCGACTGTTGGTCCTGACGAATGCGCGCGCGGCCACGAGATGCACTGGCTGCGGATCGATCGTTACTATTCCGGCCCGGTCGATACGCCTGATCTGTTCTTCCAGCCGGTGCCCTGCATGCATTGCGAGAAAGCGCCGTGCGAGGTGGTCTGTCCGGTCAACGCGACCGTGCACACCCATGACGGCTTGAACGCGCAAGTCTACAACAGGTGCATCGGCACGCGCTATTGTTCGCAGAACTGTCCGTACAAGGTGCGGCGCTTCAACTTCCTCGGTCATCAATCCTTCGACAAGGACGAGGCCGGCCCCGAGCAGGCCGTGCACAATCCGAATGTCAGCGTGCGCTCGCGCGGCGTGATGGAAAAATGCACCTATTGCGTCCAGCGGATCAGCGCCAGGCGCATCCAGGCACAGATCGAAAACCGCGACATTGCCGATGGCGAGGTCGTGACGGCCTGCCAGCAGGCCTGCCCGACACGAGCCATAACCTTCGGCGACCAGAACAAGAAGGCCTCCAAGGTCGTCCAGGAGAAGAGCGCGCCGCATAATTATGCGCTGCTCGAAGAGCTCAACACCAGACCGCGCACCACCTATCTCGGCAAGATCAGGAACAGCAACCCTAAGCTTGTTCAGCCGGGCGAGAAGGCCGATGGCTGAGGTGGCCGCCAGGAGCACGGCCGTGCTGCGCGGCCGTCATGATTTTCCCGAAATCAGCGGGCGCATCGGCGCGATCGTGCTGGATGGCCGGCTGCCGCGCCATTTCTGGACAGCGTTCTTCTTCTGCTTTCTCCTGGTGCTCGTCTTCCTTTACTCCATCACCTACCTGATCTCGGTCGGCGTCGGCGCCTATGGCATCGACATCCCTGTCGCCTGGGGCACGATGATCTCGAATTTCGTCTGGTGGATCGGCATCGGTCATGCCGGCACATTGATTTCGGCCGTGCTGCTGTTGCTGCGCCAGCCATGGCGTGCCTCGATCAACCGCTTTGCCGAGGCAATGACGCTGTTTGCGGTCGCCATGGCCGGTCTTTTTCCGATCCTGCATCTGGGACGGCCTTGGTTCTTCTACTGGCTGCTGCCTTTGCCCAACACGCATATGCATTGGCCGCAGTGGCGAAGTCCGCTGGTGTGGGATTTCGCGGCAATCTCTACCTACGCCATCGTCTCTCTGCTCTTCTGGTACATGGGGCTGCTGCCCGACCTTGCCGTGCTGCGCGACAGGGCGAAGTCGCGCGCCGGGCAGCTCTTCTACGGCATACTGGCGCTTGGCTGGCGCGGCTCCGCCTTCCACTGGGCGCGCTATCAGACGGTCTATTTCCTGATGGCGGCATTGGCCACGCCCCTGGTCGTTTCGGTGCATTCGATCGTCGCGCTTGATTTCACCTTCGCCATCACGCCCGGCTATCACTCCACGATCTTCCCGCCCTATTTCGTCGCCGGCGCCTTGCTGTCCGGTTTCGCCATGGTGCTCACCATCGCCATTCCGCTGCGCTGGGCTTTTTCGGTCGAGGACCTTATCACGCTCAAGCACATGGACAATGCCGGCAAGCTGATGATCGCCGCGGGCATGATCGTCATCTACGGCTACGCGTCGGAAGCCTTCTTCGCCTGGTATTCGGGCGAGCCTTACGAGCGCGCGATGATGTGGCAGCGCGCCTTCGGCCCCTATGCGCCGCTGTTCTGGGTGATGCTGGCCTGCAATTGCGGCGCGCTGCAATTGCTCTGGTTCCGGCGCGTGCGCCTCAACATGCCGCTGCTGTTCGCGATCGCGCTGGTCATTAACATCGGTATGTGGCTCGAGCGCTACATCATCGTCGTCACCGGGCCGAGCCGTGACTACCTGCCATCGTCATGGGGCGAGCAGTCGTTGACTTGGCTCGATTTCGGCATCCTGTTCGGTTCGGTCGGCACCTTCTTCGCGCTCGTCTTCCTGTTCATCCGCATTCTTCCTGCCATCACCATCTTCGAGGTCGAGGAACTGGCCGAGGAAAAGGGACAGGCGACATGAGCCTGCACGGCATCATCGCGGTGTTCGCCGATCCCGAAGCGCTGATCGAAGCGGCACGCACGATGCGCGCGCGTGGCTACCGGCGCATGGATGCCTTCTCGCCCTTCCCGGTGCGCGGGCTGGCCGAAATACTCGGCATGCCGAAATCGCGCCTGCCCTGGGTCGTTCTTGGCGGCGGCATTCTGGGCGCGGTTTTGGTCTACGCACTGATCCTCTACTCGGTCGAGATCGACTATCCCGTCAATGTCGGCGGCCGGCCGTTGCATTCCTGGCCGGCCTTCACCGTCATCGCCTTCGAGGCTGCGATACTGGGAGCGGCCCTGGCCGGTTTTGTCGGCATGCTGAGCGCCAACCGGCTGCCGCGATATTACCATCCAGTGTTCAACGCCGGCAGCTTCAGCTATGCGCGCGGCGGCAAGTTCTACCTCTTCATCGAGGCCGCCGACCCGAAATTCCGCAAGCGGGTGACCAAAGGCCAACTGACGCGGCTGGGCGCGCAAAGCGTCGAGGAGGTGGAAGCGTGAAGGCGCGGTTCGCCCTGCTTCTGGCTACCATGTTCATCGCCGGCTGCCGCCAGGATATGGAAAACCAGCCGCGCTACAATCCGCTCGCGAAAAGTGACCAATTCGCCGACGGCATGTCGGCGCGAATGCCGGCCAAGGGGACGGTCGCGCGCGACGCCGATCTCTCGCCGGTGCCCGATACTTTCCCCTATCCGATCACGATGGCGCTGCTGCAACGCGGCCGGCACCGTTTCGACATCTTCTGTTCGCCTTGCCATGGCCGCACCGGCGACGGCCACGGCATGATCGTCCAGCGCGGTTTTCCGGCGCCACCTTCCTATCACCAGGACGTCCTGCGCAAGGCGTCAGACAGACATATCTACGATGTCATCACGGACGGCTATGGCGCGATGTATTCTTATGCCGCGCGTGTGGCGCCTGCCGATCGCTGGGCGATCGTCGCCTATGTCAGGGCCTTGCAGTATTCGCGGGACGCGCCCGTTGCCGGGCTTGCCGAAGGCCTGCGCGCCCGGCTCGAGGCGGAGGCGGCGCGATGATGCGGTTTGCCGTCGATCGTTGCACAGGGTTCGCGCTGGTCGCCGCGGCAGCAGGATTGCTGTCCTGCGTGGCAGGAGGTGCCGTCGATGTCCGGGCGATGCTGGCCGCCTGGCTCACCACGGCGCTTTTCCTGATCGGCTTGCCGCTTGGCGCGCTGACCATATTGATGGTGCACGGGCTGACCGGCGGGCGATGGGGCGAGGCGGTCCGCCAGCCGCTGCGCACGCTGGTGGTGACACTGCCGCTGGGCCTGCTTTTTCTCCTGCCGGTGCTGTTCCGGCTCGACCTCGTCTTTCCCTGGGCAAGCACCGATGGGGCAGCGCTGCCCGAAACGGTGCGCGAGAAACTGGCCTATCTGAACGTCCCGTTTTTCCTGCTGCGTTTCGTGGTCTGTGCCGCGATCTGGCTTTCGTTGGCGTGGCTTGTACTCGGCTGGACAGCGGAGGACGAAAGCAGCGATCGTCGGGATGCGGGCAAAGGTTGCGCCGCCGGGCTGATTGTCCACGGTGTGGCGGTTACGGTCTTCGCCATCGACTGGATGCTGTCGCTCGAGCCGGAGTTCACCTCGACCATCTATGCATTCCTGGAAGCAGCCTCGGAAGTCGTGGGCGCCTTCGCCCTTGCCATGATCATGCTCGCGGCAAAGCGCGCCATCGAGATCCTGCCTGGCGGCGAGGAGGACGTGGCGTTGAGCGAAGACGTCGCCAACATGGCGTTCGGTTTCATGCTGATGTGGGCCTATCTCGCCTTCATGCAGTGGCTGGTGATCTGGGGCGGCGACCTGCCGGAGGAGATCCACTGGTATATCATCCGCAGCAGCCATGGCTGGCAGTATCTGCTCTGGCTTCTGATCGCGGGTCAGTTCGCCCTGCCGCTGGCCGCTTTCCTTAGCCGGGATGTAAAGCGCAGCCATGCAGGTCTGCTCGGGCTCGCCGGCATCGTGCTTGCCGGCCACTTCATCGATATTTTCTGGCGGATCCGGCCGGCGCTTTTCAATGGCGGTGCGCAGGAGCTTTGGTGCGATCTGGCAGCGATGGCGGGTGCCGGCGGACTCTGGCTGGCGCTGTTGTTCTTCTTGGCTAAGCGACCCGACGTGATCGCTCTCTGGCGGCGGAGGCCTGCACATGGCTAAGGTCGCCCGCCACCCCGAAAACCGCGATGTCTGGCCGCGCGCGCTGCTCGGCTTTGGTGCCGGGCTGCTGTTGTTTTTGGCCGTAGCTGCAATCGCCATCAGGCTCG
This sequence comes from Mesorhizobium sp. B2-4-17, assembly GCF_006441275.1. NCBI lineage: Bacteria > Pseudomonadati > Pseudomonadota > Alphaproteobacteria > Hyphomicrobiales > Phyllobacteriaceae > Mesorhizobium > Mesorhizobium sp. B2-4-17. Next base: position 353,575 of record NZ_VFUX01000001.1, on the reverse strand, counting down.
TCTTCGACACATCGCCATTTTGGCCGTCGCCTGGCGCTGCGACATTGTCCAATCAGGCAAGTCCGGCGTTGCAGCCGGCGCCGGAAAGCGACCTCGCCGGTTTCCGAGCGCAAGAGGATCGGGAATTGCAGGAACTTGGCTGGGTCGATCGCGCCGCGGGCATTGCCCGCATTCCGATCGACGAGGCGATGTCGGCGCTCGTCAGCCATGGCCTGCCCGATTGGGGTCAGCAGGCGGCAACGACCGGCGGCGGCAATTGCCCATTGCTTGCAGAGGGCGTGCCGCGCACGCCGCAGGCGGATCGCTGCCGTGGATCGGCATCGCACAATGGCGGGGCGGTTCCATGAAGGGTTGGCTCGTCGCGCTGGGTCTGCTCATCGCCATGCCGGCCACCGCGGCCGAGCGCCCGAGCTTCGATCCGCAAATCGGCGCGCAACTCGATCTTGGCCGGACGCTTCGCGATGTGGCCGGGAAACAGCGAACGCTCGGCGAAACGCTCGGCGGGCGCCCCGCGCTGCTTATCTTCGGCTATGACAAATGCCCCAATCTTTGCGGCGTCACCCAACAAGCGGTTGCCTCGGACCTGAAGAAGATATCGCTCAGTCCGGCAAGCTACCGAGCGCTGTTCGTCTCCATCGATGCTGCCGAAACAACCGGCGACGCCGCCGATGTGCAGGCCGCGATCGCGCCTGTAGCTGGCGATGGACTGTCTTCGTGGCGGTTCCTCACCAGTGCTGACGGCGCCGGCGCGGCTCTTGCCGCGCAAGCCGGCATTGCCTTCGACAAACGCGCCGGCATCGACCAGTTCGTCCATCCGATCGCCATCATTGCGTTGACGCCGGCGGGCCGCATAGCGCAGGTGCTGCCGGCGCTGACCTTCACGCCGCGCGATCTCGAACTGGCACTGGTCGAGGCGTCCGCGGGCAAGCTTGGCTCGATCGCCGACCATGTCTTTTTGCTTTGTGCCGGCTTCGACACGTCGAAAGGTCAATACACGCCGGCGATCTGGGCTGCCCTGAAGGTGGCGGGCATCGCGACGGTTCTTGGGCTCGCAATGACGATCCTGCTGCTGATGCGCGGGAGGCGCGCATGAGCTTCGGCATCCCGTTTTTTCCGCAGCAAGCGTCGTCCGCCGCAGGCAGCGTCGATGTGCTGTTCTATACGTTGCTCGCCTTTGCCATCGCGCTTGGTCTCTCGCTCACCTTTCTCGTGGTCGGCTATGCCGTCAAATACCGCGTCGGTTCGCCTGCCGATCGTACCGGGGAGCGAGCGCGCAGCCTGCCACTGGAATTGACCTGGACCGTCGCCAGCCTGGTCATCGCCTTCATCTTTTTCGGCTGGGGCGCCGTCCTGTTTGTCCGCCGCGACCATCCGCCGCCGAATGCCATCGAGATCGCCGGTCTCGGCAAGCAATGGATGTGGGAGTTTCGCCATCCTGGCGGCCAGCGCGAGATCAACGAATTGCACGTGCCGGTCGGCAGAGCCGTGGTGGTGTCCCTGGCATCGCAGGATGTCATCCACTCGTTTTTTGTTCCCGCCTTCAGGGTCAAGCAGGACGCCGTGCCGGGGCGCACCACCCATGTCTGGTTCATCGCCACGGAACCAGGCCGTTACCATCTGTTCTGCGCCCAATATTGCGGCACGCAGCACTCCGAGATGGGCGGCTGGGTGACCGCGATGGCGCCGGAGCAGTATGCCTCCTGGCTGGAGAACCAAGGCGAGGGGGAAACGCTGGCAGCGAGCGGCGAAAAGCTGTTCCGGGCGCTTGGCTGTTCGGGCTGCCACGGCAATTCGAGCAAGGTCAGGGCGCCTTCGCTAGCGGGTATTTTCGGCCGGCCCGTGGCGTTGGCCAACCAGCAGACGGTGATCGCCGACGAACGCTATCTGCGCGATTCCATCCTTGTCCCCAACAAGGAGATCGCCGCCGGCTATGAACCGGTGATGCCGAGTTTCGACGGGTTGGTCGACGAAGGGGAACTGCAGATGCTGCTCGCCTATCTCAAGTCGCTTTCACCTCGGGAGCCGGTAAAAAACGAGGCAGTACGATGAGCGTTTCCGCAGCGGCCGCAAGCTATCTGGGCGAAGGCAGTGGCCCGCGCGCCTGGTTGCTGACGACGGACCACAAGCGGGTGGCCTGGCTCTACCTCGTTTCGCTGACCGCTTTCTTCTTCCTTGGCGGCGCCTTCGCCGTCCTGATCCGCATCGAACTTGCGACGCCGGCCGGCGATCTCGTCTCCGATGATGTCTACAACAGGTTGTTTTCGCTGCACGGCATCATCATGGTCTGGTTCTTCCTGGTGCCGTCGATCCCAGCGACGCTCGGCAATTTCCTGCTGCCGCTGATGATCGGCGCGCGCGATCTTGCCTTCCCGCGCCTCAACCTTGCCAGCTGGTATGTGTTCATTTTTGGCAGCTTCTTCGCCCTTTTCTCCGTCGTTGCCGGCGGCGTCGACACTGGCTGGACCTTCTACACGCCGCTGTCGACGCTCTATGCCAACGGGTTCGTCTCGTCCGCCGCCCTTGGCGTCTTCATCGTCGGGTTTTCGACGATCATGACCGGCATCAATTTCATCGTCACCGTGCACACGCTGCGCGCGCCGGGCCTCACCTGGTTCCGGCTGCCGATCTTCGTCTGGACGATGTATGCGACGGCCCTGGTGATGGTGCTGGCGACGCCGGTCCTTGCCGCGTCGCTGATCCTGATCGTTCTGGAGCGCGTCTTCGGCATCGGCATCTTCAACCCCAGACTTGGTGGCGATCCGCTGCTGTTTCAGCACCTGTTCTGGTTCTACTCGCATCCGGCGGTCTACATCATGATCCTGCCCGGCATGGGTGTCGTGTCGGAAGTGTTGCCCTGCTTCAGCCGCCGGCCGCTGTTCGGCTACAAGGCGGTCGCCCTGTCCTCGATGGCGATTGCCGTCTTCGGCTTCCTGGTCTGGGGCCATCATATGTTCGTCAGCGGGCAATCGGCCTATGCCGGCGTGGTGTTTTCGTTCCTGTCCTTCTGCGTCGCCATCCCTTCCGCGATCAAGGTTTTCAACTGGAGCCTGACATTGCGCAAGGGTGAGATCAGCTTCGAGACCTCGATGCTCTATGCGCTGTTTTTCCTGGCGCTGTTCACTTTCGGCGGCCTGGCCGGCCTGTTTCTGGCGGCTCTCGCCATCGATGTGCACGTGCACGACACCTACTTCGTCGTCGCCCATTTCCACTACATCATGGTCGGCGGCATGGTGACCGCCTATATGGCCGGCCTGCATTTCTGGTGGCCGAAGCTCACTGGCCGCATGTATTCCGAGACCTGGGGGCGCATCACGGCGACAGTGACGTTTCTCGGCTTCAACCTCACTTTCTTCCCGCAATACATGCTGGGTTTCCTCGGCATGCCGCGGCGCTATCACACCTACCCGCCGGAGTTCCAATTCTGGCACGTGCTGTCGTCGGCGGGCGCCGTGGTGCTGGCTATCGGCTATCTCTTGCCTCTGTTCTACCTCAACTGGTCGCTGTTCCGCGGCGCGCGGGCCCCGGACAATCCATGGCAGGCGACCGGCTTGGAGTGGCAGACGAGTTCGCCGCCACCGCCGCACAATTTCGAGACGATGCCGGTGGTGACGCGGCCGGCTTATGCCTACGACATGAAGGGGCTGGAGCATGAACGCTTCAGCCCGCATCTGGAGGTGGGCCAGTGAGTAGCCAGACGCAGAGCATCGCCTTCGACAATGCATCTTGCGAGGAGGCAGCCGACACCTTGGCCATGTGGGTGTTCATCGGCTCCGAGGCGATGCTCTTCGGTGCCATTTTCCTGGTTTTTCTCATCGCGCATATGAACTATGGCGCCGCCTTCGCTGCGGCGTCCAAACGCCTGTCATTGCCGCTTGGCACGTTGAACACAGCCATATTGATCACCAGTAGCTTCACCATGGCGCTGGCGCATATGTATTCGGCGGGCGGTCGCTGGCGCGCGGCAATCTGGGCGCTGGCGGCGACCTCTCTGCTCGGACTTGGTTTCCTGGCCGTCAAGGCGGTCGAATACAGCAAGGAGTTCAGCGAGGGGCTGGCGCCCGTTCTCGGCGCGCCGTTCAGCTATACCGGACCGGACCCCGTTCACGCAGAATTCTTCTTCGGCCTCTATTTCGCGATGACCTTCCTGCATGCCCTGCATCTGATTGCGGGCATTCTCGCTATCGCCGGGGTGCTTGCGTTGTGGTCTCATGCCAATCCAGCCGGCAGGGCTCGCCGGATCCAAGCCGTCGGTCTTTACTGGCATTTCGTCGACATCGTCTGGGTCTTCCTGTTTCCGATCCTCTATCTGATCAACCGGGGATGACGGAACGATGGGCGAACTTCGAAAACTTTCCTTTGCTTATGGCGGACTTCTGACCCTGCTGGGACTGACCGTCGGTTCGTCCTTTCTCGATCTCGGTGGGTTCAATTCTGCTATCAACCTCGCGATAGCAGCCGCCAAGACAGCGGTGATCGCGCTGCTGTTCATGCATTTGACAAGCAAAGGTCTTCCGAGGCTCGTCGTCGCGGCTGTCGGGCTGTGGCTGGTAATTCTGTTCGGGCTGACTTTGGTCGGGCAATAGGCGCGAGTATGAGCCGGGACCATATCGGCGGCAACTTCACGCCATCCCGTGCGTTGGGGCTGGAAACGCAGGGATTTGCCCGATGTCACTTACCGCCTTTGCTCTCAACTGCACTTTGAAAAACTCCGGCGACACCGAGAAATCATCGACCGACCGGTTACTGGGGGATTTGCTGGCGGCGATGGTACCGCACGGCGTGGAGGGCGAGATCGTCCGCGCGCTCGATCATGACATCAAGCCGGGTGTGCTGTCGGACATGGGCAAGGATGACGACTGGCCAAAACTACGCAAGAAGATCATCGACGCCGATATCTTCATTCTTGGCCTGCCGATTTGGCTCGGCCAGCCGTCGAGCGTCGCCAAGCGCGTTCTCGAACGCATGGACGCATTTCTGTCCGAGACCGACAACAGAAGCCGGATGCCGGCAGCCGGCAAGGTGGCGCTGGTTGCGATCGTCGGCAACGAGGATGGCGCACATGCTTGCCATGCTGCTTGTTTCCAGGCGCTGAACGATGTCGGTTTCACGGTCCCCGCCAATGGCGGCATCTATTGGGTTGGTGAGGCGATGGGCGACATCAACTATGTCGACCTGCCGGGGACGCCGGAGGCCGTCGTCGAGATGATCGAGATGGCCGCGTCGAACGCGGCCCATCTGGCCAAGCTGCTCAAGGCCGAAAATTATCCGGGAGTGGCGGGCTGAACTCGCCCCGCTCGCTGCGAATGCCGTCCGCAGCGGAAATGGCGGCGCGGCCAGACAAACAGCTCTGGCCGGCCTTGCCCTTCATTCCTCGTCGAACCGCCCTTCCTGGTCACGTCCGATCGCGCGTTCCTCGTCGTCATCCGGCAAGGCTTCATCGCTGTTCTGGTAGGCGTTGTCGTCATCTTCCTCCGGCAACTCGCCGTCCTTCTCGATGTCGGACGGCTCGTCATCATCGTCCGACACGCTGTCGGGAAGAATCTTTGCGCCTTTAATGGCATCCCAGTCCTGTTGCGCGATTGACGGAGCGTCGGTCTGGTCCGTTTCGGCTCGTTTGTCGCGAGGGGCCATCTTCATCCTCCAATCCTGCGCCTTTCGGTGCTTGCCCCGGCGCCTTGCGCCGGGGCAAAATCAGGCATCACGCGGCTTGCTGCAACGCACGCTCATTGACGCCGCCCTCGCCAAGTTCGGTCAAGGCTTCGTCGGTCGCCACCTCCTCTTCCAACGTCTGGTTGAGGAGCTGGACGATATCCTTCTTGCCGAGCTGCTCGGCCCAGGCGATCAGCGTGCCATAGCGGGCGATCTCATAGTGCTCCACGGCCTGTGCGGCGCCCACGAGGCCGGCGTCAAGCGCCGGAGCGCCGCCATAATCCTCGAGGATCTCCGCCCCCTCCTCGAGAATGCCGTCAATGGCCGGGCATGTCTTGCCCCGCGCCGGCTTGTCGAGGAGGTCGAATATCTGCTCGAGACGATCGACCTGGCCCTCGGTTTCCGTCCGGTGCTTTTCGAACGCGGCCGCCACCTCTTCGGCCTCGGCGCCCTTGGCCATTTTCGGCAGCGCTTTCAGTATTTTCTTTTCGGCGTAGTAGATGTCCTTGAGGCCATCGAGGAACAGTGTCTCAAGCCCTTTCGTTTCCGCTTTCGTCGCTCTCTTGGCAGTCGCCATGATTGGTCTCCCATGGATTGTGTTGAGGCCTTCACCTGGCGGGTGAAGTCCTTCGTTAACCTGCGACTGTGCGGGTTGTTCCGGCTCAAATCACAAAGAGACGCAACGGCTGTTAGTCTTCGACGAGAACGCGAGAAGGTCGGGCTGTTTGCTTTCAAACGCCGGGTCGCGTGGCGAATTCTTCGGAGAGAATGCGCAGACCTTCCTCGTATTTGGCGGTCGAGCCGCCCGTTTGGCGGACCTGCCATAGATTGTCGTTGAGGTCCGCCCGTTTGACCGGCAATGCCAATCTGTTCGACGCGGCCCTGCGCACGAAAGCGGCGTCGTCCTCGCCATCCCGTTTCGTCAATGCGTCGACGGCCGAAACAATCGCAGGACTAAAGCCTGCCTCCTCCAGGTGGTGCGGTGTCCAGCCTTCGCCCTTTTCCAGGACATCGTGTAGGTACGCGATGATCTTCTGATCGAGCGTTTCGACCGCATCCGCAACGCGCCTGCAATGTTCGATATACGGCCGCCCGGTCTTGTCGGTCTGCGCCTTGTGCGCTTCCTCGGCGATTTTCGCCGCTCGAAAAAGCATGCTCATCTCTGCCTCCATCAATCGATCTGTTCGAACGTGCACTGCCGCGGGGCCTTGTCCGGCCGCCACCGCAACAGCTTGGTTCCATGCCGGAACCGATTGCCGGTGACATGGTCGAACCGGACCTCGACCACAAGTTCCGGCCGCAGCGCCTCCCACTCGCCGCTGCGCTCCGTACTCCAGCGGCTCGGGCCGCCCGGCGCTTTCCCGGTAAAGCCAGGACCGCCGCGCAGCTTTTCGAGCTTTCTGGTGAGCCCGGCCCGGTCGTCCCTGGCGATCGTCGATGTGAAGCCGACATGGTCGAGCTCGCCTTGGTCATTGTAAAGGCCGAGCAGAAGTGAGCCGACCTCGCTGCTGTTGGTCAGATAGCGGAACCCGCCGACCACGCAGTCGGCCGTGCGCAGCCGTTTCACCTTGACCATTGCGCGTTCGCCCGGTCGGTAGGGCTCAGCGCGCGGTTTTGCGACAACGCCGTCAGTCGAGCCGTGGCTGGTTTCTTGCAGCCAACGCGCGGCGACTGTTGCATCGGTGGTGCAGGGCGACAGCCGCAATGCGGCGCGCGCCGCCCCGGCTATGAAGTCTTGGAGGACAGCGCGTCGCTCTGTCAGCGGATGGTCGAGCAAGATCTTGCCGCCCCGCGCGACCAGAATGTCGAACACGATGAACCGGGCAGGGGTTTCCACGCTCAGTTTGCGGATTCGGCTCTCGGCCGGATGCAAGCGCATTTGCAGCGCGTCGAAGGAAGGACGTCCGTCGATTTCGATCGTGATTTCACCATCGACAACGAAATCGTGGGCTTCGATCTCGCCGAGCATCGCCACCAGCTCCGGAAAATACCGGCCAAGCGGCTTTCCCGATTTCGCGCGCAGATCGACGGTCTCCGCGTTTTTAAAAGCAAGGCAGCGAAAGCCATCCCATTTCGGCTCGTATTGCCAAGCGCCGTTATCGCGTGGAAGCGTATCGGCAGCCTTGGCCTCCATTGGAGGCGTATCCTGAGGCAGGGCAAACAGGTTTTTGACGGCTACTACCATCGCTCTTCCGTGTCGTGGTGCGGCAGATCGATCCCGCAGCAGATCCATCCTAGCCGTTGGCCCGATCCGTAATTGTAATGTGGTGTGAGATCCGAGGGATCATCGAACGTTCCGACATGCAGGGCAATTTCACTCGGCGACGCGTCATAAGCCAATGTGATGGGAGACCCGCAATCGCGGCAAAAACCTCTTTGCGCGATCGGCGATGACCGGCGGTGGAATGGCTTGTCCTTGAGCCACCAAAGGCTGGCCGAGGGTACCCAGCCCAGCACCGCGAAGGCGCTGCCGGTCGCGCGGCGGCACATATCGCAATGGCAGTAATGGACACGCGGCTGGGATGTGACGCGGTAACGAATGTTGCCGCATAGACATCCCCCACTTCGTTCCGCACCTGTCATTTGGATCCTGCCGTTCCGAGCGTCACTGCAGCTGAACGTCCGACGCAGGATGTGGTTTCGACGAGAGGAACGAGTTCGAACGCATAGCGTTGTCCGGCACCAACCCAAGCTGGAGCGCCGGATTTGAACAGGGTTTTGCTATCGCTCGCAGACCGACCTGCCGCCAATTTCGCATTGCGCAGGTGGATTGCGGATTTTTTCGAAATCAGTGTGCCTTGATGTCGGCGCCGGGCTTGGCATACGGCCCCTTGGGCGACCGGTGTGTCCATCTCTGTGTCGACATGCAGCGGCTGTTCGCGGAACCCTCGCAATGGGCAACGCCGTGGATTTCCCGCGTCCTTCCTCGCATCGTCGAGCTTGTTGAAAGACGAGCTGCCGAGACGGTTTTCACCCGTTTCCTGCCGGCCCAAAAACCGGGGCATGGCGTCGGTTCATGGAAACGCTACTATGAACGGTGGGGGTCGATGACGATCGACCAGATTGGCCCCGAAATGATCAAGCTCCTGCCCGAACTGGCGATCCATTGCCCGCCAGCGGTCGTCGTCGACAAGCACGTCTATTCGCCATGGCCGGAGGGCAATCTTCAAGCGCTGCTTTCAAAGCGCCGGATCGATACGCTCGTCATAACCGGCGGCGAGACGGATGTCTGCGTCCTGGCCACAGTCCTTGGCGCGATCGACATCGGCTATCGCGTCGTGCTGGTAACAGATGCGCTGTGCAGCTCTTCCGATGCGACGCACGATGCGCTCATGACAGTCTATCACCAGAGGTTCGCACAGCAGGTTGAAACCGTTGAGATGGAAACGGTCTTGTCGAGTTGGAGTTGAAACTCCAGGGCCTATGCCGACGCGTCCAGATCGATCAAGGCGATGCCGAGTTGATATTCCCCATTTTTGAATTCCACGGTGACGTCGCCTGTCAGGCCGACGCCGCGATCTCGGAGGCGAAGTCGCGGTAAGACCGCAGAGAGCGTCCCAAGAGCTTGGTGAGGCGTTCGACGTCGCCCGCATTGGGCACCATGCCTTCGGTGATGAAGCGCTCGGCCATCAGGCGCATATCCAGCGCCATCCAACTCGGCATGAACTGGCGAAAGTTCTGCTCGAAGCCGGCGGTATCGTTGCCGGGGAAGGCGATCGTGCGGCCTAGCACTTCGGTCCAGATGGCAGCGACGTCTTCGCCGGTCAGCGTGTCGGGACCGACGACGTTGATACGATCGAGTGGGAGCGGCATGGAGGCCTTTTCCCGGCGGACCAGCTCGATCGCCGCAATCTCGCCGACGTCACGTATATCGACCATCGCCAGGCCCTTGCTGCCGATCGGCATTGGGTAAATGCCGTGGCCGGTGATCACGTCCTTGATGGCGACGTCGTTGTTGATGAAGTAGGCCGGGCGCAGGATCGTGGCGTTGAGGCCCATCTGCTCGATCATCCGCTCAACGCCGAACTTACCCGCGAAGTGGGGCACGTTCGCATAGAGGTCACTATGGATCACCGAGAGGTAGACGATCCGCTCGATGCCGGCTTCACGAGCCACGTTGAGGGCAACCAGCGCCTGTGTGAACTCGTCGGCAACCACGCCGTTGACCAGGAACAGCGTCGAGACGCCGGATATCGCACTGCGCAGCGAATCGACGTCGAGCAGATCGCCCCGCACGACGGTGACGCCCGCTGGGACCTTGGCCTTTGCGGGATCGCGGACAAGTGCTCGCACGTCGGCACCGCGCCCGACGAGTTGTGCGACGACTTGGCTGCCGACATTGCCGGTGGCGCCGATGACGAGGATGGTCATGAGACTTCTCCGTGTTGGGTTTGATTGACGTTCTGAATATGAGTGCTCCACCGCTTGCTGTGCTGGAAGGCCTACTGACTGATGCGGTCACACGTTCCCCGGCGCAGGCAATGTTGCTTCCCGGCCGGGGGCGCCCCTCAAGGTAAGAGAATCGGATTTGGACCAATCCGGCGAGTGCTGTAGTCCGCGTGCGCCTGCGCCGCCTCCGCCAGCCGGTAGCGATGAAGCTCGATTTCCCCGAAGATGCCGTCCCTCCACTGATCAAAGACTTCGGTGGCCGCCTGGGCCAGCATTGAGCCTTTCACGATGGCGGCGGCGCTCGCCTGGCCGAGTTTGACGTCGCGCACGGCGAGTGCCTGCTGATCGATGTCCGGAGGGCCTGAAGAAGCGCCGATGGTGAAAATCGCTCCGCCATTCCGAACCGCGCCAGCCGAGGCCGCAAACGTTGCCCTGCCCACGAATTCGTAGACGATGTCGACGCCTTTGGGTGCGATGGCGCGAATGCGGTCAGGAAGGTTGGCTTGATCGGACGCGAGGGCATGATCCGCGTCGGCCGAAATGCGCCCAAGTTTGGCGCTTGAGCCAACGGCGATGACGGTCGCGCCCAACGCTTTGGCCCAGCGCGCAACCAACGAGCCGACGCCACCCGTTGCGCCCTGAACCAGGATCGTGTCGCCCGGCCGCACTTCATGCAGCCTTTTGACGGCCAGCCAGGCCGTTATGCCTTTCGTCAGTAATCCCGCCGCGATTTCGGCAGGCACGTCGTCCGGCAGATGCACAAGAGGCGCGACGTCGATAAGCCGCTCGCTGGCATAGGCACCGGGAGCAAAGAAATAGGCAATTCGATCGCCGACCTTGAAGCCCTCCGTCTCTGGGCCCGTCTGCGCGACAACGCCGGCGGCCTCGACTCCGGGTACGAAGGGTAACTCCGTTCGAAAGGCTCCCGAACGGAACATCGTGTCGATGAAATTCACGCCGATCGCGTCCTGGTGAAGCTTGACCTGACCTCGACCGGGGGCACCGACCGCATCCTCCTCAAGAACGAGAACCGACGGGTCTCCAGTGCGGCGTATACGGATGACAGCAGACATGGCGTTTGTCCTTGTGATCTCGATTTCCTATCGAGGCAGGTGGCCCAGTTGCCGCAGACCGGTCATCCAGTCCTCGGTGTGCCAGGTGCGAACGATCTTGCCGTTCTCGATTTCGTGGATGTCGACAGCCTGGATCTTCATCGATCGGCCGGTTGCGGGCAGACCGGCAAAAGTCTGGCGCTGCGTTCCAGTGATGGTCGATCGCACGACGACTTTGTTTCCTTCTTGAATAACGTCATCGATCTTGATGTCGAAATCGGGGAATGCTCCCACAAGCATCGTCATAGCCGCTTTCGCGGCTTCGGGACCGTGTGGAGTGCCCGGTGGCGAGGGGATGTCGACCCAGCTCGACGCCAATATGCTCTCAAGCAGTTTTGCATCATGACGTGCAAACGCTTGGTACCATTGTGATGCGATGTGTTTCGGGTCGTTGGACAGGGGCGCCGCGCTCGCCTGAGCAGTGAGCAACGACCCTGCGATCAATGCGACAAGAGACTTCATGCCTTCCCCCTCAGGCTCGCGGGAGCGGAGCGATCGCGCCCAACTGCTGCATGGCGGAGTAGAGGTTGGCGACGCCCCAGTGCTCGGTAATCTTGCCATTGACGACGCGCATCGCATCGACGGTCTCGAAGCTGACCTTCTTGCCGGTGCCGGCGACGCCGAGGAAGTTTCCCCGATGCGTGCCATGATATGTCTTGAAGGTGGTGACCACGTCACCGTCGATGCGCTGCCAATGGATTTCTGGCGTGAAATCCGGGAACGCCTCGCGCAAGCGCTTGTAGAGGACGAGGACGCCGGCCTTGTCGCGGGTGCCGCCGGGCTGAGGTGTATGATCGAAGAAGTCGTCCGAAAAAAGTTTATTGAACAGAGCCCAATTCCCTCCGCCTTGCACCTCTTCGGTGTTACGGCGAACGATGTCCTTGGCACTGTGGTTGAGATTATCGGTCACTGGAATCTCCTTTTAGTTCAGAGCTGTCACGGGCCACGACGTTTGCGCTGCTGCATGCAACATGCCGGGTCCGCCGATTTTCCGTAATTCGAATAATATCGAGCGATGACTTCGATCCGCTCGATAAGCTGAGCGCTACGAAGCGGTCACGCCGCCTGCCGCTTCAGGGGCTCAGGCCGCTCTGCCACGGCGCCAAAATAAGACGCTGAGGTCTCCCTGTGGACGTGAGATTCGAGCCCGAAGCACGTCACATGCCGGCGGCGTCAATCACCAAACAGCTTTCAGCCTATAGGCGCTATTCCGCGGGCGGGGATCGAAGCAAAGCGACCAGAGCGAGGCAGCCGACCGCGGAAAATCCGATCACGACAAAGCCGTCGATATAAGACAGCAGGTTGGATTGCGTTTGCACGACGCGTGCAAGAAGAGCCGCGGCCCGCGAATTGGCTTCAGCCGGCCCCACCGACCGGGCGGTGACCGCGGCCCTGTATTGGTCGAGCCGTTGGTCGGTGAGGTAGGAGCCAGCGGCTACGTGGAGGCCAATCAGGTTCGAATGGATCTGCTCGCGCACCCTGAGGAACGTTCCAATGAAGGCAACGCCGAGCTCCCCACCGAAGAGCCGGAACGTTTGCAGGAAAGCGCCGAAAGTAAAGGCGTCGCCGCGATAAATGTGTCTGGTGGCGAACCAGATCAGGGATATGAAACCAAGCGACTGGCCAATTGCCTGCACGATCTGGGACGGGAGGAAGTCGTCGCTTGCCCAATCCTGCGTGAGGCCAGTGGCCATGAAACACGCCACGCCGATCAGCACGAAACCCGCCGCGAGGGGAAGCCGGGCGTCGACATGCTTAAGCAGTTTGCCGATCAAGGGGGCAAGCACAAGCTGAGGGGCCGCGATCCATAACAGCACGTCGCCCGTCTGAAGCGATTTGAAGCCCTGCACCGTCGCCAGATATTGCGGAATGATCAGCGCCGTCGAAAGCAGGACAAACCTGAACGCGATCAAAAGCGCGGCCAGGATCGGAATGTTCCCGGATATGACGAAGCGCAGATTGATCAGCGGCTGATCATGGCGAAGCTCATGGATGACGAAGGCGATGACCAGCAGAAATCCGGCCAGGAGGAGCCCGCAAATCAGTCCCGAGTTCAGCCAATCGAGCCGGTTGCCTTGATCGAGCGCGGCATAGAGCAAGCTGAATCCGACACTGCAATAGCCAAGGCCGAACCAGTCGGCTCCGCGCAGGTAGTCGCGATTGATCGGCTCCCGTGGAATGCCAAACCAGACGCATAGCATCATCAGCGGCGTGGCTATGGCGTTCTGCCAGAATATCCACCGCCATGACAGATTCTCGATAAACCAGCCCTCGATCGAGGCTGAAATGTTCAGCGATAATTCGGTGTTCATCGCATAGGCGGCAATGCCGTAGACCGCCAGGTGCGCCGGCAGATTGCGCAGAACGAAGCTGAGCGTCAGTGGAATGAATGTTCCCGAAGCCAGTCCACCCAGAAAATAGAACGTGAGGAAGATGGGCAGGTTCGTGGCGTAAGGAATGAACACCGACAGGAGGGTAAAGACCGCGGTGGCCCCGAGAAGGACGCGCCGCACCCCGAAAGTGCCGCCGAGCCATACCGCGACCGGTCCCATCATCATCTGGCCGACGGTCAGCGCGGTGCTGATCCACGCGCCTTCGTCAACACCGGCGTGGAGGGCACCGCGAATGTCGGCAAGCCCGAAGGTTGTGATACGCCCGGCAAGCGTGGAAATAATCGAGCCGATCAGCACAGCGAGGATACCGATATAAGGCCGGGTGCAAACAGCCGGAGTGGACGATGCATTCCCGTGGGGTGCGAGAGACGGTGAGGTCGAGACCGATCGTGACAAGCCGAAGCTGACGTCCGTCATGGCAGGCCGTCCGCCGCTGCCCGGCCGCCTTCGCTTGTGCCGCCCGTGTCGACAGTCGCGGTCACCGACATCCCCGGACGCAGGAGTTCGAGCTGCGAACTGTCGTGATCGAGGACAATTTTCACTGGAATGCGCTGCACCACCTTGGTGAAATTGCCTGTCGCGTTGTCGGGTGGCAGCAGGCTGAATCTCGATCCGGTGGCGGGTGACCAGCTGTCGACACGGCCCTTTAGAACGACGCCGGGCACGCTGTCGACGGTCACCGCCGCCGCCTGACCAACGCGGACGCGCGTCAACTGCGTCTCCTTGTAGTTTGCCACCACCCAGATGTCTGGCAGCGGCACTATCGAGATCACCTGGGTGCCGATACCCACATACTGCCCAGGCCTCACCTGGCGCAGGCCCACCATTCCGTCGGCGGGTGCGAGAATCCTGGTATGGCCAAGATTGAAGCGCGCCAGCGTCAAAGCGGCCTTCTGGGCCTTCAGGGTCGCTTCGGCCTGCTGTTGCTGCGTATCGAGCACCTTCAACTGCTGGCGCTGCTGATCGAACTGCGCGTGGTTGAGAGCAAGCGTCGCCGTGGCCCGGCTGTAGCTGTTCAGCGCCTGCTCCGCGGCTTGATGCGAGACGGCGTCCGTGGTGAGAAGAGACTGATAGCGCTTCGAATCCCGCTCGTAGCGCCACACATCCGACTCTGTCGCCGCAATGGTGGCCTCTGCCTGACGTATCAACGCCTGCTGCAGGATTTTCTGATTTTCGACGTTGGCGATTGCCGCCTTGCCGGCCTCGACATTCGCTTCGGACTGATCCACCAGCGCGCTGTAGTCATCGTCTTCGATCTGGACGAGAAGGTCGCCCGCCTTCACGCGCTGGAAATCCTTGACCGCAACCGAGCGCACATAGCCGCTCACCCTGGCCGCGAGCGGCGTTATGTCCGATTCAAGATACGCGTCGTCGGTGCTCTGTGTCCTGGCGGAGCCGGTCCAGGCGTTCCAATTCATGGTGAAAAGGAACACCACGCCAGCGGCCAGCAAGAGGACGGCAATGCGAAGGGGCAGAGTTTTGCTGCTGGCAGACACTGGCAAGTGGACCATCACTATATTTTCAGGATGATGAACTGATCATTGATCGAGTCGGTCTTCTCGTGCAGTTTGGCGACTTGCGCGGCAGTGACCGCCGGCACGTGATTGCCCCAGCCATTGCGGACGAAGGCAAGCACGTCTGTTGACCCCGGGGAAATGCCTCTCCACTCGGGTCGAGGCGGCATGGAGTGGAAATGAGAGGACGGCCTCAGAGTGCCGAAAGAAGCCCTCCGTCCACGAAAAGCGCAATGCCGGTGATGTAGCTCGACAAATCCGAGCCCAGGAAGGCGACAGCATCACCGATCTCGGAGGGTTGACCAAGGCGGCGCAGCGGGGTGCGTTTGCGAAAGCCCTCGGCCGCTTCTGCAATGCCAGGGCTCGTTCGCAGCAACACCGTGTCGATGGTCCCCGGCGCCACAGCGTTCACGCGGATACCATCGGCGCCAAGCGCATCCGCCAGGGATTTCGCCATCAGGACGACACCACCCTTGCTGGTGGAATACGCGACGGTGATCCCGGCCCCGTTGATTCCGCCCATGCTGGCCATCAGCACGATGCTACCGCGCTTGCCCTTGGCCTTCATCTGACGCGCTGCTGCTTGCGATCCAAACAACACGCCGTCGAGATTCACCGACATCAGCCGTCGATAGTCATCTTCGGCCACGTCGGGACCGTCAGCCTTGAGCGTAATTCCCGCGTTGGCGACCATGACATCAACGCCCCCGAAGGCATCCGCCGCATCAATCAAGGCATCATTGTCTGCCCGCTTGCTGACGTCCGCTTTCACGAAAAGACTGGACACGCCCAGCTTTTCGATCTCGACCGCGGTTGGCGCGCCGCCCTCGCGTGGTGTCTCGGTTATGTCGGAGACAATCACGGCCTTCGCGCCGTGTTCTGCCGCCTTGAGGGCAATTGCTCGGCCAATGCCGCTTGAGGCGCCGGTGACGACAACCACCTTGCCCTTCAATATGTCGCTCATACAATTCTCCTGGGTTCCTTGCTTGATAGCCGTTGACTTGCCTTGGAATGCCTTGAAGGCATTGGCTTTCGGATTGGCGGTGAGCTGCTCCTGGAATTTCGCAAATCCGCAACTTCCCAGTGCTCGGCGAGCTTGCCGTCTGCGATTTGGTAGAATTGAAACGCCGCGAAATCGAAGCGGTTACCCGTCGCTTTATACTCGCCGAAATCGTTCACTTGAGTGCCGCTGACCCAGTTCATCACCGCCGCCCGATGAACTTCCAGACGATTGTCGGCTCAGATACCGAGGATGACGCTCGGATGTCTCCAGGATTGTCACAGTCGTCGCTCGCGAACAGCCAGATCAGGTCGCGAGCGACGTTCGACGCCGCATGGCTGCTTGCCGAGCGTGGCGCTCATGTCGCGGTGGGTGTGGATTCATCGCAAGGCACAAATCCGAAGTTCACCCACCCATCGACCCAGATGCTCCCGCCAATTTCTGCAGCTCGGACCCATACCACGCAGAGATGGCGCGGTACTCAGTTCCCTGAGGGGTCTTCCAATCGCGAAACCACTCATCAATCATTGCCCGCGAGGTGTTAGGTATAGCGCCGGCCTGAATTAGACGTCTTATGGCAGTCTCATGAGCTACCTGGGAAAGGCCGCCCACGGCGTCGACGATGAACATCGCCTCAAAACCCTCGCGGAGGGCATCGATGATTTGATATGCGAGACAGATTTCCGTCCAGAGCGCTGCGAAGACCAAGCGCTTCCGGCCTGTTTTTTCGACGGCGGAGCGAATATTGACGTCGTCCCACGCGTCCATAGTCGAACGATCGATAGCAGTTGTTCCGGGTAACTCGTCCGCGATGGCCTGAACCGTGGGGCTGTTTACTTTGCCGCCAACTCCCACGGTACTTAGAATTACCGGTACGCCAAATGCCTTCGCGGCCCTGATCAGGAATCTGACATTCAGTTCGATAAGCGCCGAACTCGTTTCAGATCGGACAGCTCTGAGCATTTCGGGTTGGTAGTCAACCAGCAACAGGGCACATTCAGCAAACTTCCATACTCCTTTTGAAGGAGGTTCCTGTGCCTGAGCAAAGGAGGCGGAACTGAGTGATGCTCCAACTGTGACCAGCGATGCTCCAGCCATGGCCCCGGCGCCGCGGAGGATTTCTCGCCTGCTCGTCGACTTGGACATGACGTCATTTTTGTTCATCGATGCGCTCCACAGGGGGATCGGATCATGACCTTGCTCCGGTGTTGGTTGCATCTCTAGGATTTGCCGCAGTCATCGCTCGCGAACAGCCAGATAAGGTCGCGAGCGACGTTCGACGTAATCGACAAGCCATCCGCTCAGGCGATCGATGCTTCCGCCCGCCACCACGATGCGGCGTCCGCTACGCGAACTATTCGAGTTGATCGAACTCGCATGTCAAAACTATGCGGCTGTTCCAGAGCGCCGGCTGCTGACATTCACTCTCCATCCGGCGCGCCATCGTGGCTGCGACCGTCAGGAGGAGGATGGCTCATGGTCGACTTGGCAACGCCCGCGATACCAATGCGCGTCGGCAAATCCGAACGAAATGGGATGACCGACATCGCAGCGCTGATTGGCCGGATTTTTATCAGCGGCGTTTTCATCATCTCGGGCATCGGCAAGATTGGCGCGCCGACTGCAACCATGGCCTTCATCAGTTCCGTCGGTCTGCCGTTTCCGCAGTTGGGGCTAACGATAGGGATCTTGGTCGAGACAGTCGTGACGGTGGCATTTTTGGTCGGCTACCGCACGCGTATGATGGCCGCGATTATTGTAGTCTATTGCTTCGCCACCGCCATCTTCTTCCATAACGCCTGGTCTGATGTGAATCAGTTGATGCATTTTTGGAAAAACATGACCATGGCCGGCGGTTTGATGCAGGTCATAGCCTTCGGCGCGGGTCGCTATAGCCTCGATGCATTTCGCACCTAGAAGTTTGGCGGCGCGACCGGTTCGCCGAACTCAATCGAGGCGAGCCACCTTTGAGGAGGCTAGTTGTTTAGTCACTGCACCCCATGTCGTCGCGAGTATGCTCGTGTCGTAAAACGATGGGAGCGGCGGCGTCAGTCGATGCAAAGGCCGGCAAAGTGCCACCATTCATGCCATGCGATTGGCGCACGAACTGATTGATCAGGAACGACGCGGCGGGACCAGGAGGCATGTCCGTTCGGTGAATCGCAAAGAAGCGATAATGGCCGCCTTTGAAATCCGGCATGTCCAGCAGCACGAGCCTGCCGGAGGCGAGGTCCTCAACGATCATCGGTTCTGGCATCGTACCCCAGCCAATGCCTTCGCGAAGCAGCATGTGTTTGGTGGCAAGATCCGCTACACGCCAAGTTTGGGTGGCTATGACACCGAGATCCGAACCTGCGGTCAGCGGCGAGCGATCGGTAAGGACCAACTGAACATGATGGCGCCCGGCGCCGACTGCGTTGACGCCCAGTGCCAGCGGATGAGAGGGCGCGGCGACCGGAACAAGGTGAACACAGCCGACACCGATGCGCTCCAGGCCGTCGATTTCGACGTCGGGAGGGCCGCGAACGCCGATCATCGAAGTCCGATCGAGGACGAGTTGGGTCACGGCGCCAAGAGCCTCGGCTCTCAGCCGGAGCGGGACCGTGGGGAACTCATCGTGGAAATTCCTCAGGGCTTCAACCACGCGGGCGGCGGGTAGCATCACGTCGAGGGCGACGTGAACTTCTGATTCGATGCCTTGATGAAGGCCCTTGGCCTTCGCGCGTAATCGATTGAAGCCCAATGCCACGTCGCGGGCCGCCGTCAGCAACGCGCGGCCATCGCTGGTGAGCTGGGGGCGGCGGGTGGAATCTCGCTCGAAGAGCATGACGCCCAGTTGCGCCTCCAGATTGGTGATTGTGTAACTGATGACGGACGTCGCCCGGTTTAGCTGCCGCGCTGCTCCGGCGAAACTGCCCACGTCGACAACCGCGAGAAACACCCGCAATTGGTCGAAAGTAGGCGTCCCCGGATCAGACATATCGATTTCCTCCCAACGCACGAATGAGCATTTGCTAATCAATCGGGCAAATACTCGCATTTTGGCGTACAGAGTCAACCGGGCCTGGTATAGGGTCCATAACAAGGCGCGATAAGGAAATGACGCATGCAATGTCGGGTCCGGCGCGATTGGCCGCGCGCCCTCGCAATTCAGTTCGCCAAGCACCGAATCGAGGTCATGCTGGCCAACAGCCGCCGCCCCTCCACCCTGACGGATTTGGCCGTAAATTGGGCACGAGCGTCAGGCCAGTTGCAGCGAGCGAGGCGATTTCCGCGGACGTCGTAATCTTGGCCATTCCGTTTGGGCCAATTCCGCTTGTCACGCAGGGCGGGACTGCGAACGGCGTCGACTGGAGTGGAGGCCAGCAACGCGGTCGAGATGCCAGCGTTCAAGCCCGCTGACCTAACTCGGGGACGCCTCTGTCCTCGACATCCTGGTTGTAGGGCGGCACCTCCCCCAGGCGGTCCCAGTAACGAGCGGGCTGTGACCGTCTGGGAGTTGGTCCTCGTCTCCCAGCCAGCTGGGAGAATATGCAAAGGCAATATGGACTTACCCGAAACGGGAATTCCATCGGTTCAGGGCCGCGCGCCGATCAAGACGGAATTGGCGTCCGAGTGCCGTATCGCCCATTAAGTCAAACCCGTGAACGGCCCCGGGATAGACATGGCATTCTACGGATACTCCCGCTCGCGAAGCGCGCATGACGAAGTTCACACCCTCTTCAAGGAAGAGATCCAGGGCGCCGATGGCCAGGAACAGAGGCGGGAAGCGGTCAAGACTTCTGGTCAGGCTCGGAGAAAAATAGCCCACCCGATCGTCATCTGCCGAATAGGCTCCTTTCATAGCCGACCACCCGAAGCGATTGTCTTGCGCTGTCCAGACAAATCCGCCGGTCGTCGGATTGGGCTGAACGTCTTGGTCGGACCCCGTCCGGCAATCAAGCATCGGATAGATCAGCATGGCGCCTGCCGGTAGAAACTCCTTTCGATCGCGTGCCAGAAGCGTCGTCGCTGCGGCCAGTCCCCCGCCAGCGCTGTCTCCCATGATAGTGATCCGTCGCGGGTCCACGCCGAGCGAAGCTGAATTTTCGAAGAGCCAGTGAAGCCCGGCATAGCAATCCTCGATCGGGCCGGGGAATGGCGTCTCTGGTGCCAGCCTGTACTCCACCGACACCACAACCACCGTATTCTCTATCGCCATTTGCCAATTCAGACCGTCGATCGAGGCTGCGGAACCTAAGACATAACCGCCGCCATGAATGTTCAGGATTGCTGGCTTTTGTCCCGCACCAGGCGGCGCATAAATGCGCAGTTGAACAGGAGGCGCTCCGTTCATGCCCGCGGTGACAGCGAGCCGAGGCTGCTCGAGCGCCATGCCCTGTTGCTCGAAGTACTGTTGCGCGGTTGCTCGCGCGTCTGCGAGACTGGCGGCGCTAAGACCGACGCTGGGCCCATTTGCGAGAAACGGACGCAGTTCAGGGTCAACCAGACTCTCTCCGTTCATGTTCAAAAAACCTCTCACTAAGAGGCGCAATGGTAACGTCGCCAATCGCTTCAGCCAGCCCGATAGCATCGAACGCCGTGTTCCATGCTTCCGGCATGTGAGTTGCTTCGCCTTCGAATTCCTGCGTCCGCAACGGCGAAATCGAGCGACCGACCACCTTTGAACCGCAGATGGGACGGGATTCGCCGCTTCGCTACATGCCTACCGGATAGAACGTCGTCATCGACGGAATCTGGCTGGCATGGGAGGCCTCATCCAAGTCAGTGTCGATCAAGATCCGGCAGCCGAAAGGTAAGATCAGAGGATAGGTAACGGCGGTTTCGTGTGACCTTTGCTGACCGTTCCAGATCGCAGTCGAGGGATTTGACCATGATGGATGATTTCGATGGCAAAGTGGTCTTGGTGACCGGTGCAGGCTCAGGCATCGGACGCGAAGCGGCGTTGGAGTTTGCTGCTCGTGGCGGCTTTGTTTTTGGCGCGGACCTGAACGAGCAAGGCCTTGCAGAGACCCGGCGCCTTATTTTGGGGGCAGGCGGCAGAGCGGAAGTCGGCCGCGTCGATGTATCCTCGGAGGATGATGTTTCGGCCTTTGTCGCGCGCATCGATGCTGAAGCGGGCCGTCTGGACGCCGCTTTCAACAATGCAGGAATTACCGGTGGCGCGCACCGGATCGAGGATTATCCCACGGATGACTTCGACCGCGTTCTACGGATCAACCTCCGAAGCGTCTTTCTCTGCATGAAGCATGAGCTACCGCTGCTGAAGCGGAGCGGAGGCGGTGTCATCTGCAATACGGCTTCGGTCGCCGCGCTTACCGGCCCCGGCGGAATGTGCGCCTACGCAGCATCAAAACACGGCATTCATGGGCTGACACGAGTCGCGGCGATGGAGAACGCCGCACATGGAATTCGCGTGAATGCCCTCGCGCCGGGTTGGACCGAGACGCCGATGGTCATCACCGCAAGTGCTCAGAATCCATCCTTCGCTGCGCAGACGACCAACGCGATTCCCGCCAAGCGAGGCGGTAAGCCAAGCGAAATCGCACAAGCCGCCGTTTGGTTATGCTCAAGTGCGTCAAGCTACGTATTCGGGCAAATGTTGATCGTTGATGGAGGCATGACCATCGGTGGATTCGAGTTCTAATCTCGAAACTTTGCTCCTCCGAGAAGTACACCAAATGTGGAGACTGGATGATGCGCCTAGATGTCTGCAAACACTGTCTCTCGGTTGAGCCGGAGGGCATGACAGACCTGTCTCGGGGATTCTCACAGGTGAGGTAAGCCGGGGCATCTTCATGTTGACCAACAGCCATTATCAGTCGCTTCTCATAACGACGGGCGGAGGCGCCGTTTTGGTGGACGCCCTCGAGCCGCTTGTTCAGGACATCGAGCCCGCCGCAAGTGACGTGACGGACGAGCCGATAAGACATTGATCTACTCTCACGGGCGCCAGTCGGCGCAGTGCGCATAGGAGGCGATGAGTTCGCGGATGCGAGGCGATCTGCATTTTTTGGGTAATACAAATTGAAAATTTCGCCCTCATGTTTCACAACAGGCCGGTAGACCGGGGATGGTTTTGCAGCCCGCGGGTCGCTCACGGTCCTCGAGGCGAGAATTCTAGAGACGTTCAACAATGACCCAGCACGCACAAAACGCTCGAATTCTCATGTACAGCCACGATACGTTCGGGCTCGGCCACTTGCAGCGCTGCCGAACGATCGCGCATTCGCTGGTCGAGGATTTCCGCGGACTTCAGGTGCTTATCATTTCGGGTGCGACCATCGCCGGCGCCTTCGACTACCGCGCCCGTGTCGACTTCGTGAAGATCCCCAGCGTCATCAAACTCCGCAACGGCGAATACACCTCGCTGGAAAAGGATATCGATCTGCATGAGACGCTAAGGATGCGCCAGTCGATCATCCGCCACACAGCCGAGACCTTCCGGCCGGACATCTTCATCGTCGACAAGGAACCGCTCGGCCTGCGCGGCGAGATCGAGGACACGCTGTCCTACCTCAAGACGCGGGGCACCACGCTCGTGCTTGGCCTGCGCGAGGTGATGGATGCGCCGCATCTGCTCGAGGCGGAGTGGGCGCGCAGGGATGTGATGCGCAAGATAGGCCTGTTCTACGACAAGGTCTGGGCCTATGGTCCGCCGGATTTCTATGATCCGCTGACCGGCCTGGATGTGCCCCCGGCTGTCAGGGCAAAGATGAGCTTCGTCGGTTTCCTGCAGCGGAGCCTGCCGCGGAACGAGTTGCCCGGCCACCGGCCCGAGGGCGACTATATCCTCGTGACCACCGGTGGCGGTGGTGACGGCGCCGAACTGATCCACGACGTCATCGATGCCTACCAGCAGGATCCGCAATTGCAGCACAGGGCGCTGATCGTGCTTGGCCCCTACATGCCGGCGCGCAAGCGCAACAAACTGCTCAAGAAGGGGGCCAGGATCCCCTACATCAAGATCATCGAGTTCGACAACCGCATGGAAGACTTGATTGCCGGTGCCAAGGCGGTGGTGGCGATGGGCGGTTACAACACCTATTGCGAGATCCTGTCTTTCGACAAGCCGGCGCTGATCGTGCCGCGCGTCGAGCCCCGTGAAGAACAACTGATCCGCGCTCGGCGCGCGGCCGAACTCGGCCTGATCGAGATGCTCTTGCCGGAAGAAGCCAAGGATTCCCAGCGATTTGCCGATGCACTGATGGTGCTGCCGGAGCGGCCCCGCCCATCACAGAGCAATCCGCATCTGACGCTGGAAGGGCTGCCTCATATTTCCGCAATCGTCGCGGAACTGCTCGACCGGCGGGCCGGCCATCACCTTTCGGTCATTGAAGGAATGAACTGAGTTGCGATATCGCAAGATCGTCGTGGTTCTGAAGGGCTATCCGCGGCTGTCTGAAACCTTCATCGCGCAGGAACTGCTCGGTCTGGAGCGTGCGGGGTTCGACCTGACACTCGTCGCGCTCAGGCGACCGACCGACGCAAAACGCCACCCCGTGCATGACGAGATCAAAGCGCCCGTCCATTATCTGCCGGAATATCTGCATGAAGAGCCACTGCGTGTGGCCCGCTCGCTGTTCGCCCATCTGCTGCGGCCGGGCTTCTGGCGCGCGCTCGGATCGCTAGCCACCGATATCCGCCACGACTTTACGCGCAACCGCGCGCGCCGCTTCGGGCAAGCGCTCGTTCTAGCGGCCGAATGGCCGGAAGACGCGGAATGGTTGCATGCGCATTTCGCGCACACGCCGGCATCGGTGACGCGCTATGCCAGCCAGCTTCGCAGCCTGCCATGGAGCTGCTCAGCCCATGCCAAGGACATCTGGACTTCGGCGGACTGGGATCTGGCTGGCAAGCTTTCCTCGGCGCGCTGGACGGTCACCTGCACGAAAACCGGTTTTGACCGTCTGAAAGAACTCGCTAACGGCAAATCGTCCGTGCATCTGAGCTACCATGGGCTCGACCTTGATCGCTTCGGCAGTTTCGGCGAAGCGCGAAAACAGTATGACGGCTCGGCGCCGGACGAACCCGTCATCATTCTGAGTGTCGGGCGCGCCGTTGAAAAGAAAGGTTACGACACCTTGCTGGAGGCTCTTGCTCTCTTGCCTGGCGATTTGTCGTGGCGTTTCGAGCATATCGGCAACGGCGAGGAACTGGAACGGCTCAGGGCGCTGTCGCAGAAGCTCGGACTGGATGGTCGGATCTCCTGGAAAGGCGCGCTTGCGCAGGAGGAGGTGCTCGAGCACTACCGCCGTGCCGACATCTTCGCCCTGGCTTGCAGGATCACCGCAAACGGCGACCGGGACGGTCTGCCGAACGTTCTGGTGGAGGCGGCCAGCCAGGGGCTTGCCTGCGTGTCGACCGATATTTCCGGCGTGCCGGAGCTTTTATCGCCTGACGAAACCGGGCTGCTGGTTCCGACGGAAGATCCAATTGCCCTGGCAAAGGCGCTGGAGCGCCTGATCCGTGATCCCGTGCTGCGCGCCCGCCTCGGCGACGCCGCGGAGCGGCGCGTGCGCGGCAATTTCGATCATATGGCAAGCATTGGACAGCTCAAGGAACTGTTCGAGCGTGAGTGGCGGGCCGCCGATTGAAGCGCGTCTTCCTTTATGTCCAGCACCTGCTCGGTATCGGCCATCTCGCGCGCTCCAGCCGCATCGCGGCGGCTCTGGTCGATGATGGGTTCGACGTAACCGTCGTGACTGGCGGAGCGCCGATCGCGGGGTTTCCGGGACCGGGGATAAAATCTGTAACCCTGCCACCTGTCACCTCCGGTGATAAAGGATTTTCCGGACTGGTCGACCTGCAGGGCAAACCCATCGACGATGATCTCAAGAAGCGGCGTTCAGAGATGCTGCTGCAGGCATTCCGGGATTGCAGGCCTGATATCGTCATTGTCGAGGCGTTTCCCTTTGGACGCCGTCAGATGCGTTTCGAACTCTTGCCGCTGATCGAGGCCATCGTCGCGACGTCGCCCAGACCGTTGCTGGCGACGTCCGTCCGTGACATCCTTCAGGAGCGCGTCAAGCCTGGCCGAAACGAGGAGACAGTCGATCTCGTCAACAGCCATTTCGACCTTGTCATGATCCACGGCGATCCGGCTTTCGCAACCCTCGACAAGACATTTCCGCTGGCTGGGGCGATCAGGGCCGAAGTGGCTTACACAGGGCTCGTCGCCGCGCCGCCGTCGCCCGCGGCCTCCGAGCGCTTCGATATTGTGGTGTCGGTTGGCGGCGGGGCTGCCGGAAAGAGCCTTGTCAGATCCACCGTCGCAGCGGCGCGGAATGCCGAGGACGGTTGGAAATGGTGCCTGATCACCGGCCCAAACCTGCCGAAAGACGAATTCGACGCGATCGCACGCGATGTCACGCCGGACTTGTCCATCTTCCGGTTCCGCGAGGATTTCGCCAGCCTGCTAACCGGCGCCCGCCTGTCAGTCTCGCAGGCGGGTTACAACACGGTCTGCGATGTCCTGCGCGCGGGTTGTCGCTCCCTGCTCGTTCCGTTTGCAGCCGGCGGTGAAACCGAGCAGACGGTTCGCGCCCTGATGCTCGAAGAACTCGGCCTTGCGACGGTGCTGATGGAAAAGGACCTAACGCCTGAAGGTTTGGCGCAAGCGATCGAACAGGCGCTCTTGGCACCGACGCCAACCGCGCATCGTCTCGATCTCGAAGGGGCGCGTCACTCGGCGCAAATCCTGCGCGAGCGGTATCGAACATGGTCCCTGAAAATGGAGCCTGGTTTCGGAAAAGTACACGATGAAACAGGCGATTGGTCCTGACGCGCGTCGCGTGAGATTCGTGCGACGCGCCTCAAGCCCTTGTTTTTATGCGGGTCGTCCCAAAACCGCCACGCACTCTTGGGCGAAATGCATTACATTTTAAACCGTTCCAATCAGCATGAAGCGCGTATAATTTTTTGTCGGTAGTTCGCCGGCGAACCGCACCTCCCGCAGCGCCGCCATTGCTGCGAAGGCTGCAAGTGAAGCCACGCAGTTGATGTGCGTAGGCTCGCTGAAATAATCGTTGGATTGCAGCAGCACATTCGTACCCCGCGGAAGCAGGGTAAGCCATGCGCGCAGATCGGCTATGTGTTCGCAGCTGGTGTTGACTATCAGGTCGGCCTCCCCGGCCGCATAGTCGAGGGCGTACATATCCGCCGTCAACGCCTGGAAACGGTCGCCGGCATCCCGGTTGAGGGTCCGGGCGACTGAAGCGACTTCGGAATCGATGTCGATGCTATCGACCGCCGCGATGTCGAAACGGGCGTCGTTGAAAAGCATTGCCGGCAGTATGCCGTACCATCCACCCACGACCCATACGCGCCCAAACCGGCCACCGCAGCTTTCGAATAGCCTGTCGAGCGCCCACATCTTGCAGGCGACCTGCTTGTGGTTGAAGGCGTTGGCGATATCGGCGTTCGGATGCTTGGTGATGACGCGCGCCAGCCCTGCCACGAGAGGGTGGTTGACATAGGCGGCAATCCCCCGCGTGAGGTCCAGGGCCTGCTCGTGCCCGTCCATGCCGGCATTGCGTGGTTGCGTGACATCCATCATAGTTGTCTTCTATGTTGGGATTTGGGGCGACACAACGCAATCTTGCCTCCAGTAATGCTGTTTGGTTCGCGGACGTGACTGTGCCGCAAGCCGCTTCGCCCTTGGCCGGTGCCGGAGAGAGCCTGTTGCATCTGTTCGGACCATCGGCGTCCGCCGGCGGCAGGACAATCCCCGGGCCTCGCTTGGCGGCGAAGACATCGCCGATAACGCCGCTCGCCAACAGGTGCTTTTACATCCGTCCGTCCAACTGAAGGCCCACAGTCGCATATGGAACCCAGCCTAGCCCGCTATATCTGGACGCACACCAAGAAGCAGCAGGTCTGGATATTGATCATCGTCCTGCTTTCGATGATCCCGTATTTCATGTCCTTTGACTTGCCGAAGCTGATCGTCAACGGCCCGATCCAAGGTCGCGGCTTCGAGCAACCGGGCGCGACACGGTCATTCATGAGGCTACATTATAACCTGCCGTTCATTGGCGACGTTCAGTTCTTCTCCGGTTTTCAGCTCGACCGCAAGGAGACGCTGTTTGCCCTGAGCCTCGTGTTCCTCCTTCTGGTCATCATCAACGGCCTGTTCAAACTTTACATCAACACCTACAAGGGCCGCCTCGGCGAACGCATGCTGCGGCGTATCCGCTTCGATCTGGTCGATCTCGTGCTGCGGTTTCCGCCGCGTTACTTCAAGCGGGTGAAATCCGCCGAAGTGGCGACCATGGTGAAGGACGAGGTGGAGCCGCTGGGCGGCTTCATCGGCGACGCCTTCCTGCAGCCGGTACTGCTGGGCGGCCAGGCACTGACGGCCATGCTGTTCATCATGGTCCAGAACGCCTGGCTCGGAATGATAGCGGTCGTGATCGTGGTGATCCAGATCGTGCTCATCCCGCGAATGCGGCGGCGGCTGATCGTGCTCGGGCGCCGGCGACAGCTGACGGCGCGTGCGCTTTCGGGCCGGGTAGGCGAAATCGTCGACGGCATCGGCGCGGTTCATATCCACGACACATCAAACTACGAGCGCGCCGACATCGCTGCCCGGCTTGGGCTTATCTTCAAGATACGCTTCGATCTTTACCAATGGAAATTCATGGTGAAGTTCCTCAACAATATTCTCGCGCAGTTCACGCCCTTTCTGTTCTACATGATCGGCGGATATCTGGTGATCGAGGGGCGGCTGGATGTCGGCCAGCTCGTGGCGGTGATCAGCGCCTACAAGGACCTGCCCGGACCGATGAAGGAACTGATCGACTGGGATCAGGACCGGCAGGATGTCCAGGTCAAGTATCAGCAGGTCGTTGAACAGTTCACCGTCGAGGGTGTCATTGCGCCGAGAATCGAGGCATTGACGATCGAAGATCCACCTCCGATGACCAGCCCGCTGTCGGCGGTCAGTCTGTCCATGGCGGACGATGGCGGTGCAATGCTCCTCGACCGTATCTCGCTCCAGATCAACCCGGATGAGACGGTGGCGCTGGTCAGTACCGCAACGGGTGGGGCGGAGGCGCTGGCAGAAGCCTTCGCGCGGCTGGACTGGCCGGACGGCGGAAGGGTCGCCTCGGGCGCCGACGACCTGCTTGAACTCCCCGAAGCGGTGACCGGCCGGCGCATGTCCTATGCCTCGTCGGATGTTTTTCTGTTCCAGGCAAGCCTCCGCGACAACCTGCTCTACGGGTTGAAGCATGCGCCGCTGACATCGGTGACCTATGAGGGTACCGCGGCCGACCAGCGCCGCTGGGATATCGAGGAGGCGCGCCGGTCGGGCAATCCGGATATCGATATCCACAGCGACTGGATCGACTATGCTTCCGCCGGCGCCACCGGCCCGCACGACCTCTTTGAATCCGTGCGCCGGGTGCTCGACGCGGTTGTTCTGTCGCGCGACATTCTGGATCTTGGCTTGCGCTCTTCGGCCGACCTCACGCGTCACAAGGGGTTTGCCGGGCGGATCGTGGAACTGCGTGCGACGTTGCGAACCCGGCTGGAACGTGAAGGCCTGAGCGGCCTGGTGGTTCCTTTCGAACCGGGCGCCTACAACAAGGAAGCAACGATCGGTCAAAACCTGCTCTTCGGCGCCGCCGCCGGCCCCGAACTGGCCGACCGGGCTCTTGCGGCCAATCCGTATTTCGCTTCCGTGCTGAGGCAAGCCGGCCTCGACCGCACACTCTACGAAATGGGCATGGAGATCGCCGAGCAGGCGATCGAACTGTTTGCCGACCTGCCGCCCGATCACCAGTTCTTCCAGCAGCTCGCCTTCATGAGCGCCGAAGAGATACCCGCCTACGAAACCTTGCTGCAACGGCTCAAGAACCGTCCCTATGAGACGGTTTCGGAGGCCGACCGCGCCATGATCGTCACCCTGAGCTTTGCCTATATCGAGCCCCGGCACCGCTTCGGCCTGCTGAGCGACGAGATGATGAGCAAGATCGTCGCCGCGCGCAACCTGTTCTATGAAAACCTGCCGCCCGAGTTGCAAAATGCGGTCGAACGGTACGATCCTGCCAAATACATTGCCGCGGCTACCGTCATGGACAATGTCCTGTTCGGCCGTGTGGGCAACAATCATCCCGACGCGCCGGACCGCATACGCTCCATCGTCTATGACATTCTTGACGAACTGGGACTTTATGCCGAACTTTTGAATGTCGGCCTGGACTTCAACGTCGGCTCCGGCGGCAGGCGTCTGACCAGTGGCCAGCGACAAAAGCTCGACGTTGCCCGGGCCCTGCTCAAGCGTCCCGATTTTCTTATTCTCAACCGGCCGCTGTCGGCGCTCGACCAGCGTGTGCAGGACAAGGTGCTGCGAAACGTGATCGAGGAAGCCAGACGCGACGGCCGTTCGCCGGCAATCGTGTGCGTCGTGACGAATCCGGCAATGGCAACGATGTTCGATCGCGTCGTCGTGTTCGACTCGGGTCGTTTGGTGGAAGACGGAACTCACGAGACACTTTTGGCAGGGAACGGTATTTTCAAGGAGCTGCTGTCATAGAGCATTTGCACTTCATATCGTTCCGCCGGTGGGAACTTGCCGCAAGGTCAAGGGATTTAGGTTCTGGCCTGTCGGGCACGCCACCTCCGCAGGGTTGGTTTCGCAATGCGGAAACAGAATTGATTCCATCTGGGTGCCGGTTGATCTAGTCTCGCAGACGTGAATTTGGGAAGGTTGCGACGATGCTGCTCAAGGATGAGGTTGGGATGCTGCAACGCGTCCCCTTGTTCTCCGGCATAGAGCCGACAAAGCTCAAGCTGCTTGCGTTCACATCCGACCGCGTCAGCTACGGCGCCGGCCAGATCCTTTTCCGGCAGGGCGATGAAGGGGACGCCGCCTATGTCATCCTTTCAGGCCGGGCGGATATTCTGGTCGATTCCGACAGCGGGCCGATAAAGGTTGCCGAAATGGTGCCAAATTCGATTGTTGGCGAGATCGCCATATTGTGCAACAGTTCTCGCACTGCCACCGTCAGAGCCGCGAGTCCGCTGGAGGTCCTAAGAATCCGCAAGGATCATTTCCTGAGGCTTATGAAGGAGTACCCGGAAATGACCATCGAGATATTGCGGGTTCTTGCCGATCGCCTAAGCCATACGACCGCGGATCTGATCGACGCACGAAGCGCCAAGTAACGAGTGACGTGCGCTTAATCCTCGCAATCGAGACGGTACTGGCTGCCATCTGCGACTGGACTGCGAAGGGCTAGCATGGACGACGACGTTTTCCTGGTCAGGTTTTGGGGTGTGCGCGGCAGCATTGCGGTATCGGGGCCAGAATTCTCTCGCTATGGCGGCAATACGATCTGCGTTGAGATGCGATGCGGCAAGCATACGCTTCTGTTCGACGCGGGCTCCGGCCTGCGGCCTGCCGGCGGGGTACTTCGGGCGTCGGGCGTGATCGATTTCGACCTGTTCTTCACCCATTGCCACTACGATCACATCATCGGGCTGCCGGCTTTCAAGCCGATATACGACCCGAGCGTCAAGATTACGCTTTGGTCCGGACATCTCGCAGGACGCATGACGACCCGGCAGATGGTCGATGCGTTCATACGGCCGCCGTGGTTTCCGGTGAAGCTCGATATCTGCAAGGCAAGCCTCGACTGCCGCGATTTCGTGTCCGGAGACGTGCTTCGGCCGCGCGAAGGGGTGGTGGTGCGGACCGGCAGTCTCACCCACCCGGGCGGCTGCATAGGCTACCGGGTCGAATGGGGCGGCCGCGTCGTGGCGATGATCACGGACACCGAGCATCAGCCGGACAAACTCGACCAGGCGGTACTCGACCTCATCGAAGATGCCGACCTTGTCATCTATGATTGCACCTACACCGAGGAGGAAATGGAACGCCGCCGCGGCAACGGGCACTCGACATGGCAACAGGGCGTCAAGCTCTGCGAGGCGGCCGGTGCGCGGGGGCTTGCGTTGTTTCATCACGATCCGTCACGCACCGACGAGGAACTGGACGAGATGGAGAAACTGGCCAAGGACAGGTTTGCCGGCGCTTTTGCCGCGCGGGACGGCCAGACGCTCAAATTTCCAGTCTCACTGCACAACGAGGGCTGAGCTATTTTCCTTTGCCGGCGCTGCGTCCGATCAATGTCCCGATCGGAAGCCATGCGCAGGCTTCAGCCTGTGCGGTGACCGTGAACAGCCTTTCGAGGAAAAGCCAGGCCGATTCATCATGCACGAGATGGTGGGTAAGCAGGCCGACCGGTTCGCCGCCGTCGAATGCATGCTGCAATTGCGCGATGATAGCCTGAACCAATAGGCTATGAAGGCGGCAACCGCGCGTGCCATGCCAGTCCATGATGTCGACATTGCTGTTGATGACCGCCAGCGAAGCCGGCTTCGGCGGCCCATAGACCGACAGTGCCGCAAATCCTATCGATCCAAGGTCGGATATCAAGCCGGCGTCGATCCTGTTCCAGGGTGGCACCAGCATCGGAACGGCACGTGCGCCATGCAGGCCGGTTAGGCGCGACAGCCCGCGAGCCAGATCATCGAGCACCACCCCGCGTGGCCGATGTGGGCCGAGCTCCTGCTTTTTCTGATTCTCGGGCGCATGATTTCGGTGCGCCCAGCCGTGGATGGCGACCGTGGCATGCGGCGCCTCGTCAAGCCGGCCGACAAGCTTCCCGTCGGTCAGGGCCGGAATGACGGCCAGGGTGACCGGAACCGCGAATTCACCGGTGAGGTCGAGCAGCCGATCAAGCGCAGGCGTCGGATCCACGGCGTCATCGTCGCGCAGCCAGAACTCTACCTTACGGTTCGCCCGTCGCCGGCACGCCAGTTCTTCCACCAAGGGGTCCCAGATCGAATCGGACATCATGAAACCGGGATCCCCGCAAGAAGTTCGGCCAGACGCGCCGCCGCGGCACCGAGGGAGCGCTCTTCGAGGATGAAACGCCTGGCTTCCGTGGCCATGACGGTTCTCTCGTCCTTACGCGCCAGAAGCCTTTCAATGGCGGAAGCGAACGCCGCCACGTCGCCCGGCGGGGTCAGAAACCCGGCCTTGCCATGCCGCACGACCTCCGGCACGCCGGCGATGTCCTGAGCCACCACCGGAAGGCCGGCGGCCTGTGCTTCAAGATAGGCAACGCCATAGGCCTCGCCGAAACCCGGCCAGACGTAAATTCCGCCACTGTAGAGGACATCCGGCACGGCGGCGGGCTCAATCGCGCCAAGCCATTCGATACGGTCGACGGGCAAGCCGGCGAATTGCGCTTTGACCTCTTCACGGGCAGGCCCGTCCCCGACGACCGACAGGGTCCAGGGCAGTTGGCCGATCGAACCGAGCGCTTGCGCCAGCATGCGATAGCTTTCGACTTTGTCGCCCGGGCGCATCATGGCGACGGTGACGAGGCGCGTCGGACAACCCGGTGCCGGCGTTTCCCGGAATACCGATGTGTCGATGAAGGGTGAAAGCATGCCGAGCGCGGCGCCGGGTATCGCGTCTGCCAGTCCCTGACGGTCCCTTTGCGTGAAGCAGATGTTCAGCGCCGCCTGTTCGACGGCTCGCGCCACCAACGCTTGCGTATCGGCCCACAAACCGGCGTTGCGCCGCCTCGAATAGGAAGCTTCCGCTGTCACATAAGGGACAGCAAGGGTCGACGCCAGCTCGGGCCCGATCAGGTCGGGCGCCTTGTAATAGGGATGATAGGAGAACCAGAGATCGGGCCTGCCGTCACGATCCCAAAGCTTTGTCAGCCGCACGGCTTCCTCTCGGGCCTCGATCTTGAACGCATCGAAACTTTTCGGCTCCGGTTCGCGTAGATAGAAGCGTAATTCGGATGCCAGTTCGACGGTATGCCCTCCATGCTCCAGCGCCTTGACCAGCGCCCGTGCCATCTGGCGGTCGCCGGATGCAACGGGATGATTGGGTGACTTCAGCGGCGCGTGGAAGGCAATTCGCATCGCCGGACCCTATCATCGGAAAGCCGGCGCAAGTCAATTTCGAAGCACGATCCACTTCACCTTCAAGCAGTGGAATGTGCTATCTGATGCTCATGGAAACAGCTGCCGCGTCCGACCCGTTTGTCGCTTCTCTGCCGGTCTTCGCGAAGTTCGAAAGCGCTGCCTATACCGACAATTATCGGCCTCTCCCCGATGGCTGGGCTCTGGCCACCGCCGACATCGTCGGCTCGACCAAGGCGATCGAGGCTGGGCGCTATAAAACCGTCAATATGGCCGGCGCCAGCGTCATTTCGGCGCTGCTCAATGCGCTGGGTCGGCAAGACCTTCCCTTTGTCTTCGGCGGCGACGGCGCGCTCGTGGCGTTTCCCGGCTCGGCGCTGGAGATCACCCGCAACGCGCTGGCGGCTGTTCAGAGATGGGTGGCGGACGAACTGGACCTCACCTTGCGTGCCGCAATCGTGCCGATAAAGGATATAAGAGCGCAAGGCCTTGACGTTCGCGTGGCGAGGTTCCAGGCCTCCGAAGCGGTCTTCTATGCCATGTTCGCCGGCGGTGGCGGCAGGGCGGAAACCGAGATGAAAGCAGGGCGCTACCGCATCGATCCCGCGCCGGCCGGCGCTCGGCCCGATCTGACCGGCCTCTCCTGCCGCTGGAACCCGATCGAAGCCCGGCATGGCGAAATCGTCTCGATCATAGCTGTACCGGGGCCGTCGCGCGACTTGCGCGGTTTTCAGCTTCTGGCCTCCGATATCATCGCCCTTACCGGCAGGCAGGAACGCGATGGCCACCCGGTGCCGCCGAACGGGCCGAGCTACAGTTTTCCGCCCGCCGGTCTCGATATCGAGGCGCGGGCGATGGCGCCGGCAGGATGGCGGTGGCTACCGAAGCTGTGGATATTGTTCTTGATGACGCTCACGGCGGTCAGCGATCGATATGGCTGGACGATCGGCAGTTTCGATCCGAAGATCTATAAACGCGACGTGGCCAGCAATTCGGATTTCCGGAAGTTCGACGACGGCTTGAAGATGACGGTCGACGTTGACGCGGATGTGTCGCAACGGATCGAGAACCGGCTGAAACAGGCGGAAGAGGCGGGCATCTGCAACTATGGCCTGCACCGCCAGAAATCGGCCTTGATGACATGCCTCGTCGCCTCGCCGCTGCAGCGCGATCACCTTCATTTCATCGATGGCGCGGCCGGCGGCTATGCGATGGCTGCCGCAAGCCTGAAGGCGAAGGTGCTGGTTTGATGACGGCTTGCGGAAATCGATCTTCCGCAATATGCCTCGGCCATTGTTCTTAGGACGAAGTGAGGTTCTCGGGACCAAGTGAGCCTCCCCATAGGAACGGACAGCCAGTCCGAATTGACGGGAAAGCAGATTTTTGGACGCCTCACAATCGATATATGACCGACTTCTGAACCGGATTTCGACGCGCGCCGCGCAAGTCGGCGTAATCGGACTGGGCTATGTCGGCTTGCCGCTGGCGGTTGCGGTCGCACGCGCCGGCTTCCCGGTTTCCGGTTTCGACATCGAAGCCCGGAAGGTCGAGAGCCTGAACAACGGCCGATCCTACATCGAGGCGGTAACGTCGACAGCCCTTGCCAGCCAGGTGGCGAGCGGACGGTTCCGCGCCACTGCGGATTTTGCCGAGCTGGCCGTCTGCGATGTCATCATCATCTGCGTTCCGACACCGCTGACGAAACACCGTGAGCCGGATCTCTCTTTTGTCAGGAACACGGCAGGCACGATCGCGAAACATCTGCGTCTCGGCCAGATGATCGTGCTGGAATCGACCACCTATCCCGGCACCACCGACGATGTGATCAAGCCGATACTGGAAGAAACCGGCTTGCAGTCGAAGACAGACTTCTTCCTCGGCTTCTCGCCCGAACGCGAGGATCCCGGCAATCGCAGCTTTGAAGTCGCGACGATCCCCAAGGTCGTGGCGGGCGACGGCATGGAAGCGGCGACGCTCGTGCAGGCTTTCTACCAAAGCGTGGTCAAGACCGTCGTTCCGGTTTCCACCACGGCGACCGCCGAGGCGGTCAAGCTGACGGAAAACATCTTCCGCTCGGTCAACATAGCTCTCGTCAACGAGCTGAAAGTCGTGCTCGGCGCGATGGGCATCGACATTTGGGAGGTGATCGAGGCGGCAAAGAGCAAGCCCTTCGGCTACATGCCTTTCTATCCTGGCCCCGGACTTGGCGGGCACTGCGTTCCGATCGATCCGTTCTACCTGACGTGGAAGGCGCGCGAGTACGAACTGCCGACCCGCTTCATCGAGCTGGCGGCAGAGATCAACACGGCCATGCCGCGTCATGTGGTCGATGAACTGGCGAAGGCGCTAGACCGGCGCTGCGGCAAGGCGCTCAGCCGCTCCCGCATTCTCATCATCGGGCTCGCCTATAAGAAGAATGTGCCTGACATCCGTGAAAGTCCCTCATTGCGGCTTATTGAACTCATCGAGGAGTGGGGCGGCAAAGCGGAATTCCACGACCCGCATGTTACCGAGATCCCGACCACACGGGAGCATATGGCGATCAAGGGGCGCCGCTCGGTCGAATTGACAGAGACGGCCTTGAAGGATTTCGATGCTGTCGTCATCGCAACCGACCACGACGCGATCGACTATCAGACGATCGCTGATCATGCCCTTCTGATCGTCGACACACGCAATGTTTTTGGCCGCCTCGCGCTGGCCCGAGAGACGGTGGTGAAAGCCTGAGGGCGTCTTAGCCGGCGAATTTTTTGCCCGATGTCGGGATAGTGATTGCACTCCGCCGGCAGCTTCGCCACATATGCCACGGGATAGGTGCAGTACGCCTGCTCCTGGCCGCAAGGACAGTCATCCGGGAAATTCTTCGCCGCTTTTGCCGCCGTAGTCGGCCCTGTTGACTTCGAGGGTCTTATCTTTGGGTCGTTGGCGGACTGTGATATGGCGGATCAAAGCATAATGGGTTCGTTTTCGACAGGTTTCGAGATAGCATGAGCACAGCACAAGCAGAAATCTCCACTATTCTCATGGATAAGGTTGCCGATTGGCTGACCCAGTCGGCGCTGGCGGGCAACGACCTGGAAACGTTGATAAAAGGCTTTTGCGAACGGCTGGCTGCTGCCGGCCTGCCGTTGAAGCGGGTGCATTTGAGCTTTTCGATGCTTCATCCGCTTTATGACGCGCTTGGCTTCACCTGGCTTCGCGGCCAGGGCATGGAAGTGGAAGGCTTTCGCAACAAGGCCGGCGCGCCGTCCGACAGATTTCTGACCAGCCCATACTATTATTTGCTCAGCAATAAGCTCGAGCATCTGCGACGTCGGCTCGACCCTTCGGTGCCGTCGGAGTTTCCTGTTTTCGATGAACTCAGGCTTATGGGCATCACCGATTACATGGCTTTCGTCCATCCCTTCAGCGGCAACGCCAGTCAGGGCATGCTGGGGTCTTGGTCCACCGACAGTGCCGCGGGCTTCAGCGACAGCATGATTTCGGCGCTGCTGCGCATCCAGAGCCATCTCGCGATCGCAACCAAGATGGCGGTGCTCACCAAGCTCGCCGACAACATGATGACCACTTATCTCGGCGGCGACGCCGGCAGGCGCGTGCTTGACGGTCAGATCAGGCGAGGCGAGGGCGATACAATCCGGGCCGCACTGGTGATGGCCGATATGCGTGGGTCGTCTAGGCTTGCCGAAACCTCGGGCCGCGAAATCTATATTGATACGCTGAACCAATTTTTCGACGCCGTTGCTGCACCTTTCAATCGCAGAGGTGGGCAGATCATGAGTTTCATAGGTGACGGCTTCATTGCCGTCTACCCTTGCGAAAGACACCGCTCGCAGTCCGAGGTCGCCTGCCAAGCCGCTCTTGCGGCCGCGCACAAGGCCTCCGCGCGCATGATGGATCTCAATCTGCGCAGAAAGGAGCGAGGGTTGAGCGACATACAGTTTGGTATCGGCCTGCATATCGGTAATGTGATGTTCGGCAATGTCGGGCTTACCGACCGGCTCACATTCTCTGTCTTCGGCTCGGCTGTAAACGAGGTCCAGCGCCTCCAGACCCTGACCAAGAAATATCCGCACAGCGTTCTCGCCAGCGAA
This sequence comes from Mesorhizobium sp. B2-4-17, assembly GCF_006441275.1. Taxonomy (NCBI): domain Bacteria; kingdom Pseudomonadati; phylum Pseudomonadota; class Alphaproteobacteria; order Hyphomicrobiales; family Phyllobacteriaceae; genus Mesorhizobium; species Mesorhizobium sp. B2-4-17. The sequence continues at coordinate 316,471 of NZ_VFUX01000001.1, read as the reverse complement.
GACTTCGCCGGCTACTGCGGCGCCAACAGTTGGTTGACGCTCGGCAAGGAGCAGTTGCCGGGCATCAAGCATAAGCTGACGGTGCTTGCCCCCGATCTGTCGGGTGCTCTTGCGCTCGATGAGGACGGTGCGCTGGAGACGATTTACGACCGAATGTCGGACGCCGAGCAGGTCATGCTGCTTCATCGCGATGCCGCGCGGGTGTCGACGGGTGACACCAGGAAGATCCAGTAGCCGCACTCTGATCCGAACGCCTTTGGCATGCAGTCCGGTCACGGTTCCGCCAGGGAACTGGCGATCGTTTCGAATCCAAGTTGCTCTAGGCTGGCAATGCGATAGTCTCGTTTACTGGCCCTGCCGCCCGGCAGGCCGCCAGAGTGGGCCTGGTGCGCATGAATTCGGGTGTTGATCTGCTGCGGATCGAAGATGTTGGCATCTCTTTTGCCATTATCGGTGGGCCGTTGCGTGCCGTCAGGCGCGCGAATCTTCGTGTCCTGCCCGGCAGGGTTACCGCGCTTGTGGGCGAGTCAGGTTCCGGAAAATCGGTTCTCAGCCAGGCAGTGATGGGCATTTTGCCGAACACTGCCCATGTTCGCGGCCGTATCCTGTTTTCCGATCCTGAAAAGCCGGGCACGACGCAGGATATCCTGCAGATGTCGCGTGATGGACCCGAAATCCGGGCGTTGAGAGGCAGCCGTATCGGCAAGATCTTTCAGGAGCCGATGACATCGCTGTCGCCGCTGCACACGATCGGCAACCAGGTCAGCGAATCCCTGCAAATTCATACGCCTCTAGCTCGGGCGGAGCGCAAGGCGCGGACCGAGGAAATGCTCAGCCTTGTCGGCTTTCCCAATCCCAAGCGCGCCTACGACATGTATCCCTTTGAACTTTCAGGAGGATTGCGTCAACGCGCCATGATCGCCATGGCTCTTATCTGCAGGCCCGCCCTGTTGATCGCCGATGAGCCGACGACCGCGCTGGACGTCACCATCCAGGCGCAAATCCTGCAATTGCTGCGCGGGCTTCAGACCAAGCTGAACATGGCGATGCTGCTGATCACGCACGACCTCGGCGTGGTCGCCAATGTCGCCGACGAGGTGGTGGTCATGTACCATGGCGAGATCATGGAAGCGGGACCTGTCGAGGCGATATTCCGCCGCCCGGGTCACCCTTACCTGAAGGGTCTGATGGCAGCCGTTCCGCATTTTGACCTGAAGCCCGGCGAAAGACTGAAGGCGCTTCGCGAGGTGCCGGTGAATGTCGGGAACCTGCTCGGCAAGCAGCCGGCGCCGGCATCGAAAGGGCCGGACGACATCCTATTGTCGGTGAGGGACCTGAAAAAGGTCTTCACCATCCGCAAGTCCGGATGGTTCGGCGGGGATCATCAAACCTCTGTTCGCGCCGTGGACGGTGTGAGCTTCGATATCAGGCGGGGAGAGTGCTTGGGTCTGGTCGGCGAAAGCGGCTCCGGCAAAACCACCGTCAGCAAGATTCTCATGCGGGCCGTCACCCCCAGCGGCGGCTCTGTGACCTTCAACGGCCGCGATGGGCCGATCGACGTCTTAAAGGCAGAGGAGGACGCGTTGCGCACACTGCGCGCGAAAATCCAGATGATCTTCCAGGACCCGGTTTCGTCGCTTTCACCCCGCATGACGGTGGAGAACATTTTGAGCGAGCCGCTGGAAATCCATCAACGTGGCAATGCCGCGTCCCGACTCGCCACGGTCAAGAGCCTGATGCAGGCAATCGGGCTCGATCCGCGCTTCATCAAGCGCTATCCGCACAGTTTCTCCGGCGGGCAGCGGCAGCGTATCGGCATCGCGCGCGCGTTGGCGCTGGGGCCTGAACTCCTGATCTGCGACGAGCCGGTTTCGGCGCTCGATGTCTCTGTCCAGGCGCAGATCCTGAACCTTCTGAAGGACCTGCAGAAGGAACTGGGCCTGACCTATCTGTTCATATCCCACAACCTGGCGGTGGTGGACTACATGGCGGACCGCATCGCGGTGATGTGCGGCGGGCGTATCGTCGAGCTTGCGCCGCGCGAAATCCTGCTCAGGAAACCGGTCCACCCCTACACGCGCTCACTGGTCGCCGCGGTGCCTTTCCCCGATCTCGACAGGCCGATGGATTTCAAGACGCTGAAGCTCGGCGGCGCGTCCGACACCAGCGCTTGGGGACCGCAATTCCGCGACGAGGGCGAGGAGAATACGCTGTCGCCGCTCGATCTTGGCGGCGGCCATCTCGTGCTGGCCCGTCGTTCGGCTGATGTCAGCGAGCTGCGCCATTGATCAGCCGGCGCACCGTCCTTGGACTCATGGCTTCGGCGCTTCTGCCGAGCACGTCGCGCGCCGGCGATCTGGAGCCGGAATTTCTTCAGCCCCAGCTGAAGGCCAAGGCGCTGCCGGCACTTGCCGAACGCTTGCCCAAGAGCCCGCGCGCGCTGAATCTCGCCGCGATGGGCCGGCAGCCCGGCCAGTATGGCGGCACACTGCGCACGATCATCGGTAGCCAGAAAGACATCCGGCTGATGACGATCTATGGATATGCTCGCTTGGTCGGCTATGACGAAAAGCTTGAACTGCAAGCCGACATTCTCGAAAGTTTCAACGTATCGAATGGTCGCGTTTTCACTTTCAAGATACGGGAAGGACATAAATGGTCTGACGGCAGCCTGCTGACGCCGGAGGATTTTCGCTATTGCTGGGAAGATGTCTGGCTGAACAAAGAGCTTTCGCAAGGCGGGCTCCCCCCGGCCCTGATGGCCGACGGCAAGCCGCCACGCTTCGAGATCGTCGATCCGTTAACGGTCCGCTATAGTTGGGACGCTCCCAATCCCGATTTCCTGCCCAAGCTCGCCGCTGCTTCGCCGCTATCGCTTGTCCTGCCGGCCGCCTATCTCAAGCAGTTCCACAGAAAATACCAGGATCCATTCCGGCTAGCCGGCCTGATGAAGGAGAACCGGGCCAAGAAATGGACGCTCCTGCATATCCGGATGTCGCGGCAATATCGCCCGGAGAACCCGGAACTGCCGACGCTCGATCCCTGGCAGAACCGGACGAAGCCGCCGGCTGAGCAGTTCGTCTTCGAGCGAAATCCGTTCTTCCATCGAATGGATGAGAATGGCCGACAACTGCCCTATGTTGACAGGATTGTCATGAATGTCAGTTCGTCGGAGATTATTTCAGCCAAGACTGGTGCGGGCGAGAGCGACCTGCAATGCATGGGAATTGACTTCACCGATTATGCCTTCCTGAGGGATGCGGAGAAGCGCTACCCGGTGAAGATGCATCTCTGGAAACGCACACAGGGCTCGCGGCTGGCGCTGCTGCCCAATCTGAATTGTTCCGACCAGGTGTGGCGCGGCCTTCTTCGTGACGTGCGCGTGCGCCGCGCACTTTCGCTCGCCGTGGACAGGCGCGAGATCAATATGGCCGTGTTCTACGGATTGGCGCAGGAGAGTGCCGATACGGTCTTGCCCGAAAGCCCGCTCTACCGGCCGGAATTCGCGAAGGCCTGGGTCGCCCATGATCCTGACCTGGCCAACGCCCTGCTCGACGAGGTCGGGCTTCAGACGCATGACGATGACGGCCTGCGGATACTTCCCGATGGACGCCCGGCGCAGATCATAGTGGAAACAGCCGGCGAAAGTACGCTGGAAACCGACGCGCTCGAGCTCATCACCGATCACTGGCGCAAGATCGGCATCGCCCTGTTCATCCGGACTTCGCAGCGCGACATATTCCGCAGCCGCGCGCTTGGCGGCCAGATCATGATGTCGATATGGTCGGGCATCGACAATGGCGTGCCGACCGCCGACATGAACCCTTACCAGTTGGCCCCCACCACCGACGACCAGTTGCAATGGCCGCTCTGGGGGGCCCACTACTTGTCTCACGGCACGCTCGGTGAAGCGCCCGATCTTCCAGCTGTGGTCGACTTGATGGCTCTGCTGAAGCGCTGGAACGCATCGACCGAAGCCACGGAACGCGCCGAAATCTGGAATTCGATGCTGTCGATCTACACTGACCAGGTGTTTTCGATCGGCACGGTGAACGGAACGTCTCAGCCGATTCTGGCGTCCTCGCGGCTGCGCAATCTGCCTGACAAGGCGCTCTACGGCTACGACCCGACAGCATATTTCGGTGTCTACATGCCGGATGCATTCTGGCTTGGAGAGTCCTGAGCGTGCTTCGATATATTGTCTGGCGCATCGCCGTAATGGTTCCAACGCTGCTTGTCATATCGGCGCTGGTGTTCACGATCATCGAACTCCCCCCGGGCGACTATTTCGACAGCTACGTTGCCGAGCTTAAGGCTCAAGGCGAAGCGGTGGATTCCGACCGCATCGATATGATGCGGAAGGAATATGGTTTCGACAAGCCGCCGATCGTTCGCTACTTCTACTGGGTAGGCGGGATGCTGCATGGCGATTTCGGTTATTCCTTCGAATATGAGCTGCCGGTTCGCGACGTCGTCGGGGACAGAATGTGGCTCACCGTGCTGGTCTCGTTCGTCACGATCATCTTCACCTGGCTCATCGCCTTTCCGATCGGCATGTACTCCGCCACCCATCAATACAGCTGGGGCGACTACGGCCTGACGTTCTTCGGCCTTCTCGGCCTTGCCATTCCGAACTTCATGTTGGCGCTGATCCTGATGTATTTCGCCAACATCTGGTTCGGCACGTCCATCGGCCATCTCATGGACCAGCAATATCTCGGCGAGCCCATGAGCTGGGCCAAGGCGAAGTCGATCCTCGCCCATCTCTGGATTCCGGTCTTGGTCATCGGCACCGGGGGCACGGCCAGCATGATCCGGCGGCTACGCGCCAATCTGCTCGATGAACTACACAAGCAATATGTCGTGACCGCGCGCGCCAAAGGCCTTCATCCCTTCAAGGCGCTGGTCAAATATCCGCTGCGCATGGCGCTCAATTTCTTCATTTCAGACATCGGCTCAATCCTGCCGGCCATCATCTCCGGTGCCGAAATCACGGCGATCGTGCTGTCTTTGGAAACGACCGGGCCGATGCTGATCAAGGCGCTGCAAAGCCAGGACATGTATCTGGCAGGATCGTTCCTGATGTTCCTCGCCTTCCTGACGGTCATCGGCGTTTTGATTTCCGACCTGGCGCTGGCGCTGCTCGATCCACGAATTCGTTTGCAGGGCGGCAGCACCAAATGAACACGCAATCCCCGCTGCCTGCTCCGGGTGCCCCTCTGCAACACTACGTTTCCATAGAGCCCTTTGACCTGCAGTCGGTCGAGGCGATGACTCCGGAGCAGTCGAAGGTCTTTCAGGCGTCGCAGTTGCGGCTGATGTGGTGGAAATTCCGACGGCACCGGCTTGCCCTTATGTCAGGCATATTCCTGGCGGCGCTTTATCTCAGCATACTGATCTGCGAGTTCCTGGCGCCCTACAATCTGCACACTCGCAACATGGACTATATCTATTCGCCGCCGCAGCGGGTGCACCTGTTCCACAACGGCCAGTTCATCGGGCCGTTCGTCTACGGCCGCCAGATGATGCTGGACATGGACACGCTCAAGCGGAACTACGTCGACAAACAGGATGATGTTCAGCGGATCCGTTTCTTCTGCAAGGGCGACAGTTACCGGTTCTGGGGCATGATCGAAGGTGACAGGCATTTTGTTTGCCCTGCCGAAAACGGCCAACTCTTTCTGGCCGGCACTGACAGGCTGGGCCGCGATGTGTTCTCGCGCATCATCTATGGCGCGCGCATTTCACTGACAATTGGCCTCGTCGGCATCAGTTTCAGCTTCCTGCTCGGCATAGTCATCGGAGGACTGGCCGGTTATCACGGCGGCATCTTCGACCTGATCGTGCAACGGATAATCGAAGTTCTGCAATCGATCCCCAGCATTCCGCTATGGCTGGCTCTGGCGGCGATCATGCCGATAACCTGGAGTCCGATCCTGATCTATTTCGGCATCACCGTCATCCTCGGGCTGCTCCACTGGACCGGACTGGCGCGGGCCGTGCGTTCAAAGCTTCTAGCCTTGCGTGAGGAGGATTACGTTCTGGCCGCGCAGTTGATGGGCGCCAGCAGCAGCCGCATTATCCGGCGGCACCTCATTCCCGGCTTCATGTCGCATCTGATCGCGACGGCGACGATCTCCATCCCCGGAATGATCCTGGGCGAGACGGCGCTGAGCTTCCTCGGGCTCGGCCTGAGGGCGCCGACAACCAGCTGGGGCATCCTGCTAACCGAGGCGCGCAGCGTCAATGTGATCGCGTTCTATCCATGGCTGCTTTTGCCAATGCTCCCCGTCATTCTCGTCATCCTGGCGTTCAACTTCCTCGGCGACGGCTTGCGTGACGCCGCGGACCCCTACAAGTGACATCGCTATTCCGCCGCGCGCCGCGCCGCCACCCACCGGTATGATCCTTGTAGGTAGCCTGTTCGGTTCATTGCAGTGTTCATCGTTCGGCTCTATATGCGGCGAGGCTCGATCCGGGTTTATTACGTCGCGCCCGGGTTTTACCCGCGAACCGTTCCGGTCGCGGGCATTGCCGATTTTTTGAGCTGGTTCAGGACACACGAACGCATATGAGTCGCCTCGAGAGTTTCATCCGCAGGATGACCGCACAGCGCGACATTCTCGATCAAGTCTGCGCGGAGGTGGCGAAGATCGAGGGTCCCGTGCTCGAACTCGGCTTGGGCAATGGCCGGACGTACCACCACCTGCGCGAGCGCCTGCCCGGACGCCGGATCGTGGCGTTCGACCGCGCGCTAGCCGCGCACTCCAGTTCAATTCCCGAAGCTGAAAACCTCGTGCTCGGCGAAATACGTGAGACGGCGGGCAGGTTCATTGGCATCGACGCCGCTCTTGTCCATGCCGACATCGGCACCGGCTATCAAGATCGCGATGCGGTGACCGCTACCTGGCTTCCCGAGCTGGCCGCGCGCCTGCTTCGCGTCGGCGGCATCGCGGTCAGCGGCACGCCGCTCGATCACCCGCTGTTGCAACGCCTCGTGCCGCCGCCTTCGGTGCCGGCCGATCGGTATTTTATCTGCAGGCGCGTGTAAGGACCGAGGCGACCCAAGCCCTCAGGGGATCGTGTATATCGCTATTTCTCGCTCAATACCGCGCAGCGAGACCTCGTGGGGCACGGGCGTCAGCGCGTTTCTGTGCAACAGATCGGCGGTGAGAGTGTCGTCGACCACCGCACGAGTGGCGAAGATCGCCTGTGCATTGGCAAGGTTCTGCACCCGCGAGGCTATGTTGACCGTCTGGCCGAAATAGTCCTGTCGCTCGTTCATGGACACGGCGATGCAGGGACCGGCATGGACTCCGATCTTGAGCAGCAGGTCCTCGCGCCCGCTCTTTTCGTTGAGCCCACGCATGGCTTCGCGAATCCTGAGGGCCGCGGCAATCGCACGATCAGGCGTCGCGAAGGTCGCCATCACCGCATCACCGATCGTCTTCACCACCGCGCCTGCCTCGGCCGCGACGATCTCGTGCAGAACCTGGAAATGCTCGCGCACGAGATCGAAGGCCGAAAGATCGCCCACCCGCTCGTAAAGCGCGGTCGATCCGCGCAGGTCGGTGAACAGGAAGGTCAGGCTGGTGATCTTCAGGCGCTGGTCGATGTCGAGCGTGTCCGCGCGGTAGAGATCGCGGAACGTCTGGTTGGTGAGCAGGCGCTTGGCGGTGAGGAAGGGCCGGCGTTTGCCGAGCAAATCATGCAACGCCTTGCCGGCGATGAAGACCGTCGGCAGCACGCGGGTGTCGGTCCTGTTTTCCAGCGAAATGCGCAACGGGCCGGGTTGCATCTCCAGCGTCTGGCTCTGGACATGATCGCGGTCGAAGACCAAAGAAAGGCTGCGGCGTTCCTTTGTTGGTTCCCCCTTCCCGTCGATGAACTGCACTGAATGGGTGACCGGCTCGAAGACGATGACGAATTCGGGCGGCAGCTGTACCGGCAAAACCGCCTTTTCACCGGGCGCAAGCTCGATATCCTCCAGTGAGATCTCTTCCATCTTTTTCGCGAAATCCTCATCCGGCAGATCGACGCCGGACGCCCAGTAGATCTGGCGGAAATATTCCATCAACGGCAGCTCGTGTGGATTGTGGGCGGCAATCCTGCGTATGCGGGGACTGACGGTGAATGTCACCTCGACCATCTCGTCGAGCGTCGGCGAATATCCCTCGGAGCACAGCGTGCAGGTGTATTCGTCCTTCTGCAGGGTCTTCAGCGTGGCGTTGGTGTCGAGCACGCCGCCGCAGCCGGGGCACAGGACGTTCCAGGAAATGTCGAAGATGCCCACCCGCGCCGCATGCAGGAAGGCACTTATGGCGCGCTCCTCGTCGAGGCCATGCTTGCTGGCGAAGGCTGGCGCATTGATGCGGCAAAGTTCGCGGTCTCCTGCCTCGGCGATGGTTCGCTCAATCGCGTCGATTGCCCTCGGATCGACATCGGTCGATTGCCGCAGAAGCGAAAACAGATCCTGAGCTTCGTTCATGGTGCAGGCTCCGGAAAATGCGCCCCAAGGCGTGTTGACCAGACCGCCCTTTGGTCCGAGTGTTCCATTTTACTTCGAAATGGACCGTACCGCCATTCGAATAGATAAGCCTGGTGACAGTTCAATTCCGTGCGGCGGATTTCACTGGCCACAAGCGGCACCACGCTGCATCAGCGGCGTCTTCAAACTCTACGCCATCTAACGGTATCTTGGCGCAATCGGCATCATGGATTGCAGAGACGGCTGGATTTTCAGGTGAAGTCCGGTACATCGTGGCGGGCCGATTGCCTTTGCCGGAACGCCATGACCAGCACGACCTCGCCATCCTCCGAGAAAATCGAGCCGCTGCTCCGATCCGTCCGGCCAAGCGATGCGGAGGCGCTTTGCGCCATCTTCAGCATGCCGGGCTTCCGCTGGGGCACGTTCAGGATGCCCTTCGAGAGGGTGGAGCAGGTAGAGCGGCGCATCGCCAAGTCCGGCCAGGAAACCACCTGGATCGTTGCGGAGTTGGACGGCAAGGTCGTCGGCCATGGCAGCTTGGTCGTGCAGGGTTCGCCGCGCCGTTCGCATATCGGCGAGATCAATATCGGCCTCGACGATGCCTTTGTCGGCAAGGGCATCGGCTCCGCCATACTTGGCGCGCTGCTTGACGTGGCCGACAACTGGAGGGCCCTGAAGCGGGTCGAATTGGCGGTTTATGCCGACAACGAACCGGCCATCCGCCTCTACACAAGCCACGGCTTCGAGGTCGAAGGTCGGCATGTGAAGGCCGGTTTTACCGACGGGCAGTACCACGACCTCCTGAGCATGGCCCGGCTGCGGTTCTAGGCCTCGCTGTTTCCCTTGGCGTTTGCACCACAAGCGGCTAGACGGGACCAATGACCGCCGCCTTTGACCGAACCCCTACGCCTCCGGCGGAAATTCTGGCTGTGCTGTCGCTGCTCTGCCCGGAAGTCGTGCGTGACATCGAGCAGAACTGGAATGCACCGGTTTCCGACTATGCCCGCCATCTGTGGCGGCCGGTGACAAGGCCTGCATCCGGCCCGGCGATCGCTGCCCGCTCGATCCTGCGTGAAGTCCTGCATCAGCGCCTCGGTGCGGTCATGCAACCTGAGGAGGCCGGCAAGGTCCTCGAAGAGTTCGAGCACAGACCGGTGATTCAGTCCGGCCTGCATTGCCTGCTTCTGATGGACCGGATCACCTTCGATGCCCTGCTGCTTGCCTGGCTCGGCGCGGTCGAAAACGGACTGTCCGCGTTTGTCGGCTTCATGGGAACGACGATGACCATGGAGACGATTGGCCGGGAGGGGCCGGGATGGCTCGATGTCGGCGACGCCAAGGTCAACCTGTTTGGCATGGGGCGCCACAAACTGTGCCGCAAAAGCGCCTGCGTGGCCGGTCCCGTCTCCCTCAACAAGCGCGGGCTCGAAGCGGTGGGCGATGAAACGGATGCCAGCCGCTGGCTGGGCACACTGCTTGCCAGTCAGGACAAGGTGTTTGGAACCGCCGCCGATGCACTGACAGCCCTCAACGAGGATCTGTTCGCCAATTGGGACCGTTCTGGCATGGCCCTGCCGGTTTTCATCAACGATCGGCTCGCCGGCGCTGCCATGGCGCGGCATCTGGAATCCGACGGCAACCTTCTTTCCAGGCTGCTCATCGAGCCCGCAAGACGCCAGCGTCTCGACCATGCCTTGCAAGAGGCCGCATCGAGCCCGTTTGGCAGATTCCTGCCCAATGCGACGGACTATTTCTGGGGCATCCGCGAGGAGCGCGTGCGCAAGCTCGTCCTCGACAACGGGAGACTGGTCGAGCCTGACAGGCCGAATGGCCTTTGCATCCCGTTCGAGCGGCCGCATCTCAGGCAGGCGCTGCTGGACGGCGTGCTGCTGCCGAACTTGTTCCTGATGTTCCTCGTTCTTGCCATATTGCCGCGCGTGCGGGTTGTGGGCGGCCTGAGACAGATTGGTTATGTAGCGCTTTTCCACTCGATCCTGCTGGCCGTGCTGGATGAAAACGCGCCGGAAGAGCGCGATCTGGCTGCGGAACTGCAGGTTCGGGAAAATGCCTGGGGCATGGGGGTCATCGATGAAAAGATCTCGGTCCGCGAGCAGCTTGCCGGCCTGCCGGAAGGGGCGCTCTTCCCGGACCTGCTCCGGCAATACCGTTTGCGGACATTCGCCGAGACGACCGACGACCTTAAACTGGTTCGCGAAAACCCCCGATGGCGCAAGGTCGGCCGGGCAGTGATACCTGAGCCTCAAGGCCTCATCCGGACATGACCTCGCCGGTCACTGCACGATTCCGGCCTTGCGCAGCCCGTCCACCACGAGCTCGAAATCGGCAGGGTTCTTGTAGGGCAAGATCTTGCGGCGGTATTCCAGCGAATAGTCGGGATTGACGCGGAGTACCTCCTGCCATGCCGCACGGGCCTCGTCGAAACGGCCCAGATGGCCGTAGCTGGCGGCTAGAAGCGCGCGCGAGACGTCGCTGATGGGATTGCGGCTCAACCGCTGCTGCAACAAGTCGACAGCCGTTTCGTACTTTTCCAGCTGAAACCATGCCAACACCTGGAAATGCAGGAGCACGTCCGGAAAATAGGGGTTCAAGGCCGCGCCGCGCTCGAACCACTGTAGCGCCTCCTCGGATCTACCCGAATAGTGGAGCGCCTCGCCCAGGCTTACGTGCGCTTCGGCGAAGTTCGGATTGAGGACTATCGCGCGCTCAGCCTCGCTGATGGCTCCGTCGTGCCGACGTGTGTAAAGGTAGACCAGACCGAGCGCCCAATGTGCCAAGGGGTCGCCATCATCCACTGCTACGGCCCGCGTCGCAATCTCGGCAGCTTGCTCCATCGATCTCGGCGGCGAGGCACTCCACCTGTTCAAATAGTCGAGCCCATGAGTGAGAGCCAGAAAGGCGTGCGCCGAAGCGAAATTCGGGTCCAGTTCCACGGCACGTTTCAGAACGTCACGGGCGGCAATATTCGTTTCCTTCGTCAGCCGGTGCCACAGCTCCCGGCCTCGCAGGAAACAATCATAAGCCTCCACATTGTGGGTGTGCTCGGGCGCCAGCCGCTGCCGGTCGCCATCCGCCAAATTGACCGCGAGCGCGCCGACGATGTGCTGCGTCACGTCATCCTGCACTGCGAAGATACCGGTCAGGTCGCGATCGAACCGCTCCGCCCAAAGATGGCCGCCCGAGGTTGCATCGATGAGCTGCGCGGTGATGCGCACCCTGTTGCCCGACTTGCGTACGCTGCCCTCCAGCACGTGCCGGACGCCGAGCTTCGTGCCCACCTCCTGCACATGGACGTTCTGGCCCTTGAAGGTGAACGACGAATTGCGGGCTACGACGAACAGCTGCGACAGCTTCGACAGCGCCGTAATGATATCTTCCGAGATACCGTCGGCGAAGTAATCCTGCTCGGCGTCGCCGCTCATGTTGGCGAACGGCAGGACGGCGATCGACAGCTTCGGCGGCGCTGCCGCCGCAGGCCGGACCGCCGCGGTATCCGAAGTCGCGGGCACCTTGGCCCCTGCAGCGAATAGACCCGGATGGGCTCGGCGATGTTCTTGAGCTTGGTGTCGCCGAGATCGTTGACGGAGAGATCGAGCCTCGCCTTGACCTGGCGATAGGCATCTTCTGACAGGCAAATGGCGCCCGGCGCCGCGACGCCCTCCAGGCGCGAGGCGATGTTGACGCCGTCGCCCATCAGATCGCCGTCGCTTTCCTCGACGACGTCACCCAGATGGATGCCGATCCGGAACTCGATACGGCGGTCCTGCGACACGCCGGCATTGCGCTCGACCATGCCGTTCTGCACCTCGACGGCACAGCGCACGGCGTCTACCACGCTGCGAAACTCGACCAGCGCCCCATCGCCTGTGCGCTTGATGACGCGCCCGTTGTGCACGGCGATAGTCGGATCGATCAGGTCGCTACGCTGTGTCCGCAGCCTCGCCAACGTACGATCTTCGTCCGCGCTTGCGAGTCTGCTGTATCCGACCACATCCGCAGCCAGGATTGCGACTAGCCTACGATTCTCGCTCATGGGTCCGTTTCCTCATCTCCACGATAGCAGGAACACGGAGGCAGGAGGGAACTTTCGCAAAAACGGCGGCCACGCAGCCGCCCGATGCGCAGCGCTCCGTTGCCGGATCCACACGGATCGTTCGATGCCCATTTGCGCTGCCGCTTGCCGGCCGACGGCGATCGGTTCATCCTTGTGAGACCGTGGCGGTGTGTACGCAGCGAGATCATGCCGTCACGGCCCCTAGCGAGGTCTGTTCCATGGACTGTTCGGGCTGCGGTTTCGAGATTGAGGGCGGTTACGCCTTCTGTCCGAGGTGTGGCAGGCGCCAGCCCGTGCCATGCGCCAGTTGCGGCTATCCCTGTGCGCCTGATTTCGAGTTCTGTCCGAAATGTGGGGCAAGCGTTGGTGCGCACGCAAAAGCCGTCGAACGGCCTGGCCCGACACCAAGCCGGACCATTGTGCCGCCTTCTCGAACCCCGTCGCTGCTTTCGAACATCGAAAGCGAAGAAGGGCTGCATCCTGTCTCCGACGCCGATCGCCGGACGGTGACGGTGCTGTTCGCCGACCTTTGCGGCTTCACGACACTCAGTGAGCAGCTCGACCCCGAGGTCATGCAAACGCTGCAGAACGAATTGTTCAAGGAATTGACGGCGGCCGTGCGAAACTTTGGTGGTTTCGTCGACAAATTCATCGGCGATGCACTGCTCGCTTTGTTCGGTGCACCGGTCGCGCATGAGGACGATCCCGAACGTGCGCTTCGCGCCGCTCTCGACATGATCGCCCGGACGGCGCGGCTCGGCGAAAGCGCCCCTCACTCCGGCTCGCCTCTGTTGCTCCACATCGGCATAAACACGGGTCCGGTCGTCACCGGCGGATTGGGCATCGGCACCGCCAAATCCTACTCGGTGACCGGCGACACCGTGAATACGGCGCAACGACTGCAATCGCTGGCCGCACCGGGTGAGGTGCTGGTAGGCGAGCTCACTCACAGGTTGACCCGGCATGCTTTCTCTTACGAGTCGCTGGGTGATGTCGTGTTTCGCGGCAAGGCTGGCAGCGTGCTCGTCCATCGACTGGATGCACCGCTTGCGGCGCCGCGTGCAGCACGTGGGCTCGAGGCGCTCGGCCTCAGTGCGCCGATGATAGGTCGTGGTGCGGAGCTCGATAGAATGCTGGCGAGCCTCGACCAGGCGTGTGGCGGCTCGGCCCAACTTGTCCGCCTCGTCGGAGAAGCCGGTATCGGGAAATCGCGGCTGGTGCAGGAGTTCGTGGCCCGCGTCGGCGACGAGGATCGTTTTCGCAGCGTCGCCGTACGGCGGGTCACATGCTCACCGCTGGGCGAACAATCATTTGGCGCTTTGGGCGCAGTGGTGCGCAGCGCTGCCGGGATGATGCAAAACGACAGTGGGGACGAAATGCGCGGCAAGCTCGCAGGCTTGCTTGGCGATCTCGGCCTGCAGGGCGAGGAGGCGAAGCGGCTGATGCCTTTGCTCTACCATGTGCTTGGCCTTGGCGACCCCGATGCCACCTTGCAGCATGTCGAGCCAGAGCAGTTGCGGCGGCAAATTCTCTACGCAGTCCGCACAATCATCGAACGGCGGCTTGCGTTGTCGCCGCTGTTGATTGTCGTCGAAGACCTGCACTGGGCCGACGCCGTGTCGCTCGAGGCGCTACGTTTCGTAATGGACAGGTTGGAACGTACGCGCTTGATGTTGCTGGTCACGCATCGTCCGGCATCGGACCACGGCCAGCTCGACTCAAGTCGGGTCAGTCACACAGCGCTCAGGCTTTCGCCGCTCAACAACAATGACGGACGCACCCTGCTGGCGGCGCTTTTCGGCGAGAGCTGGGTAAACTCCGCAGGCGGGCTTCTCGACCAGATCCTCGATCGCGCGGGCGGCAACCCCCTTTTCGTAGAGGAGATCGTTCGCGGCCTTGTCGATCGCGGTGTACTGATGCGCGATGGTCAGCAATGGCGGACTGTGGCAGGCGAAGTCGCAACCGACATTCCCGCCACTATCCAGGCAATGTTGCTTGCTCGCGTCGACCGGCTGCCTCAAGAGGTGCGCCGGTTGGCCCAGGAAGCCGCGGTAATCGGCCCGCGCTTCGATGCCACACTTCTGAGATCCGTGACCGCCGACCCCGGCAAGCTGGAAACCGGCTGCGAACTGCTTTGCGATGCGGAAATCATTGAGGAAGTTGCCGGATCAGGCTCGGTCTCGTCGCAAAGCTACCGCTTTACGCAAACGTTGCTGCAGGACGTGATTTACCAGAATCTGCTCCTGCAACGCCGGACCGACATCCACGGGCGAGTCGGTGCTGCCTTGGAGCAACTTTGCGGCGACAAGCCGGAACGGCTCGAGGATTTGACCGTGCTCGGTCATCATTTCGCACAGAGCGCCGAGCGGGAGAAGGGCGCGCACTACCTGCAGGCAGCGGGCGATCGCGCCCGCATGATATATGCCAACGACGACGCCCTTCGTTTCTACGAGCGAGCGCTGACTGCGCTGGGCACGACCGGGCAGGCACCGCTCAAACTGGCTATTGCAGAGTGCATTGCCGATTTGAGCGGCCCGCTAGGCCGCCGCGAGATCGCGCACCACCACTACGAGACGGTGTTGCAGGCATATCGCGAGTCGGCCAACCATATCGCTTCGGCACGAGTTTTGCGTAAGATCGGTCGGCTGCTCTGGGACGTCGGCAAGCGGGACAACGCAGAATCCCGCTATGCTGAAGCGGCAGCGCTCCTCGATGGGGCGGATGCCCCGGTCGAGCAGGCGCATCTCTGGCAAGAACGTGGCCGACAGGCGTTCCGTGGCGGAGATAACGCTCTCGCGGCAAAATGGGCAGACGCGGCGCTGGATTGCGTACGCGATCTGACAACGGAGCATGTCTCCGAGGCAGGGCGCGATGCCACTCTTGTGACCGCCGAGGCACTCAATACCAAGGCTGTTGCGTTGGCTCGCCTTGGGCGAAACCATGAAGCCGTGCGTCAGGTTGAGCGTAGCATTGAATTGGCCGAAGCCGCCGGCCTGCCGGGCGCGGCCTGCCGCGGCTATACCAATCTCGGCGTGCTTTATACGACCATCGATCCGGCACAGGCGATGGAGGTCTGTCGGCGCGGTCTTGAAGTGGCGCGTCGTATTGGTGATTTGGGTTTCCAGGCGCGCCTCCTCGCCAATCTGGCGGTCGCTTGTTGTACTTTCACGGATCGCTGTCCGACGGAGGGCGTGCCCGCTGCCGAGAAGGCCATCGAGATCGACCGGGCGCTCGACCAGCGTGAGCACCTGCCGGTGCCGTTGATCGTGCTTGGGCAGATCCACCAGTGCAACAGCCGCCCGGAGCTGGCGGTTGGGTTGTTCCACGAAGCACTGGACGTAGCCCGCGAAACGGGCGACCCCCAACTGCTGTTTCCGTGCTATGATGGCCTCGCAACGCTTAATCTCGACCTCGACAATCTGATCGAGGCCGAACGCTACTTTTCCCTGGCGCAGGGTATATGCGCCCAGCACGGGCTCGACCCGGAAGCGCTTGTGGTGCTGCCTTTTCTCGACTAGCCGGGGTTGGAGGTTGCAAATGTCCGCGCAGAGTGACTTGGTGCCGCTTCAACCGGGCGACCGTGCGCCGAATGTTGTACTCGACGCCATTACCCAGGAAGGCAAGATCGCGCTGGACGACTTTCGCGGACAAAAACCCGTGCTGGTCGGCCTGTTTCGAGGTCTGCATTGTGCGTTTTGCCGGCGCCATATCGCCGCCCAGGCGCGGCTCGATCCGGAGCTGCGTGAAAAGGGCGTCGGGAGCCTGACGGTGGTCAACACGCCCATCGAGCGGGCACGTCTCTATTTCCGCTACCACCCGATGCCGAACCTGCTCGCGGCCTCCGACCCTGAGCGCGCTTCACATCGTGCCTTTGGACTGCCCAATCTCGAATTCACCCAAGACGAAACGAGCTGGCCCTACAAGGTTTCGATGGCAACGGCGATGGCTATGCGGGTCGATATGCCAGGCGAGATGCCCGGTCCAATGGATCCTTTTGCAGCCAGCTCATTCCTCGACAAGAAGGACCATTACGAAGTGACCGAAGCCGACGAGCAGATGATGGCAACGGGACACGGACAACTGATCGGTCAGTTCCTGCTGGACCGGCAGGGCATCGTTCGCTGGAGCTTCACGGAGGTTCCAGAGGGTGGGCGATACATGTTCGGGGCGCCAAGCCCGCGGGAGCTGATGTCAGCGGTGTCCCAAGTCGCCCAATAGACTTGTGAACGCGGTAAACGGCGGGACCTGAACAAAGCTGAAGCAATTCAGACGTTGGCCTCGACAAGCCGGACTGTACGGCTCATTCGAGTGCGGCCTCCAGAATGGCGACAAAGTCATCGAGCGAGCGGTCGCCGCGAATCTCGATGCGGGGAAGGTCGATTGGATCGCAATCGAGGTCCGCCGGCCCGTGCCTGCCGCCGAAGCCGGTTCGATAGCCGCACGCCCTGGCCAGCCGGCCAAGCCGCCGGTCGGTGACAGAGAAAGGCGCCGCGAACGTCGTCGTTGGCCGGCCGGTCCATCGCTCGACGAACATGCGTGAGCGCAAAAGTTCGGCGGCCAGGTCGGAGCTCGACAGACCGTCGATGGCGCGATGCGTCGCCATATGGCCTCCGAAGAACGCACCTTCGCCGGCGAGGCGCCGCACCGTCCCGGCGTCCATGAGCGGCGTCGGTGGACCGCAGTCGGCATCCCACTTGGCACTTCCCCCACCAAATCCGTCACCAGGAACACTTCCGCGGTCAGGTCGTTCCCGCGCAAGATCGGCCAGGCATGGTCGGCAAAGTTCTGGAAGCCGTCATCGAACGTGATCAGCACCGGACGGCCAACGAAAGGGTGACGGTTGGCGATGAACTATTCCAGTTGCTCGGACATGATCGCGTGAAAGCCATTGGCGCGCAGCCACCACGATCGAAACCAAGGGATGATGCGCCACGCCGTCTTACCCGCGCCTGGTTCGGAGGTAGAACAGGAGTCCCGACACATAGCCGGCGATTTCCTTCGTCGACCCATCGTCCGCCAGGAACATCGGTACCACACCGCCTACGGTAGCATTGCCCTGGATCATCGAGCTTTCGTTTTTTCGGCAAGAGTCGGCGAATGTTAAAAACGGATGACGGCATCGGACGGCAGCACAGCCCTGTCAAGATCGGGGCGAATTGGAGGCAGGCAAGAAAGACTTGAAGACAGGCTGGAATGGCAAGCACTCATGTCCGACGGCGTAGAGCTGAGATCGATGCGCCCGTGCATTTCCGCCCGCGCTTTCTTCACCGCTCGGGTGAGGATCATCTGGTCTTCGCCACACCAGCCGCTCTGTCAATATCCGCCGACGACCGGCAATATCTCGCCGGTGATGTAGCTCGAGCAGTGCGGCGAGGCGAGGAACACATAGGCGGGCGCGAGTTCTTCCGGTTGCGCCGGTCGTTTCATCGGCGTGTCGGCGCCAAACTTCGCCACATCATCTGCTTCCTTGTCCGCTGGATTGAGCGGCGTCCATACCGGACCCGGCGCCACGGCGTTCACTCGTATACCCTTGCCGATCAGGCTGCCGGAGAGCGCTCGCGTAAAGGCATGGATGCCGCCCTTGGTCATGGAATAGTCGACCAGCGCCTTCGAGCCCTCGATACCCGTGACCGAGCCGGTGTTGATGATGGCCGAGCCGGGTTTCATGTGCGGCACGGCCTCCTGAGCCATATGAAAATAGCCGTAGAGATTGGTCTTCAGCGTGGTGTCGAAATGCTCTTCGGTCAGTTCGCTGAAATCCTGGGAGTGAATCTGGAAAGCCGCATTATTGACCAACACGTCGATCCGCCCGAATTTTTCAACCGTCTCCGCCACCGCCCTCTGGCAATGTTCGCGCTTGCTGACATCGGCCTTCACCAGGATGCAGCTTGCGCCCTCCTTCTCGACAGCCTCCTTTGTCTCTTGGGCGTCCTTGTCCTCCGCCAGGTAGACGATCGCAATGTCGGCGCCTTCTCGGGCAAACAAAACCGCTACGGAACGGCCGATGCCGGAATCGCCACCTGTGATCAAGGCGACTTTGCCGTCGAGTTTTTTCGATCCGAGGTAGTAGGGCGCGTCGTAAAGCGGAGCGGGCTCGATCGCCCACTCATGCCCAGGCTTTGGCTGGTGCTGCTCGGGGAAGGGCGGTTCGGGGTAATTTCGCGCGCCTGCCTGCATGGCGCCTTGCTGTTTGGCTTTGGGTCTCGATTTGTCCTTTGCATCGATGCTGCGCTGGATGTGGCGCTGCTTGGCCGCCTCGCCGGCGATTTCCGATTTCATCCGCATGGCTGTCTCCTGATCTGGAGAACGAACAACTCCCGTCAGACAAAAAGGTTTACGCCGCTCGCATCATTTCCTTTATCGGTCGCTGCTGTCGGCCGCATCGGAGCTGCGGCTCCCTTGTCACCTGTTTAGCTGAAACGGCTGGCGCGGAAGGTTGCGAGCATTGGGTGTGGATTGCCCGAGACGATCTCGCGGGCGAGCAACTCGCCGACAATCAGTCCGAGCGTGGCGCCGCTGTGGCTGAAGGCAACGTGGAGACCAGGGACGGTCTCGAGTTCTCCAAGCACCGGCTCGCCGTCGCCGGGGATAGGCTTCGGGCCGACGGCGTAGGCGGCGAGCTGGAGACGCGGATTGCCGTCGAGCACTGCACTGGCTTCGTCGAGCAGTCCCTGGACGGTCCTGTCGTGCACGGTGTAGGTGCCGTCCGAGTTGGCGACGACCTCTTCCTCCGACCATGCCGAATCCAAAACAAGCGCACCATCGGGCGTTGGCCGCACCGCCACCCGCGGCGTGTTCAGAACGGCACGAAGGTCGGTCTTGATCGGTTGGGTTTTCAGGAGCAGCGAAATCGGCGTGGCGTCGGGGACATGAACGCCAATCTCGGCGAGCGCGGCTGGAGTGGCTGGTCCAACGGCAAGCAGCACTGAATCTGCCTTTAGCGGCTCGCCACCAGCGGTGACGACGCCGCGAGCGCGGCCCCCCATAATATCAATCCGCACGCGTCCGGCATCCTCGACAAGCTTGCCGCCCTTGGCGCGGAATTCCTTGAGCAGCCGATCGATCAGAGCGGGCAAGTCGACCCATCCCTCGCCAGGATTGAAGATCGCGCCCTGTGGACTGATCGCACCGGTATTCACACCGGGCGTCACGGCGGCAACTTCCGCCGGGCTGAGCAACAGGGCGTCATAGCCGATATCCTGCTCCAGTTGGCAGATCGAGACGATCTGGTTTGTGTTCTCGTCCGCATCCCAAGTCAGGCCGCCGTCGAAGCGGAGCCACGATGCCGTTTCCGGCTTTGTGGCAGCCAGCGTGCGATAGCGGTCGATGCCAGCGAGCCTCAAGCGATGATAGGCGGTGTCGGCGCGCCGCGCCGAGTTCAGCCAGGAAAGTGAACGGCCCGAGGCCCCATTGGCCGGCGCACCATCGTTCACGATCGTCACGTCGAGGCCAAGACGAGCAAGATGCAGAGCGGAGGAGACACCAAAGATGCCTGCGCCGACGACGATCACCTGGCGCGGCTTTGAGGATGCGGTCATGGAGAGTTCCTTCTACGCGGAAGAGGAATGGGAATGCCGACATTGGGCGAAGAACGGTAGGTCTAGTAATCCTTCAGCTTCTTCATGTAGCGCCGGCCCTCAAGCATCGGCCGGTCGCGCAGATCGGCCAGCTTGTAGGCAAACCGCCATAGAGTGTCGAAGAAGACCAGGGGCACGAGATAGGGCTTGATCCGATCTGCCATGCCCATGAGGTCGAGTTCCGTTGCGTCCACAAGCAGGATGTTCTCACGGCTGCCATATTGGAAAAGAAAGTCGCGCGCGCGCTCGGTGAGGCGCCGCGTCTCGTCCAGCCCCAACATCACAATGAAGCCTGCATCCTCGTCCACCACCTCGAAAGGCCCGTGGAAGAACTCGTTGGCATGTATGGCCTGCGAATCGTACCACTGCATCTCCATCAGGACGCAGATTGCGTACGAATAGGCCGCGCCATAGCTGGCACCGCTGGCGAGAGTATAGATTGCCTTGCGCGGCGCGAAACGGGGTGCAAAGGCCTGAAACCGGTCGGCATAGATCCGGTGCGCACGATCGATCGCCGGCTGGAGATGGCCGAGGCTGATCAGCAGGTCGGCGGTCAGTCCGGCATTCTCTCGATCGTCGATCAGGCCAGCGAGCACCATGTAGAGCACTCCGTAGTTGCTGTAGGCTGAATCGATTGTTTTGCCGGTCGTGTAGGAAGCCTGGTAGGCGACCGGGTGGTCGACCGCCCCAGCAAGCGGCGATGTTTGGTCGAGTGTCATGCCGATCGTCGTGGCGCCTCGATCCCGCGCATGATTGGCAGCACGCACCGTTTCCCTAGTGGTTCCGGTCTGCGAGCAAAGGACAACGAGCGTATCGGGTCCCAAGCGCCGTGGATCACGGCAGACGAACTCATCCGCATTGTAGATGTCGCAGGCCATCGTGCCGCTGTGACGGTCGACGAAGTATTTTCCTGCCATCATGATGGAGAGCGAGCCGCCGCACGCCACGAGAAATAGATGCGAAAACCGCCTGCCCGCCGTGGCGGCCAGGGCGCGTTCTACATCGGCGGGCAGTGCGGAAATCATGAGCATCCTCGTCTCGTTCGGAAAGCTTGAGGCCGGCGCACAATTGACAAACAGCAGTCATTGTGTGAACGTTCTCATATTCATAAACCGAAAGTTCCGCCATGGTCAAGATTGCCGCGATGGGCGATAACGTTGTCGATTGCTATATTGCCCGGGGCGAGATGTATCCTGGCGGCAACTGCCTCAATGTGTCGGTCAATATCAGCCGCTTCGGCGGGCAGACGGCATATGTCGGAGCGATCGGCGGAGACCGCGCCGGGGACCTGATCCACACCGCGCTGTCATCGGAGCGCGTCGACGTCAGTCGGCTGCGCCGCCTCGACGGGCCCACCGCCTACTGCCTCATAGGTCACCACAATGCCGATCGGATTTTCCTGACCTTCGATCTCGGCGTGTCGATGTTCACGCCGAACCGAGAAGATCTCGATTTTCTCTCGGGCTTTCAGGCCACCCACATCGGTCAGTCTAGCGGGCTCGATGCATGGATACCGGAGATTGCCAATAAATCGCTGGTTTCTTATGATTTTTCGACACGTCGGGAACCGGAGCATCGCCATTCGATCGGACGCTACTGCTATCTGGCCTCGGTGTCGGGTGACGGTCTCGATGACAAGGAATCGGACGCAATTGCATCCGAATTGCTTGCATGTGGTTCCAAATGGGTCCTTGTCACGCGTGGTCGGGCCGGTGCGCTGCTTCGCAGCCACTCCGTCTCCTGCCGCGTCCCGGCGCGACTGGTCGAACCGGTCGACACGCTGGGCGCGGGCGACACCTTCATCGCCCGAACGCTATTCGGCCTTCTTAAGCAAGAGGCACCTCGGGACATTCTCGGCCAAGCCGCCGAGGCAGCGGCGGCTACATGCCAGTACTACGGGGCGGTCGGCCATGCGGCGGCGATCGATATAGGCGTGGTCACGTCCGAAATCCTGCTCCGAGCGCAGCGCCTACAAGACGGAACGGTGTAGTTGCCGGGTTCTCCATGACAATTGACGTAAAGAATTTCCGATGCTAACGTGAGAACGTTCTCATCATGAAACCAGGCGTCGCCTGAGAGCGTCGGTCCGTGGATGAGAGCTCAAGTGGGATCGCAGGCCGAGTACGGCTATCAATGAGAGGAGAAGACATGCAAACGAATTCGAGCAGGCGTCGGCTGATCAAATGTGGTCTGGCCGCGACCATTGCGCTGGTGACCGGATTTGGAACTTTGGTCGCGTCAACGCAGTCAAAGGCGGCCGACAATCCCTACAACCTCATTGATCCTTCGGCGATCAGTGTCGGGACGATGGGCGATGCAAAACCTTATGTCTTCACCGACGCCAATGGCAATTTCACGGGGTTCGACGCGGAACTGTTCCGTGACGTGGCCCACCGGCTCGGTTTCAAGGACGAGCAGGTCGTTTTCACCGGCCAGGAATTCTCGGCGCTGCTGCCCTCCGTTGCCAACGGCCGTTTCGACGTGGCCGTTGCCGCCATCGGCACGACCGCGGAGCGCAAGAAGACCGTGGATTTCAGCGACGGCTACCTCGCTGGCTACCTGTCGATCATCTCGGCCGATCCGGCACTGACCAGCAATGAGAGCACCGCCGGAAAGCGCATCGGCGTGATCCAGGGTACACTGCAGGAAATCTATGCCGAGAAGAACCTGAAGGGTGACATCGTCAAATTTCCCGACAACAACACCGCGGTAGCTGCACTCAACAACGGAACGATCGATGGCCATTTCACCGACTACGAGTCGGCCAAGCAGTATGTCGAGCGCTATAAAAACCTCAAGATAACGATGAACGTGCCATCCTTCGATGCGCCGGCGGGCTTCGTCGTAAAAAAGGGCAATGACACCTTTCGCGAGGCGCTGAATAAGGCGCTGCATGCGGCCATGGACGACGGCACCTGGAAACGGCTGCACGAAAAGTGGTTCCCAGGCACCCCGATGCCGGACCAGTATCTGCCCAAGAAGTAGTCCGCAGGGCGTCTTTCATCGATGCTTTTCGGCCGGGCTCGTGAGCGATGTGCCCGGCCGCATTTCTGGTGGGATTGAATATGAGCTGGCTCGATACATTCACGCGCAGCTTCCTGGACTTCCAGGCGATGGTGGACGTCCTGCCCAACATGATCATGGTGGGTCTGAAAAACACCTTGATCCTGGCGATCGCGTCGACCCTGTTCGGCACGCTGATCGGAATGGTGCTCGCCGTGATGGGGATCTCCGAAAGCTGGCCGCTGAAGCTCATTGCACGATTTTATACCGACATCTTTCGCGGGCTGCCCGCCATCGTTACGATCCTGATCATTGGCCAAGGGTTTGCCCGGCTGGGCCGCGACTTGTTCGGTCCGTCACCTTATCCTTTGGGCATTCTGGCGCTCAGCCTGATTGCCGGGGCCTATATCGGAGAAATCTTTCGCTCAGGGATTCAGAGCGTCGAACGCGGGCAACTCGACGCCACGCGTACTCTTGGCATGACGTATGGCCAAGGCATGAGGCTGGTGGTTATTCCGCAAGGCATCCGCCGCGTGCTGCCGGCACTGGTCAACCAGTTCATCGGCAACGTCAAGGATTCCAGCCTTGTCTACTTCCTCGGGCTTCTCGCTTCGGAACGCGAACTGTTCCGGGTGGGGCAAGATCAGGCCGTCCTAACCGGCAACCTCTCCCCGCTGTTGCTGGCGGGCATATTCTACCTGGTGATCACGGTGCCTTTGACCCACCTTGTCAACTATATCGATGCGCGCATGCGCGTCGGCAAGCGCATCGTCGCTGTGCAGAGCGGGCTCAAGGAAGTCGCCGAGCTTGCCGAAGCGGGCAGGCCGGACGTTGCGAAGTCGTCCGCGGCGGCGACGACGCGTTTCAAGGGCGGCGGCATTGAAGTCAAAAACATAGATATGGCCTATGGCAACCTTCAGGTCCTGCATGACGTCAGTCTGAAAGTAGAGCCAGGGACTGTCACCTGCCTCATCGGGCCATCCGGGTCGGGCAAATCAACGTTGCTGCGATGCCTGAACCGGCTCGTCGAATGTCGCGCGGGCGACATTCTGCTCGATGGCGAAAGCATTCATAGGTCGACGCCTGACCAGCTTCGCCGGCGCGTCGGCATGGTTTTCCAGCAGTTCAATCTGTTTCCCGACCGCAGCGCGCTCGCCAATATCACTTTGGCACTGCGCAAGGTCAAAGGCGTGTCGCGCGAAAAGGCCGACCGCTTGGCCCAGGAACGACTCCAGGAGGTCGGGCTGCTGGAACGCAAGGATCACCGGCCGGCCAATCTTTCGGGCGGACAACAGCAGCGGGTGGCTATTGCGCGGGCGTTGGCGCTCGAACCTGAAGTCATGCTTTTCGATGAGGTCACCAGCGCCCTTGATCCGGAACTGGTGAAAGGCGTTCTGAATTTGATGGCAGACCTTGGGCAAAGGGGAATGACCATGGTCGTGGTCACGCACGAGATGAATTTCGCTCGCAAGGTCGCGAACCAGGTTGTGTTCATGGATGAGGGCCGGATCGTCGAAGCAGGGCGGCCGCAGGATCTTTTCGACAATCCGCAGAGCCCACGCCTTCGGCGCTTTCTGTCTGAGGTGTTGTGATTGCAATGATGTGCGCAACTTCGGGTGAGGTGGTTTTCAACCTTGCGGGACAGGGTCTGCTGCCGCTAGCTCGTCTCTTCACGATGCACCCATGGGCGGCAAGGCTTGGTGAGTGACTTCAAGATCATCAAAAAACCCAACCATCATCGAGGTCGCTCGCCGGGCCGGGGTGAGTTCCGCCACGGCAGGGCGCGTACTTGGTGATTACGGCTACAGCAGCCCCGAAGTTCAGGAGAAAGTGCGCGCCGCCGCCGCCGCGCTGGGCTATCGCCCCAACCGCCTGGCCAAAGGTTTAATCACCGGCAAGACGCAGACCATCGGGGTTGTGGTCGGCGACATCGAAAGCCCATTCTATGCCAGCGTGCTGCGCGGAATAGGGGATGTCGCGCGTAGCGGCGGCTTCGGTGTCATCGTTACGAACAGTGACGAAAATCCCGAACTCGAACGAGAGGCGGTTCAGCTCCTGTTGGAAAAGCAGGTCGACGGACTAATCGTCTCATCGACCTTTGTGGACGAGCCGGATCATCTGCGGGAGGCCGTCGCGGCCCGCTGTCCCGTCGTGCAGTTCGATCGCATCGCGGCGGGTCTGGAAACCGATTCAGTCGTGGTCGACAACGTTTCTGCAACGCGCAGCGGCATCGCGACGATGCTCGCGGCCGGCCACGGCCGCATCGCCATACTGGCGGAACTCGGGCCCGGCCAGCGCGATGATGTCGGCTCCTTTGTGGCAAACACCGATCTCTCCAGCTCTGATGTTCGCTATCATCATCCAAGCTGGCAAAGGCTATTGGGTTATTTGGAAGCCCATCGTGCCGCAGGCATCAAGCCGGATCTGCGATTGATCCGCCGCGTGGCGGTTTATTCGAGCGAGGCAGCCCGCAAGGAGGCGCTCGACCTATTGACGATGCGCAATGCCCCGTCTGCCCTGTTTACCGCCGATGGTGTCATGTCGACTGGGGTTTTGGAGGCGACTTCCGCACTGAAACTTGCGATTCCGGGAGACGTATCGTTGCTTTGCTTCGACGATCTCGACTGGATGCAGTTCGTGGCCCAAGGCATCACCGCCATAGCGCAGCCGGCGCATCTGATTGGAGCGGCAGCCGCGGAACTCCTCTTGAAGAGGCTGACCGAGACCATGATACCTTTCGAGCACCGTATCTTGACGGCCCGTCTGGTGGAGCGCAGTTCGATCGCCGTCTATACCGCATAATCCGCCCTCGCGTCCGACGAGCATGGTGAATTCGTGCGCCGCGCCCTCGACCGGAATCCAGGAAAAGCACCGGGCCATCCCCGGCGCACTGGCGCTGCTCGGGCTCGAGCCGAAGGACATCGACGTCGTCGTCAACTCGCATTTCCATTTCGACCATTGCGGCGGCCACAAGTATTTTCCGCATGCCAAGAAGATCTGCCATCGCACGGAGGTGCCGCAGGCCTGCAATCCGCAGCCTTTCGAGCATCTCGGCTATTCCGACCTGAGCTTCTCGGCGGAGCTGCGGAGGCGCGTGGCGCGACCGCGCAACTGCTGGAGGGCACACGCGCGCCACCTTCGAGGGGATCGAAGGCGACGTCGAACTCGCTAAGGGCGTCAAGCTGATCTCGACGCCCGGCCATTCGATCGGCCATTACAGCCTGCTGGTCGAGTTTCCCAGCGCAAGCCGATCATGTTCACCATCGACGCCGCCTATACCTAGAAATGCCTCGAGACGCTGTGCCAGGCGGCTTTCCACATCGACCGGTCGCCGGCGTCAATTCGATGCGCAAGGTCAAGAAGCCGGCCGAGGATCACGGCGCCGAGCTGATGTATTCGCACGACATGGACAACTTCAAGATCTACAAAACCGGCACGCAGTTCTACGGCTGACCGCCGTCAATCGGAGACAAGACCATGCGCTATCTCGAACACGCCGATCCGGTCATCACCCTGACCACGGGGCCGGTGAACGCCTACGCGGAAGTGCTGCGCGGCCTCAGCCGCACGGTGCTCTACGATTACGACCCGGCATTCCAGCTCTTCTACGAGAAGGTGGTCGACAAGGCGCAAGAGGCGATGCGGCTGTCGAACAAGCCCGTCATCCTGCATGGCGAGCCGGTGCTGGGCCTGGAAGCGGCGGCAGCGTCGCTGATCACGCCCGACGACGTCGTGCTCAACCTTGCCTCGGGTGTCTACGGCAAGGGGTTCGGCTATTGGGCAAAACGCTACTCGCCGCATCTGCTTGAGATCGAGGTGCCCTACAACGAGGCGATCGACCCGCAGGCGGTCGCCGACATGCTGAAGGCGCATCCGGAAATCACGATCGTTGCCGTCTGCCATCACGACACGCCATCGGGCACCATCAATCCGATCGACGCCATCGGCGCGCTGGTTTCGGCGCATGGTGGTTATCTCATCGTCGACGCCGTCTCGTCCTTCGGTGGCATGAAGACGCATCCGGAGGACTGCAAGGCCGACATCTATGTCACCGGCCCGAACAAATGCCTGGGAGCACCTCCCGGCCTGACGATGATGGGCATCAGCGAGCGCGCCTGGGTCAAGATGAAGGCCAATCCCCTGGCACCACGCGCGTCGATGTTGAGCATCGTCGACTGGGAGAATGCCTGGTCGCGCGAGAAGCCGTTCCCGTTCACGCCATCGGTCTCCCAAATCAACGGGCTCGATGTGGCGCTCGACCTCTATCTCAACGAGGGGCCGGAGGCCGTGTGGGCGCGCCACACGCTGACGGCAAGGGCCATGCGCGCGGGCGTCGCCGCCATGGGCCTGTCGATCTGGGCGATCAACGACAAGATTGCGTCGCCGACCACGACCGCTGTCCGGATACCGGATGGCGTCGACGAGAAGGCGCTTCGCCAGGCCGCGCGCGCTCGCTACGGCGTGGTGTTTTCGTCAGGTCGCGGCGAAACGCTGAGGAAGCTGACGCGCATCGGCCATATGGGCCCGACCGCGCAGCCGATCTATGCAATCGCGGCGTTGACGGCGCTGGGCGGCGCCATGAACGCGGCCGGCCAGAAGCTTGCGGTCGGCAAGGGCATCGACGCGGCGCTGGCCGTGATCGACGCCGACGCCTGAGCACAAATCAGATTGCAGATTGAGGGAGACATTTCATGACTGAACGGCTTGCGGGAAAGACGGCCCTGGTGACGGGCGCCGCGCAAGGCATCGGCAAGGCGATCGCGGCGCGGCTGGCAGCCGACGGCGCGACCGTCATCGTCAGCGACATCAACGCAGACGGCGCCAAGGCGGCGGCCGCCACGATCGGCGGCAAGACGAAGGCGATCGCCGCCGACATTTCCGATCCCGGATCGGTCAAGGCCCTGTTTGCCGAGATACAGGCGCTGACCGGCGGCATCGATATGGGCTAGGTCTTAGTTTGCCGGCCGAAATGGTTTCGCGAGCGAGGCTGGAAAATGCAGTGCAAGCATTTGACGATTTCGCGAAATAAGGACCAATACGACGATCGTCGCCAGATACGGCAGGGCCGACAACAGTTCGGACGGCACCTCCAGTCCCAGCGCCTGTCCCTGCAGCTGGAGGATGGTCATGCCGCCGAACAGCCATGCGCCAAGCAAGACGCGGACCGGCCGCCATGTGGCGAAGACCACCAGTGCCAGCGCGATCCAGCCTTTGCCGGCGGTCATGTTCTCGACCCATAGGGGCGTGTACGCGACCGAAAGATAAGCACCGGCCAGGCCGGCCATCGCGCCACCGAACAGCACCGCCATATAGCGTATCCTGATCACGGGATAGCCGATCGCATGGGACGTCTGTGGCGACTCGCCGATCGTGCGCAGAACGAGGCCGGCTTTTGTGCGGTAGAGAAACCAGCTTATGGCGACGAACATCAGCAGGGCCAGGTAGACCATCGGGTCGAAGCGGAAAAGCAGCGGCCCGACCAGCGGCAGGTCGGACAGAACCGGGATGCTGACGCCGTGCAGCGCTTCGATCGGTTCGCTGCCGAAGCCGCGCCCGAGGAAGGCGGACACGCCGGAGCCGAAAATCGCCAGCGCCAGACCGGCCGCATATTGGTTGGTCAGGAAAGTCAGCGCCAGCACGCCGAACAGCAGCGATGCGGCGGCGCCTGCCAACGCACCGGCAAGGATCGCGACCGGCATGGAATAGCCCGCGGTGACGGCCCAGAAGGCGAGGGCGGCGCCCATCAGCATCATGCCTTCTATGCCGAGATTGAGCACGCCGGACTTCTCGACCACGAGCTCGCCAAGCGCTGCGAATATCAGCGGCGTGGCGGCGATGATGGTGCCGGTGAAGATGGCGATGAAGAGATCCATCAGGCTGTCTCCTGCGCAAACCGAAATTCACTCATCGTGCCATCTCGAGTGCATGCGCATCTCGGGCCGGCCGTACCAGGCGAACGCGGTAAAAAATGAAGAAATCGGCGGCGAGCAGGAAGAACAGCAGGATGCCCTGAAAAATGCGCGTCAGCGCCGAGGGCAGGCCAAGCGTCATCTGCACGCCTTCGCCTCCCAGGAAAAGCAGCGACATCAGCAGCCCGCCCAACACAATGCCGAAGGCGTTCAACCGTCCGATGAAGGCGACGATGATGGCGGCAAATCCGTAGCCCGGCGAAATCTGCGGTGAGAGCTGACCGAGCGGTCCGGCGGCTTCCGCCATGCCGGCGACGCCGGCCGCGGCACCTCCCGCCAGAAGGCCGATCCACACCGCGGAGGACTCGCGAAAGCCTGCATAGCGCGCGGCAAGGGGGGCCGCGCCGCTGACCGACATCTTATAGCCGAGGAAACTGCGGTCCGTGAACAGCCACATCAGAAACACAGCCACGATGGTGACGAAGATCGAAGGATTGAGCCGATAGGCCGGATCGAAGGATCCGAACATCGCCGCCGCCGGCAGCAGCGCGGTTTGCGGATAGTTGAAGCCTGCCGGATCGCGCCACGGTCCATGCACGAGGTAGGACAGGAACAGCGTCGCGATATAGGTCATCATCAGCGTGACCAGGATCTCATTGGTGTTCATGCGCGCGCGCAGAAAGGCCGGGATCGCGGCCCATGCCATGCCGGCCCCCATGCCGGCCACGAACATCAGCGGCAACAGCAGCGCGCTCTCCGGGTTCGGCCAGAACAGTCCGACGCCGCTGGCGGCAACCGCGCCCATGGTGAACTGGCCTTCGGCGCCGATGTTCCAGACATTGGCACGGAAGCCGACCGCCAGCCCGCAAGCGATCAGGATCAGCGGCGAAGCCTTGAGCAGCCATTCGGACAAGCCGTTCATCGAGTTCAGCGGCTCGACGAAGAAGGCATAGAGCGTCAGCAGCGGATCGTGCCCGAGGGAGGCGAAAAAGATCGAGCCGACGGCCAGCGTCAAAACCGCCGCCACAAGCGGCGCGGCGATGCGCATCGGTGCGGAAGGCTCGGGTCTTTGTTCAATCCTGAAGCGCAACGTCGCTACTCCCACCTGCCATCGTATCCATGCTCATCGTTCTGCCAGTCATCAGCAGTCCGATCTCTTCACGATCGGTCGTCTTGCGCATCAGCGGTGGTGAAACCCGTCCTTGGCAGATGACCAGAAGCCGGTCGCAAATCTCGAACAGCTCATCAAGTTCCTCCGACACGACGAGCACCGCCGCGCCGGCGCGGCTGAGGTCGAGGATGGTCTGGCGGATGAAGGCGCTTGCACCGACGTCGACACCCCAGGTCGGTTGCGAAACAATAAGAAGTTTCGGCGCCAGCGCGATCTCGCGCCCGACAATGAATTTCTGCAGATTGCCGCCGGACAGGCTCTGCGCGGTCGCTCCCGGGCCGCTGGCCTTGACCTTGAACCTGTCGATGATGCCGGCGGCGAAACCACTGGCCTTGCGCCGGTTGACCAATCCGTTGCGGACGGTGCCGAAGCGATGTGCAGTCAGCACCGTGTTTTCCCATAATGTGTGCGATGGCACCGCACCCCGCCCGAGCCGCTCCTCCGGAACGAAGGCTAGACCGAGCTTGCGGCGTTCGTCGGGACGCAGGCGGGCGGCAGCCGTCTCGCCAATCCTGATCGCATCCCTTTGCTCATGCGTGCGTTCGCCGCTGAGCAGGGCGATCAGCTCGGCCTGGCCATTCCCCGAAACCCCCGCCAGGCCGACGATCTCGCCGCCATGCACGGCGAAGGACACGTCCTCCAGGTCAACGCCGAAATGGTCCCTCGCTTTCGCCGACAGGTTCCTGACTTCCAGCACCGGCTTCTCGGTTGGGACAGAGGGGCTGACATGCATTTCCGGCAGCTTCGAGCCGACCATCATGCGGGCGAGCTCGAGCGATGTCGTTTCCTTCGGACGAGCGGTGCCGGTGACCTTGCCGTTCCGCAGCACCGTGGCGGTGTCGCAGAGCTCCTGCACCTCGTCGAGCTTGTGGCTGATATAGACGATGCTGCACCCCTCGGCCGCGAGCTGCCGGAGCGTCTCGAACAGCTTGACCACGGCCTGCGGCGTCAACACGGACGTCGGTTCGTCGAGGATCAGAAGCTTCGGCGACTGCAGCAGGCAGCGCACGATTTCGACGCGCTGCCGCTCGCCGACCGAGAGGTCGTGCACCTGGCGGTCCGGGTCGATCGGCATGCCATAGCGAAGCGAAAGCTCGCGGATCTTGTCGGCAAGCGAGGGCAGGTGAAAGGCGCTGCTTGTCGAGAGCGCTATGTTCTCGACCACAGAGACGGATTCGAACAGCGCGAAGTGCTGGTAGACCATTTCGATGCCGAGCGCGCGCGACACCGCCGGATTGTGCGCGGTGATCGGATTGCCATCGCAAAAAATCTCGCCGGAATCGGCTTGCGCCGCGCCATAGATGATTTTCATCAGCGTCGATTTGCCGGCGCCGTTCTCGCCGAGCACGGCGTGGATCTCGCCGGGCTGGATCGACAGCGAGACGTCGTCGTTGGCGATGACGCCCGGATAGCGCTTGCAGATGTTGCGCAATTCTAGTCGCGGATGCATGGCGGGTCCTGCCGTGGCGTGAGGCGAGGTTGGACGGGAACCAGGTATGGAGACGCCGAAGGTCAGGCTTCGGCGTCTCCCGGCTCTGCGATGGCGATCAGCTTAGCTTGCCGATCATCCCCTTGACGAACCAGTTCATGCCGCGAATGCCGTCGTCGGTCAAAACCGATCCCGCCGCGACCTTGACCTTGCCGTCCTGGTCCTTCAACTCGCCGGCATAAGGATGCACCTTGCCGCTGCCGATGTCGGCTTCGAGCTGCTTGAGCTTGGCCTTGGTGTCGGCTGGCATGCCGTCATTGTAGGGCGCCATCTTCACGACGCCGGCGGCCAGTCCGTCCCAACGCACTTCCGGCTTCCAGCTGCCGGCGGCGACAGCCTTGGCGGCACCAACATAGTCGCTGGTCCAGTCCAGCACGAAGGAGGTCAGCTGCTTGCCCGAGCCGAACTTGGCCATGTCGCTGGCATAGCCGATCGACCAGGCGCCGCCTTCGCCGGCAACCTGGACGCCTGTCGCGGTATCGGTCATCGAACAGATAACGTCGCAGCCTTGCGAAAGCAGCGTCTTGGCCGCCTCCTTCTCCTTGCCCGGATCGAACCAGGAATTGAGGAAAATGGCGTTGCAGGTGGCGTTCGGGTTGGCGCTTTGCGCGCCGAGCAGGAGTGCATTGGCGGGGCCGACAATGTCGGGGATCGGAAAGCCGCCGATGAAGCCGATCTTGCCCGATTTCGACATATAGCCGCCCGCCGCTCCGGCGACGAAGGTGCCTTCGTAGTACTTGGCCTCGAAGGTTCCGAGATTGGCGAGATGGACGATGCCCGAGCAATGTTCGAAGGCGATCTTGGGGAAGCGCGGCGCCACCTTCTGCATCGGCGTGCCGTGCGAGAAGCTGGTGCCGAAGATCAGTTGGTTGCCGGCGCTGGCGAGCTCGCGGAAGATGCGCTCCGCGTCCTGTGGCATGAAGATGTTGTCGATGACGGTCAGGGCGACCTTGTCGCCGAATTGCGACTTGATCGCGTCGACGCCAAGACTGTGCTGCTTGGTCCAGCCGATCTCCGCAACCGGCGAGACATAGACGACGCCGATCTTGAGCACCTCCTGGGCCCGCGCGATGGTGCTCAGTCCTCCAGCGCCGATCGCGGCGCCGATCGCGCCGCTGTATTTGAGGAATCCGCGTCTTGTCAGGTCGTTCATGTTGGTAACCCTCTGTTGGTTTTTTTGGTTGATGCCCGGCTTGTCGATGCCCGGTCTGTTTTGGGGAGATGGACGTGCACGTGCCCCGCGCTGTCGCCATTTCCGGATGTCCTTGCTGGCTTCCTTGAGGGAACCAGGGTCGCCCCATCGGCCTTGCCGTCAAGGTAAGGCGCCAGCGCCTCGGCCGGCGTCATCTCCGCAAACACCTCACGGTCCATGATGTAGCCGCGCACCACGGTGCGGTGATGCGTGTCGATCAGGTCCATGGCCTGTTTCAGGCGGCCCTTTTCCAGGAGGTCGACGACCCGCGAATGGTCGTCGAGCAGATTGCAATAGTCGAAATCCGCGGTGATGAGCGAGCGCAGCAGCGTCGTGCGGCGCACGAGCTGTGCATGGATTTCCTGCATCACCTTGTTGCGGCTGAGACGTACGAAAACGATGTGGAATTCCTGCCCGAGCACATCCGCCAACGCATCGTTGCCGGCGGCAACCGCCTGGCGCTGACGTTCGACATGCTGGCGCAATTCCGCCCATCCGGCCGGGCCAAGGCGGTCGCTGAGCTGGGCGGCCACGCCCTGCTCGACAAGCGTCAGGGCGTCGTAGATTTCCATCGCCTCCTGCATGCTCGGCTTGGCGACGAAGGCGCCGCGATTGCGCTCGATCTGGGCCAGTCCGTCGTCGGCAAGCCGTATCAAGGCCTGGCGTACCACGATGCGGCTGACGTCGAATATTTCCGCGAGCTCGCGCTCGCCGAGCTTGCATCCCGGAACCAGACGGTGATCGATGATGGCGCGTGTCAGTGTGTCCGCGATCGTCTGGGAACGGCTGGTCAAGGCGCGGCTCTCCGCCATTTCGAGGACATGATCAGCAGGCTTTCCGTGGTGACGACGTGCCTCGTTGGGATGCGACATATCCCGGTTTCAGAGTTTCATGCATCGGAAGTCAATCACCGAAATCTGTCAACACAAAAAACGAATTTGGCCGACAAAAAATTATTGATTGATATCCAATCTTGTGATTTCGTCATGTCGAAACGCCGGGCTAGGTTCATGGTGAAGGGCTAGCCGAGTTGGGAGGGAAGCCGATGGCAACCCGCTGCGTCGATCGCGAGCTTCTGAACGACTGGCATATCGTCGCCGACCAGGAATCGCTTAGCCAGGATACGCCATTTCCGACACGTCTGCTGGGGGTCGACCTCGAGGTGCGCAGGCATCGCGACAGGACTGATGTCGTGCGCACCGATACCGGCGCCGCGCTGGGGAGCGCTGAACGCTACGGCTTCATCTGGGCATGTCTCGACAAGCCCTGGCGCGACATCATCTACATTCCCGAGGCCGACGAGGCCGACCGCCATCTCGTCAGTGGCGGGTCGATCGCGGTCAAGGTGTCCGGCCTTCGGGCCGTCGAGAATTTTCTCGACATGGGCCATTTCCCCTTCGTCCACACCGGCTGGCTTGGCGAAGAGCCGCATACGGAGGTGGCTCCCTACAAGGTGGAAATCACCGCCCAGGACGAGGTGCTGGCGACCGAATGCAAATTCTATCAGCCCATCGCCTCGCCGACTGCCAGGGAAGGATTTGTCGTCGACTACATCTACAAGGTGATCCGGCCCTATACAGTGGCGCTTTATAAGAGCAACCCGATCCAGAAGGACCGGCTCGATGTGATCACTTTGTTCGTGCAGCCGGTCGACGAGGAGAACTGCATCGCCCATCCCTATCTTTGCTATCTCAAGGAAGGCATGGCGGCGGCAACGGTGCGTAGCTTCATGCAGCTCATCTTCGCCCAGGACAAGCCGATCCTGGAAAACCAGGTACCCAAGCGCCTGCCGCTTGATCCGCGCGCCGAAACGCCGATCCGAGCAGACGCCGTCTCGGTTTCATACCGGCGCTGGCTGCGCGATCGGGCCGTCACCTACGGCGCCATACCGGCACAAGCCTGATGACGTCCAACGCCATTCAAAGGAAAGACGATGACAAAATGTTCGGATCCTGTGATTCTCAATCTCTGGCATCCTGTCGGTGCGATCGCCGAGGCCGCTCCTGGGGTTATCCAAGAAACAGTTTTGCTTGAGGAGCGCCTCAGTTTCGCGGTCGAGGCGAATGGAGAGCCCGTCGTCTGGCGCTCGCGGCCGGATGATCTGCGTTGGGCCGATCAGGTTCCGAGCGTCGACAGGCTTCCGGCAAGGAGCGCCTATGGCTACGTCTGGACCTCGCTTGGGTCGCCGCCAGCCGATCTGTTCCCGATCCCCGAATATGGCGAGCCGGATCGCCGCAAGCTCAACGCGGCAACCTTTGGCGTCAATGTCTCGGCGCCCCGCGCCATCGAAAATTTCCTCGACATGGGCCATTTTCCCTATGTGCACACCGACATTCTCGGCGTCGAACCGCATACCGAAGTGAAGGAATACGACGTCGAGATTTCGGTGGATCGTGACGAGATCCTGGCTACCCGTTGCCGCTTCTTCCAGCCGATGGCTTCGACTGCTTCCGATGGTGGCGCCGACGTGGATTATGTCTATCGCGTGCCGCACCCCTATTGCTCGGTGCTCTACAAATCGAGCCCGGTCGACGAGGCCCGGCGCGACGTGATCGCCATCTTCCTGCAGCCGGTCGATCAGGAGCATGTACGTGCGCACATGCTGCTTTGCGTGCTCGACGAGGACAATGAAGACAAGGTGATCAAGCGCTTCCAGCAGACGATCTTCGGCCAGGACAAGCCGATCCTCGAGAACCAGGTGCCGAAACGCCTGCCGCTCGATCCGCGTGCCGAAACCCCGATCCGTGCCGACAAGTCCGCCATCGCATACCGGCGCTGGCTCAGCCAGAAGGGCGTGACCTACGGGGTCATTCCGGCCGCGGCCTGACAAGAAATTCTTTGGAGACGACGAATGCTGGAAGTAGCCAAGAGCCAGTGGCATCCGATCGCTGCCGCCCATGACCTGCCCTACCGCCATGTTTTCCACGGCCAATTGCTCGGCCGGGAATTCGCGGTCTGGCGTGCCGATGACGGCTACGTCAACATCTGGGAGAACCGCTGCCTGCATCGCGGCGTCAGGTTGTCGATCGGCATCAATGACGGCCGCGAGCTGAAATGCCAGTACCATGGCTGGCGCTATTCGAACCGTACAGCCGGTTGCACCTATATCCCCGCACATCCGGCCGACGCGCCGGCCCGCACCATCACCAACCGCACCTTTCCAGCAGTCGAGCGCTATGGCCTGGTCTGGTCGTCCGAAGAGCCGCGCGGCGAAGTGCCTGTCATCGCCAGCCTCCCCGAGGGCGAGCTTCTTGCATTGCGTGGAATTCCGGTCAACGCGCCGGCCGACCGGGTCGTCGAACGGCTGAAGGCCTACCGCTTTCAGCCGAATGGGGCGATCGATGGCGATGGTGGCGAAACCCTGGTCGAGGCCGCGCAGGATTTTGCCGTGGCGTTGCGTTCGCGCGATGGCGGCGCCGAGACACTTGGCGTCTTCTTTGTTCAGCCGGTCGATTCCAACCGCTCGGTCATCCGCGGCGTGCTCGATCAGGATGCGGAGGGGGCTGCGCGCATCGCCATCCTGCGCCACCATAATGAACGGCTGTCGAAACTGCGCGACGAGGCGGAGCGCGAGGCGGCGAACGCGTTGACGCCCGCGCCGCTCGAACCGGTCTATGAAAGGGTGTCGGCCGAGCTTGCCGAAATGCCGGAACTGACCACGCATGGCCGCAAGGCGGCGCTGCGCGTCACGGTGGCGAGGAAATGGCCGGCGGCGGATGGGATCGCGGGCTTCGAGCTTCGCCCGATCAAGGGTCTTCTGCCCACTTTCCAGCCCGGCGCGCATCTCGACGTGCACATGCCAAATGGCGAGGTCCGCCAATATTCGATTACCAATGGGCCCGGCGAGACCGACAGTTTCGTCATCGGCGTCAAGCTGGAACGGGATTCGAAGGGCGGTTCGAAATGCATGCACGAGACTGTGCGCGAGGGCGATGTGCTGGCGATTTCGGAGCCGCGCAACAACTTCCCGCTGCGCCGCGACTCCATCAGGACGATTTTCGTCGCCGGCGGCATCGGCATCACGCCGCTGCTCGCCATGGCGCAGGCGCTAAAGAACCAGGACCTGACGCATGAGCTGCATTATTTCGCGCAAGGCGAAGAGCATCTCGCTTTTGCCGACCGGCTGAAGCAACTCGGCGATGCGCTCAAGCCGCATCTCGGGCTGTCGCCGGATGCGACCGGCGCCGAACTTCGACAGATTCTCGGCGGTTACCGGAACGGCATGCATCTCTACATCTGCGGCCCCGGACCGATGCTGGAAGCCGCGCGCAAGATCGCGGCCGAGCAAGGCTGGCCGGATACGGCAGTGCATTTCGAGTACTTCAAGAACACCAACAAGATCGACGACAGCTCGAGCTTCGAGATCGCTTTGGCGCGGTCCTGCGTCACGCTGCAAGTACCGGCCGGCAAGACGATCATGCAGGTCATGCGCGAGAACGGCATCGAGGTGCCGTCATCTTGCGAGCAGGGCGCCTGCGGCACCTGCGTGGCGACGGTGATCGAAGGTGAGCCCGACCATCAGGACGTCTATCTCAACGACGCCGAGAGGAAGGCAGGGACCAAGATCATGACCTGTGTGTCGCGAGCGAAGTCCGCGCGCCTCGTGCTGGACATCTAGGGGGTGCCGATGATCACGCTTTACGACTACGAACTTTCTGGCAATTGCTACAAATTGCGCCTGCTGATGAGTTTCCTCGGCATTGAGTACAGAACCGTGCCGGTGGACTTCTATCCGGGCCGCGAGCACAAGTCGGAATGGTTCCTGAAGCTCAATCCGCTCGGGCAACTGCCAGTCATCGAGGATGGTGGACTGATCCTACGCGACGCCCAGGCAATCCTGATCTATCTCGCATCGAAATACGATCCGTCCGGCACCTGGTACCCGCGAGACAATCCGGACTTGCTTGGCGAAGTCAGCCAGTGGCTGGCTTTTGCCGACAGTATCACCGCAACGGCCTCTGCCGCCCGCCTGCATGATGCGCTGTTCTACGATTTCGACATCGATGCCGCGCGCGCCGGAGCGCATCGGCTATTCCGCATCCTCGACGAGCATCTATGGTTCGGCGAGCAGCAAGGCCGCAACTGGATCTGCCCGGCCGGTCATCCGACCATCGCCGATATCGCCTGCTTCCCCTACATCATCCTGTCGGAGGAGGGGGGCATCCCGCGCCAGGATTATCCGGCGATCCGCCGCTGGTGCGATCGCGTCAAGCGCATCAAGGGATTTACCGTTATGTCGGGCGTGTTCCCGGCAGGACCGGCCAGGGCCGCAGCATAATCGTTTTCAGAAGAGTCCGGGCACGGCCTGGCAAATGTAGTTTGGGAGATGGAAGAATGAGAACGCGCGCCGCTGTCGCTGTCGCTGCCGGAAAGCCGCTGGAGATCATGGAGGTCGACCTCGACGGTCCTCAGCCCGGCGAGGTGCTGGTCGAGATCAAGGCGACGGGCATCTGCCACACCGACGAGTTCACCCTGTCGGGCGCCGATCCCGAAGGCATCTTCCCGGCCATTCTCGGCCATGAGGGCGCCGGTGTCGTGGTCGATGTCGGCAAGGGCGTCACCTCGGTCAGGAAGGGCGACCACGTCATCCCGCTCTATACGCCTGAATGCCGGCAGTGCCCGTCCTGCCTGTCCAGGAAAACCAACCTCTGCACCGCCATCCGCGCCACCCAGGGACAAGGCCTGATGCCGGACGGCTCGTCGCGCTTTTCCATCGGCAAG
Organism: Mesorhizobium sp. B2-4-17; assembly: GCF_006441275.1. NCBI lineage: Bacteria > Pseudomonadati > Pseudomonadota > Alphaproteobacteria > Hyphomicrobiales > Phyllobacteriaceae > Mesorhizobium > Mesorhizobium sp. B2-4-17. Next base: position 277,849 of record NZ_VFUX01000001.1, on the reverse strand, counting down.
GACAAGATCTTCCACTATATGGGCTGCTCGACCTTTTCCAATTTCACGGTGCTGCCCGAGATCGCGGTGGCCAAGGTCAACCCCGACGCCCCCTTCGACAAGATCTGCTATATCGGCTGCGGGGTGACCACCGGTATCGGTGCCGTCATCAACACGGCCAAGGTCGAGCAAGGCGCCACCGCCGTCGTCTTCGGCCTCGGCGGCATTGGCCTCAACGTCATCCAGGGCCTGAAACTTGCCGGCGCCGACATGATCATCGGCGTCGACCTGAACAACGACAAGAAGGAATGGGGCGAGCGCTTCGGCATGACGCATTTCGTCAATCCGAAGGAGATCGACGGCGACATCGTGCCCCACCTCGTCAACATGACCAAGCGCGGTGCCGACCAGATCGGCGGCGCCGACTACACGTTCGACTGCACCGGCAACACCAAAGTGATGCGCCAGGCGCTGGAAGCCTCGCACCGCGGCTGGGGAAAGTCGGTCGTCATCGGCGTCGCCGGCGCCGGCCAGGAAATCTCAACGCGGCCGTTCCAACTGGTCACCGGCCGCAGCTGGATGGGCACCGCCTTCGGCGGCGCGCGCGGCCGCACCGACGTGCCCAAAATCGTCGACTGGTACATGGACGGCAAGATCCAGATCGACCCGATGATCACCCACACGCTGAAGCTCGAGGACATCAACAAGGGGTTCGACCTCATGCATGAGGGCAAATCGATCCGAAGCGTCGTCGTTTACTGAAGACAGCCACACGCCGCCAGCCAGGACCGGCTCGAATCCTACGATTGCCTCCGGGCCCGATGGACGGCCAGGAAGTCCGGCGCCTGCGGACATAGTCACGGAAACGCCAAGGCTTTTCGCGGACCTCCAGCCTCCCGGCCAGGTCAGCGTGTTCCCAAAGCCCGGCGTCAACCGGCGGCGTCATCGAGGTGCACCCCGATTACGCCGCCGGCGCTGTTTGCGCCCTCCAGGCTAGTGCCCTTGAGGCTTCGGCTTGGGAGATCGGAGCAAAAGCGCCAGGGGAACAAGCAAGGCCGTCGCCACAGCGCAATAACGGAAGACGTCGACATAGGCGAGCAGTGACGCCTGGCGGGCGATGAGCTGGCCGATCCAGCCGATGGCTTGCTGCTTGGCTTCGACCAAGGGCGAGCCCTGGGCGACGAAATGGTCGGTCACCTGGCGAAGAACCTGTTGATACGTCGCGGACGATTGTGCCGTGTGGGCGATCAGATCGGATTGATGCAATTGCGCGTTTTGAGCGATTACGGTGTTGGACAACGACACGCCGACGCTGCCGCCGATGTTGCGGGCGACGTTGATCAGGGCCGAGGCCTGGTTGGTCTGCTGCGGCCGCAGGCCGACATAGGACGCGGTCGAGATCGGAATGAAGAGGAAGGGCAATCCGATCATCAGGAAGACGCGGGCGAAGGCGAAGAAACGGAAGCTGGCGTCCGGCGTCAGCGACGTCATATGCCATAGCGCGACCGCCACCACCGACATGCCGAACATGATCAGGTATTTGGGCTGGACGATACCAGCGGCAAACCCCGAAACCGGCATCAGCACCAGCATGGCGATGCCGCCCGGCATCATCGACAAGCCCGACAGCGTCGCCGTGTAGTCGAAGGCGGTCTGCTGCAGCTGCGGCATCAACTGCGTGGTGGAGAACAGGACGGCGCCGACCGCCATCATCACCAGGAACGATGTGCCAAACTGGCGGCTGAAGAGCAGCCGTATGTCTACGATCGGGTCGTCGCGGCTCAGTTCCCATGGGATGAGCAGCAGGAAGGAGATCGCCGAGATCCCGGCGAAAATGGTGATGAAGGTCGATGCGAACCAGTCGTTGCGCTGCCCCTCGTCAAGAAAGATTTCCAGGCAGCCAAGCGCCAGGGCGACCAGCAGGAATCCGACCCAGTCGATCTTCAGGCCGCCGCGCAGCCTCTCCTGGCGTTCGTCCTCGAGTACCTTAGGCTCAACCAGCAACCACTGGACCAGCGCCACCGAAAGGATGCCGAACGGCACGTTGATGAAGAAAATCCAGTGCCAGGAGAAATGGTCGGTCAGCCAGCCGCCAAGGGTCGGTCCGACCGTCGGCGCGACGATGACGGCGATACCGTAGAGGGCGAATGCCTGCGAGCGCTTTTCCGGTGGAAAGGTGTCGGCCAGGATGGATTGTTCGCTTGGCGCCATGCCCCCGCCGCCGAGGCCTTGCAGGATCCTGAACAGGATCAGCATTTGGAGATTCGGGGCCAGTCCGCACAGCAGCGATGCGAGCGTGAAGGTCGCGACGCAAAACATGTAGTAGCGCTTGCGGCCGACAACGCTGGCCAGCCAGCCGCTGACCGGAATGATGACGGAATTGGCGACAAGGTAGGTCGTGATGATCCAGGTGCTTTCATCCACGCCGGCCGCCAGGCTGCCGGCGATGTTGCGCAGCGCCACATTGGCGATGGAGGTGTCGAGCACCAGCATGAAGGTGGCGATGGAGACCACGATGGCGATGAGCCAGGGATTGCGGCCGCCGGCGGCGGAGCGGCTCTCGTCTTGCCTGCGCGTCGCTTCGCCGGTCATCGCACCTTGACCGTCGGCACCACCGAAAGGCCGGGGCCCAGGAGCACGTCAGGCGCATTGTCGAAGACGATCTTGACCGGCACACGCTGCACGACCTTGACGAAGTTGCCGGTGGCGTTTTCCGCTGGCAACAGGCTGAAGGCGGTGCCGCTGCCGGCCTGGATGCTGTCGACATGGCCATGGAACGTCTTGTCGGGATAGGCGTCGATGTCGATGTCGACCGGCTGTCCGGCCCGCATCAGATCGAGTTGGGTCTCCTTGAAGTTCGCCTTCACCCAGACCTCGTTGGGAACGAACATCATCAGCACCTGGCCCGGCTGGGTATAGGTGCCGATGGCGGCCGAAATGTTTGTTGCCCGTCCGGCGACAGGCGCGGCTATGGTGGTGCGTGCCAACGCCGTACGGGCCTGGTTCTGGGTGGCTTCTGCCTGCCGGAGCTTGGCTTCGCTGGTTTTGGTCTGCGCCTGCAGCACGGAAACCTGGCTCTTCGCCGCGGCCACGTCGGCCACCGTGCTGTCGAGCGTTGCCTGGTCCTGCCGCAGCGTCGATGCCGCCTGCTGTGCCTGCTGTTGCGTCGCTGTTCCCTTGGCCAGCAATTCGCGATTGCGCTGGTCCTCCGCTTTGGCGAAGTCGACCGCCGCCTGCGCCTGGGCAACCTGCTTCTGCGTCGCGTCGATCTTGGCGTTTTGCGCCTCGATCTGGGCCGCGACATTGGCGATGTCGGCTTGCGCGGCGGCCACGCCGGCGTCGGCTTGGTCGAGCGATGCGCGGTAATCGCTGTCGTCGATGCGCAACAGGACATCACCTTTGCGCACCGGCTGATTGTCGGTGACGGCCACATCGGTGATGCGCCCGGCGATTTCGGCGCTGACGGTGACTGTGCGGGCATCTATGAAAGCATCATCCGTGGATTCGTACTGGCGGGCATTGAGCCACCAGACAATGCCTGCCGCTACGATCAGCAGCAGCACGAGGAAAATGGCGGCCGTCGCATAGGGATGGCGCCTGGGAAAGCCGCGCAGACTGGTGTCCTGCGGCGGAGCATCCGGCTTTGCCGTACCGCCATCGCGAGGTCCTTTCTCGCGCACCTGGTCTGGCGCGGCCCGCGTCTCATCAACGCGCTCAGCTTTTCGTTCAGCTCTTTCGATTTTTGTGTCCAAGGGAACAGCCTTCGGGCTACCGATGCCTTCGTCGACGCCAGAGGCGGACGCAAATCAACGATGCGTCCCGGCAAAAGGTTCCTGTTCAAAGGGCGTCCTGCGCTCAGCGCCTAACCGATCGCAAAGCGCAGAACGATTGCCAGCACCACGATGCCGACCAGCCCGGCGATGAAGATGATCCGACGTGTGCGCGTCCTCAGGATGATTTCGCCTTGCCGGGCGTCTTGCGCGGAAAAGATCGGTCCTTCGTTCTCTCGGCGGGTTTCTTGGTCGTTCATACTCGCCTCCTGCTCGGCACAGAACCGCCGCAGAGGGAAGGAGGTTCCCGCCGGAGTAGGCCTGCCAGAGAGGAATTCAATCACAGAGACGTGAGGCGGGGAACCTTGTGACATCTCGCTGGTTCGGGCCGCTCAAGCCAGCCGCCCAGCCGGGAGCCAGCCATGCCCAAGGTCATATCAACCGGCACTTCCACCGTTTCGAAAGTCAGCCGGCGCAGCTTCATGAGCGGGTCCGTTCTTGCAGCGGCGACAATGCCGATCATTGCCCAGTCGGCGAAAGCCGAGGAGCCGCCATCCGTCGGTCAGGACAACGCGCGCGCGCTTGCGGCGGTTTCGTTGCGCGTCAACAGGCAGTCCTATAACTTTGCCGTCGACAATCGCACCAGTCTGCTGGACGCGCTGCGCGACCATGCCGGACTTGCTGGTACCAAGAAAGGTTGTGACCACGGTCAATGCGGTGCCTGCACCGTTCTTGTCGACGGCAGGCGGGTGCTCTCATGCCTAAGCTTCGCGGTCATGAACGAAGGCCGCGACATTACCACCATCGAGGGGCTTGCCGCCGCCGACGGCAGTCTGCATCCGATGCAACAGGCCTTCATCGACAATGATGCTTTCCAATGCGGCTATTGCACGCCGGGCCAGATCATGTCCGCCATCGGCTGCGTCAACGAAGGCCATGCGGGATCGGAAGATGATATCCGCGAATATATGAGCGGCAATCTTTGCCGGTGCGCCGCCTATCCGAACATCGTCGCGGCCATTGTCCAGGCGCGGGACGAAACGAGGAGGTCCTGACATGCGGCCCTTCGTCTACGAAAGACCTGCCGACGTCTCCGCCGCGGTTGCGGTCGCTTCGCGTTTTGCTGACCAGCAGGATCAGCCGACGAAAGCCGACGTTCAGTTCATCGCCGGCGCCACCAACCTTGCGGACTACATGAAACTCGGCGTTGCCACGCCCAAGCGGCTGCTCGATCTGAACGCCCTGAGAGAACCGACCTTGCGACAGATCAAGATCGGTGACGGCATCATCCGTTTCGGGGCATTGGTTCGAATGGGTGAGGCAGCCGACAACGACGATGTCAGACGAATCTGCCCTCTGCTCTCCGAAAGCCTGAAACTCGCCGCCAGCGGTCAGATCCGCAATATGGCCAGCCTTGCGGGCAACGTCTTGCAACGAACGCGATGCGAGTATTTCCGCGAGACCTCTTGGCCCTGCAACAAACGCGATCCAGGTTCCGGCTGTGCGGCAATGGAAGGGTTCAACCGCCAGCATGCCGTGCTCGGCACAAGCGATGACTGTATCGCCACCTATCACGGCGATTTCGCCCAGGCGTTGATTGCGCTCGATGCCACCGTCGAGATCGAGGGAAAACGCGGCGCGCGCAGAATGGAGTTCGCCAAGCTTCATCGTCTTCCCGGCGATACGCCCGACATTGAAACCAATCTTGCGCCGGACGACGTCATCGTCGCCATCGAGGTGCCTTTCGCGGCATGGTCACGCCGCTCGCACTATCTGAAGATACGCGACCGCGAGTCCTATGCATTCGCCTTGGCTTCGGCGGCCGTCGCCCTCGATCTGGATGGCAACATGATCAGGCATGCGCGAATAGCCTTGGGCGGCGTGGCGACGGTGCCTTGGCGGGCAAAAGCCGCGGAAGAGGCGCTGCAGGGCAAAACGCTCGATCAGGAGGTGGCCGAGACGGCCGCCGACGCCGCTTTCGTGGAAGCGAAGCCGAGGCGATACAACGCGTTCAAGATACCACTTGGCAAACGCACTTTGGTGCGGGCGCTGCTCGAAACACGCGATATGAAGGTCTGACCATGAACCAAGCCGCTCCCGCGCCGAAGGAGAATATGGGCCAGCCGGCTCCCCGTATCGACGCCCGTCTGAAGGTGACCGGCCAGGCCGGCTATTCCGCCGACCTTGCCGCCGGGAATGTCGCCTATGCCGCGCTTGCAACCAGCACGATTGCCAAAGGCGCGATCCAGGCTCTTCACCTTGACAGGGCTCGAGCCGTCCCCGGCGTGCTCGACATCGTCAGCATCGGCGACATGGATCGGTTCGAAAAGCCGAAATTCGGCAATACCGGCGCTAGTTCGATCGGTCCGTTGCACGACAAGACCGTTTTCCATGACGGCCAGATCATTGCCCTGACGGTCGCCGAGAGCTTCGAGGCAGCCGAAGAGGCCGCGATGCTGATTGAGGCCGACTACGTGCGGGAAAGCCCGAGCGCAAGCTTCGATTCCCAAGGAACCATGATCGAACCGGCCGCCGGCAAAAGCCCGATGTACAAGGAGGACGCCAAGGTCGGCGACTTCGATTCCGCCTATGCCTCGGCCGAAGTGAAGATCGACCAGAAATATTCGACACCCACCCAACATCACAATCCTATCGAGCTCTTTTCAACTACGGCATGGTGGCAGGGTGACCAGCTCACCGTGCATGAACCCAGCCAGAACGTCACCGGCTGGAAGATCGAGCTGGCGAGGCAGCTGAAGATCGATCCGGCCAATGTGCGTATTATCAGCCCCTATGTTGGCGGTGCATTCGGTTCCAAGGGACCGATGACGGCTCGTACGGCGATCGTGGCGGTCGCGGCTCGTCGTGTGGGGCGGCCGGTGCGCTGCGTGGTCAGCCGCATGCAGGCTTTCGGCACGCAGACCTATCGGGCAGAAACCCGTCACCGCATTCGCATCGGAGCAGGCAAGGACGGTCAGATCACCGCATTCGCGCATGAGGGCTGGGAGGTCACGTCCCGGCCCGATCCCTACGTTGTCGGCGGCGCCTCTGCCACTGCCCGCATGTACAACTATGGCTCGGTGCTGACGCATGTCTCGCTGGTCCATGCCGACCGGAACACGCCGGGTTACATGCGATCGCCGCCCGAGACGCCCTATGTCTATGCGCTGGAAAATGCCATGGACGAAATGGCGGTGGCGCTTGGCATGGATCCGATCGAATTCCGACGCATCAATGAGCCGCAGAAAGAGCCGATCGGCGGAAAACCCTTTTCCAGCCGGTCGCTGCTCAAATGCTACGACCAGGCCGCCGGGGCGTTCGGCTGGTCGAGGCGCGAGGGAACGGTTGGTTCGATGCGCGACGGGGACTGGCTGGTCGGCATGGGATGCGCGACCGCCATTTACCCGACTGCTGTCGCTCCATGTGCAGCCCGCATTCGCCTGACCGCGGATGGCCAGGTCCGGGTGCAGTGCGGCTCGCACGAAATCGGCACCGGCGTGCGCACCGTGGCCGGCCAGATGGCCGCCGAACGTCTCGGCGTCGACTTGGACAAGGTCAGCGTCGAAATGGGTGACAGTGCCCTGCCGCCAGCACCGGTGTCGGGAGGCTCGATCTCCACCGCCAGTGTCTGCTCCGCGGTTCTCAAGGCGTGCGATGCGGTGCGTCAAAAACTTTTTGCGGCCGCCGTGGGCGAGGGTGGTCCGCTGGCCGGTTCCGGCAATGCGAAGCTCGACATGGCAGGAGAAAAGATCGTTGCCGACGACGGCAAGTCGGCAGCTCTGTCGGACGTCTTCAAGACCATGCAGATCGGCGCGATCGAGGAATATGCGGAATTCGCGCCACGGGGTTCCTCGCCGGAGGCACTTAAAAAACTCTATGCCGGGGAGTCGGAGTTCCACGGCGGCGACCAGGACAAGGATTCGGTGAAATATGCTTTCGGCGCGGAGTTCGTCGAGCTTCGGATCAACAGCTATACGCGGGAAGTTCGGGTACCTCGAATGGTCGGCGCCTTTGCCGCTGGGCGCATCATGAACACGCGAACCGCCCGGAGCCAATTGATGGGCGGCATGATCTGGGGCATCGGTCAGGCCCTGCACGAAGCGACGGAGATCGACCAGCGCCACGCGCGCTACGTCAACCGCGACCTGCAAGACTATCTGGTCCCCGTCAACGCCGACATCAAGGAGGTGGAGGTGATCCTGGTTCCGGAAATCGATCACGAGGTCAATCCGGCCGGTGTCAAGGGACTGGGTGAGCTCGGCAATGTTGGAACCGCGGCCGCCGTGGCAAGCGCCGTCTATCATGCAACGGGAAAACGCATTCGCGACCTGCCGATCAGGATCGAGGACCTTATCACTTGACCACGATGCCGGATTGGCATGCCTTGCCGGCTCGTATCCGTGGCAGCACGCGGATGAGCGGTTGAACCTACTCTTCCGGCGCTGTGGCTGGAGCGGTGTAACGCCGGCGCACCGCGTCGAGCACGACCTTGCGGCTCTCTTGCGGCGATAGCGTCTTATCCTTTTCAGCGGCGGCCGTTTCGCGCGCCAGGTCCTTGTCCCTGATCTGATGGCGAAACCATTCGGAATAGTCGCCGGCGCGTAAATGATAGTCCCAGGTCTTGTCGTCGATGCCCTCCGCCATCTGGGCGAAAATCATCAGATTGTGCGCCCTCAGGTTCATCGCATTGTCGGGACCTTTGAAATAGAAGCTGCCGGCCTCGTCGAGTTGGCCTTCGGCATATTTGCGGCTGTGTCGCCTGAGCGACTGGCGCGGTTCGATCACCTTCACGGTCATTGGTTTCTTGCCCATTTGCGGGCGCCAGAACAGCACGCGGTCGCCCTTTGGCGAAGGCATTTGCCTTGGCGGTTCGGTTCTCGTTTCACGACAGAATGTCTGGATGACGCTCTTGGCTGTTGGGCCAACGCCGATCACCGCCGTCACCAGGCTCAGAACATCCGCCGAGACCGCCTCCGGATGCACGGTGATGAGGATCGTGCCCGGCAATTCCAGGGACAGCACGGCACGGGTATCGTCGCGCCGGCTGGGCAGAAGATGGTGCGCTTCGTCGATGACCAGCCAATGCGGCCTTGCCGTTCGATAACGGAAATTGCCCAGGCCCGGCAGCAGGTCGGCGAAGAAGTCGGGGCGTTCGTCGACACGCAGAGCCAGTCCGTTGACAATCACATTGGTGTCAGGCTTTTCGATCAGATCGAGCACTTGCTGCTTTGTCGGCACGCTCGAACCGTCGCCCAGCCCGACCGCACCTTGAAGGCCGTCATAGTCGCCTTCCGGATCGAAAATGCAGAACTGAAAACCGGCCTCGACGAACCGTTCGGTGAGCGCCGTGGCCAGCGTCGATTTGCCGATGCCGGAACTGCCCGCGATCAGCACCGTATCGGTCGGCGACAGATGGATGTCCTTGCCGCCTGCCGTTCCGAGCAGGATGCCGTCGCGGCCCTCTTTCACGATAGCGCGATCCTGCTTGATCAGTTTGCTGATAAGTTCCTCGACGCCCTTGCCGCGTGCGCCGCGCGTCACGAGATCGGCGGTGTCTTTCACCGCCGGCAGCGCGTTGTCGACGGCGACGCTGCAGCCGCAGGCTTTCAGGAAGGCGTGGTCGTTTTCGGCATCGCCAACCGCCACCACATTGAGCGGCGACAGGCGAAGGTCCTCCAGCACGGCGGCAAGCCCGGTCGCCTTGTTGATGCCGCTCGGCAGGATCATCACCGCGCCCTTGTTGAAGATGATCTCGAGTTCCAGTCCCAGTTTCTTGATGACCTCGAGCACCGTTGCCTGGTGAGGCTCCCAGGTGGCTACGATCGAGCGCCCGACCGAAAGCGGCTTGACGCCGCCCTTCTTCAGCGCGGCGACAAAGTCGGGCGAGGGCGCCGGTGAAATGGTGCGCTCTTCTTCGCTGGCCGGCGTATAGACCAACGCCCCATTTTCGGCGACGACCTTGTCGAACAGCGCCATCTCGGGAAAGACCTGCTTGAGGTCGGGCAATTCGCGGCCGGTGACCAGGATAAGCTTTCGACCGGTCTTTTTCAGCCGCTCGAGCGCGGAGATGGTCTTTTTTGAGACAGTCCCGTTATATGCAAGAGTGCCGTCGTAATCCGTCGCCAAGCCTATGAAATACATCTCACCGACCTTTCACGGCCGCACGCCGACAGGCTGCTGGTCGACGGATCAAAGAGTACCGATTGTTGCGCTGGCGTTGCTTGGCGGCCTAGCCGGCGATTTGCGATTTCATCTGGCATGGCTGTCTCCCGGTCTGGAGAACGAACAACGCCTGTCGGACAAAAAAGTTTACGTCCTTCACGCCATTCCTTTGTCGGTCGCCCCTGGCGGCGGTGCCTGGACGCGTGATTGCGCAAGGCATGGCCGCCACCAATCTACAGCGGGCGCGGCCGACAGGGCACGCCGACGGAGCATTCCAGTGCGTCGCGATCCCATTTGCCGAGGTCGGCCGCCACCTCGTAGGTGCTCTGCAGAAACAACATGAGCGTGGCTTCCGGATCCCGCGCCCGGCGCACGGCATCGTAGGGCAGGAGGAATTCACCGAACTCCTTGGAAAAGAACGCCTGTGGTGGCTGGACAGCAGCCGATGCATAGCCTTCCGGCGCCGGATAGGCATAGGAATAGAAGGTTAGGTAGTCGATCGGGCCGCCACCCGGCCAAAACCCGGCGCTGCACACCTCGTGCGAATATGCTTCGCGGGCCACCGTGTCCGGCAGGCCGGGCACGCTGCCGGGATGCAGCGGTGCCCGCCTGCCCGAAAAGCGCGTGACCGCGAGGTCGAAACCGCCCCAGAAGAAATGCACGGGACTGACTTTGCCCAGGAATCCCGTGCGAAATCGCGAAAAGACCGCGTGCGTCGAAAGCAGGATGCGCCAGAAGCGGTTGGCATAGTCGCGGTCGTAAGCGGCATGAACACGGTCCTGATCGAACGGGATGCCGTCGGCGATCTCGGACGGTTGGGTGAAGATCGGCGTGGCGAGCCCGAGTTCGTCCAGCGCGAGCGTTACTTCGCCATAGAACTCCGCCACGGTTTTGGGTGCGAGCATGATTTGCCGGATGTGACCCTCGCTCGTCCTCAGCCACAGCAGATGGTCTATGAAATCGAAATCGATCTGAAATGCTCGCCCACCCATGGAGATCGGCGAGGTCGTCAAGCCGCGAGCGGTCACGTAAAGCGGCACATGCCAGGAATGGTTCAGCCAGGGCTCGCGCATCAAGCGGATCTTGCCGACGATCTGGGTCCATAAGTGGAGGGTCTCGTAAGTGTCCTTCCAGGCTGCGTAAGGCAGGTCCGGCCAGCGTTCCAGATCATCGGCAGACGACAAGGTCTTCTCCCTTCGTTGAGGCTCCGGACGGGCGCGTGCGTCTCCCGTCGGAAGATAATCCATCTGCCCGCCACGCCCGCTAACCGCAAGCTACGATGGAGGCACTATATGGGGACCGCCCGACGATTGGCCAGCCCGGCACAAGGCGATCGCCACCCAGAACCATGGTGCCGCATTGGCCTCGTTGGTCGGGGAGCAATGCACGTGTTCGCATCTCTCCGGCTTGACTGGCACAGCAATGTGGTCTCAGCGAGCGGTTCGATTACCGTTCGGCCACCAGCACCTGCTCGAGGTAATCGCTGAATGCACGCGCTTTCTGCGAAGGGCGCCGCCCTGCCTGGAAGACCACATATGCGGTTGTAGGCTCGAGCCGATAATCGGCCAGGACTTCCACCAATCTCGCGGAGGCGAGTTCTTCGGCGCACATCCATGCCGAGGCGATCGCGATGCCGAGGCCGGCGCTCGCGGAGGCAACTGCGCCTGTCGCCGAACGGGTCCGCACCCGCGGATCGACCGGGTGGACCTCGATCACACCATCGCGATGGGCCGTCCAATTCTGCTCGCCGCCGTCGCCCGGGCCGCCGACGAGATGATGTTGAGCAAGATCGGCAAGGGTCCTCGGCGTGCCACGGCGCGCAAGGTAGTCGGGCGAAGCGACGAAGAGGCGACGGGCGGTGGCAAGCTTGCGCGCCACGAAGCTGGAATCCGGCTGATTGCCGAGACGAAGCGCCATGTCGGCGCCCTCGGCAACGAGGTTCTCGTAGCGATCGGACATCATGAGATCGATCTTGAGCTGGGGATGCCGATCGAGGAAACCAGGCAAAAGCGGCACGATCTGCCTGGCGCCGAAGGTCGCCGGCAGCGCCACACGCAGAACGCCGGACAGCCTGTCCGCGCCGCGCGCGGCGTTTTCCGCTTCCTCGACGCCCGCAAGCGCCTCGCGCGCCCTGGAAAGCAGCGCTTCGCCTGCATCGGTGAGAGAGAGCTGGCGCGTGGTCCGCGTCAGCAGCTTGACGCCGAGCCGCTCCTCGAGCGCCGCCACCGTGCGCGAGACGGAAGGCTGTGACAACGCGAACTCGCGGGCCACTTTGGAAAAGCTTCCGGTCTCGACCGTGCGGACGAAAATCGCAAGTTGCTGAAGCCGATCATTCATACTGGACACGTATATATCATATGATGCGAGCGGCGCTACTCGCTGCCTGATGCATGATTTATCTCCTGACCAACACGCCGATTGGCGGCGGTTCACAGGAAGGAGAAAGATCATGGATGAGTTGAAAGGCAAGGTAGCGATCGTCACCGGCGCCTCGAAAGGGATCGGCGCGGCAATCGCCCGGCAATTCGCAAAGGCGGGCGCTGCGGTGGTGGTCAACTACGGCTCGAGCAAGGAAGACGCGGACAGGGTGGTTGGCGACATCCTGCGCGACGACGGCAAGGCCGTTGCGATCCAGGCCGATGTCAGCAAGGGCGCCGACGTGAAGCGGCTCTTCGCCGAGACGAAGGCCACCTTCGGTACGCCCAGCATCCTCGTCAACAATGCCGGCGTATACCGTTTCGGGCCGCTGGAGGAGGTGACGGAAGCGGAATTTCATCGCCAATTCGATACCAACGTGCTGAGCACGATCCTGACGACGCAGGAAGCGGCAAGGGCTTTTGACGGCCATGGCGGCAGCGTGATCAATCTCAGTACGATTTCGAGTGCCAACCCAGTACCGAATTCGGTCGTCTATTCGGCCTCCAAGAGTGCGGTGGACACCATCACCAAGGCGCTCGCCAACGAACTCGCCGGCCGCAAGATCCGCGTCAACGCGATCGCCCCGGGCATGACGGAAACCGAAGGCCTGGCGGTCGCGGGCATCGAGGGCGAGACCGCCAGGACCATCGGCGCGAGCTTGCCGATGGGACGGCTTGGACAGCCGGACGACATCGCACGCGTGGCCGTGTTCCTCGCCTCCGACCAGTCCGCCTGGCTGACGGGCGAACGCATCACCGCCTCCGGCGGGCAGCGCTGACGGCTTGCCTGGCGAGCCCGGCATCTAGCGCGAAGAGCGGCGGCAGGCGAGCGGACTCGTCCGCTTGCCGTCGGATGTGCCATTATCCTTTCCGGAATGCAGCGGAGAAAGCTCATGTCCCATCCAGAACATTATGATTTCCTGATCCTCGGCAGCGGCCAGGGCGGCAAGGCGCTTGCCTGGCATCTTGGCCGATCCGGCCAGCGCGTTGCGGTCGTCGAACGCCGCTGGGTCGGCGGCTCTTGTCCCGCCGTCGCCTGCCTGCCCAGCAAGAACGAGGTGTGGAGCGCACGGGTCGCGCATCTCGTGCGCAACGCCGCTCAGTTCGGCACGTCGACCGGTCCCGTCTCGACCGACATGGCCAAGGTCCGCCGGCGCAAGCAGGAGATGGTCGAGCGCGAGATCGCCTTTCATCTCGATGCCTACAAGACCAGCGGCGCGGAGCTGATCATGGGCAGCGGGCGCTTCGTCGGCCCGAAGACGATCGAAGTTGCGCTGAACGAAGGCGGCATGCGCCTGCTCACTGGCGACAAGGTCGTCATCAATGTCGGTACGCATGCGGCGATCCCCAGCATTCCCGGAATCGAGGAAGCCCAGCCGCTCACCCATATCGGTGCCCTTGAGCTGGACGCCTTGCCGCCGCATCTCATCGTGCTCGGCGGCGGTTATGTCGGGCTGGAAATGGCGCAGGCCTATCGACGCTTCGGCAGCCGGGTGACTGTGATCGAAGCCGGACCTCAGCTTGTCGGCCGCGAGGACCGCGACATCGCCGAGGAGATGCAACGGCTTCTCGAGGGCGAGGGCATCGAGTTCCATGTTGGCGCCGAACCTCTTGCGGTGCGCGGCCGCTCCGGCGAAGAGGTCAGCGTGACGGTGCGCACCGCTTCGGGCGAGCGGACAATCGAGGGCAGCCATCTGCTCGTTGCCGCCGGTCGCATCCCGAACACCACCGGCATAGGCCTCGACAAGGCCGGCGTCATGCTGGACGCCCGTGGCTTTATCCGTGTCAACGAACGGCTGGAGACGGCCGCACCCGATGTCTGGGCGCTCGGCGAATGCGCCGGCAGTCCGCAGTTCACGCATATATCGGTCGACGACTTCCGTATCATCAGGGATAATCTGGCCGGCGGACACCGCAGCACGCGCGACCGGCTGGTGCCCTACACCATGTTTACCGATCCGCCGCTCGCCCGCATCGGCCTGAGCGAGGGCGAGGCGCAACGCCAGGGCGTCATCGTGCGCGTCGCTAGGCTGCCGATGAGCGCTGTGCTGCGCACCGAGGCGACGGACGAAACGCAGGGGTTCATGAAGGTGGTCGTTGGCGGCGACGACGACCGCATTCTCGGCTTCACGATGATCGGCTCCGAGGCCGGCGAGGTTCTGGCGACGGTGCAGACGGCGATGCTGGCGAACCTGCCCTATCCGAAGCTGCGCGACGCCGCCATCACGCACCTGACGATCGCCGAGGGACTTGGGCCGCTGCTGGCCAATGTGCCGCCGAGGTCCGGGCAACATGTCGAATGAGGACGCCGCGCCATAGTCGGGATCCGCCTTCGTGCAATTCTCGATGTGGCGCTGCCTCCCCTCGGCCCTGGCATTGCCCATCCGAAGTCCACCACGTCAATGCTGGCCCGCCCCGGCTGGAGCCGAGGCAGGCCTCTTCGCCCTGTGGAGATCGTTTCCAGGGGCGCTACCTGTTGGCGCCGCGGAGTACCCTGACCTTCTCGCAGAATGGAGCGTAGGGCTTGCTCCTCGCCGCTTCTTCGCATTTCTCCATCAGGAAGTCCTGATCGCTCTTGGACATGCCTCGGCGCTCCTCGTCAGCGGCCCGCACGGTGTTCCGTAAGGATAACGCCGATGGCAGGCCCCTTGGTCTTGGTGCCTCGCGCGACAGGCTGGAACACGGAGGGAGCGTGCGTTCTCATCCCGCCGGACGACGGCGAACGGTTGATCATCAAGCCGTGATGCTCTGGAAGCTCCTGACAAATCGCTCCATCACATCGTCCACGTCCGCCATCGACAGGCAAAGCGGCGGGCACATCCTGATGACGCTTCTATAAGGTCCGGATCGGCTCGCCACGAGGCCGTTGCGCCGGCTTTCTTCGAAGATCGCGAGTGTGGCCTCGGGTGCGGGTTCCTTCGTCGTCTGATCCTTCACCAACTCGATGGCAAGCATGAGACCTTCCCCCCTGATGTCGCCGATCAGGCGAGAATGGTTCTTGAGCTCCTGCAGCCTCGTCTTCAGTGCGGCGCCGACCGTTCGCGCATTCTCTTGCAAGCGCTCTTCGCGGATCACCTTGAGAACCGCGCGCCCGGCGGCACAGGCGACGGGATTGGCGCCGTAAGTATGGAAAAGAAACTTGTCCGCCATGGATTCGGCGACGTCTCGTTTGGCGATGACGGCGCCAAGCGGGATGCCATTGCCGACGCCTTTGGCGACAACGACGATATCGGGAATGACGCCGTGCGACTCGAATGCCCAGAAGGCATCGCCAGTGCGTGCGACGCCCGATTGCACCTCGTCAATGATGCAAAGACCACCGGCCGCGCGCACGCGCTCGAACGCGCCGGAAATGTAGCCGTGGGGCATCGGCACGATGCCGCCATAGCCTTGTACCGGCTCGATGATCATGCCAGCCAACCTGCCGCTGGTCGAACTGGCTATGGCCCGCTCGACCTCGTTCAAATAGGGCTCGACGCCTTCGCCGTGGATACCGCGATACTGGTTGGGCTCGGCCACGAAGGTCACCCCGCCGAGCTGTGGGACGGGATGGCGAAATCCCGATATTCCCGTCAGCGATTGCGCTCCGAAGGTGGCGCCATGATAGCTTGAGGCAAGTGCGAGCATATCGATGTTGCCGGTGTGGCTGCGGGCCATCAGCAAGGCAAGGTCGATCGCCTCGGCGCCGCTGTTGGTGAAATGCACCACCCAATCATGGCCCGCTGGCATCGTCGCCACCAGTTCCTCGGCATATTGGGCGGGAACCGGGTGATAGAACATCGTCGTGCAATGTGTGAGTTCGGCGAGCTGCTCGGTGGTGGCCTTCACCACCTGCGGGTGCGCATGGCCGACAGAAATGCAGAGGTTCATGCCGAGCAGGTCGATGTATTTGCGGTCCTTGTCATCCCAGACATACTGGCCCTTGCCGCGCTTGATGATCAGCGGGTCCTTGTAAGGAACGAACTTGCGCTGCGATGCCGCATAGAAGCGGTTTCGCCGGTCGACGATCGCCTCGCTCGACCAGTCGATCTCCAGATTCGAATGAGCGTGAGGAGCATTCATGCCCGTCTCCTGTGTTGGGAACCCGACAGGGATTGAGCACTGAATGAGGGATGTGTGAACCGCCAAAGATATCCATCAGTTTAAATTATGGGGCCGATTAGTCGTGCAATGCGGGGCGGTCGACCACATAGCAATCGGGAGGAAGGCCAGGCAGGCGCGTACGGATCGCATTCGTCAGCACCTCGGCGGTGCGCGTGGCGAAGGCTTCCGGGAGGTTGCCCAGTTCGCGTTCCCGCGCCACCAGCAGGATGTTGCGCGACAGCCCGGTGAACGGCAAAGCGTGCACGTCGATCTCCATGCCTTCCGCCAGCCCATCGATGAGCAAGGTCGGTGTCAGGATCGCAAAGCCCATCCCGGCGGCGACAGGCGCCATGACCACGCTCGAACGGTCGCCTTCCATGGTGCGCGGGATTTCGATGCGCAGCCGGCTCAGATGCTGGTCGACCCGCAGGCCGACCGGCGTTTCCCTGGAAAACCGCACGAAGGCCAGCTTCTTGGAGAGCTTGACGATGTCGCCGACATCGCCGGCGAAGCCCTTCGGCGTTACCAGCAGAAACTTCTCCGTCATGATTGGATAACGCGTTAGCCCCTCGATCTCGAAAAGCTCGCCAGAGGTGACGGCAAGGTCGGCGCGTCGGGCCCGCAACAGCGCGACATGATCGGTCGCCAGGCCGGCGAAGAGACTGAGTTCGGGAATGCCGAAAGTGTTTCGAGCCAGCACGGAAAGTGCCGGCGCCAACGTCGTCGCGATCGAGGCCAGAAGCGCGACACGCAGCAGCGGCAGCGGCGCGGCATTGACCCGCCGCGCGTCGGTGCGCAGCCCCTCCACCTCGGCCAGGATGGCAATGGCGCGGCGATGCAATGCGATGCCTGCCTTGGTCAGTTCGATCGGGCGCAGATTGCGGTCGATCAGGCTGACGCCAAGCGCGGTCTCGAGGTTCTTCAGGTGCTGCGAAGCGGCGGACTGCGTCATGCCCAGCATTTGTGCCGCCTGGGTGACATGCCTTGTTTCCACGACGGCCGCAAAGACCTCGATGGATCGAAACAGATTGAAATCGAAACTGCCGCTCTTCACCCGCTAACTCCAGTGCGCGATATCTTCATAAGTTTTCCTAATGTTGCAAAAATTCGATTGAGTGCAAGAGGCTTGCCGGGAAAAGATCGCGCCGTTCGATCCCAACAAAGGTATTTGCCCGGTGAATGACAGCGCACGCATCGTGATCATTGGCGGCGGCGTCATTGGCCTCGGCATAGCCTATCATCTCGCCGAACTCGGGGTGACCGACGTCGTTCTGCTGGAGCGTCACCAACTGACCAGCGGCACATCCTGGCATGCCGCTGGCATCGTCGGTCCGCTGCGCGCCAGCCTCAATCTCACAAGGCTTGCGCAATATGCGACCGAACTGTTTCCACGCCTGGAGGAGCGGACCGGCCAGGCCTCGGGATATCGGCGGACCGGCGGCCTGTGGCTCGCGCGCAGGCCGGAGCGAATGGACGAGCTGAAGCGTATCGCGCATATGGGCGATGTCTGTGGCCTGACGGTCGAGATGATCGACAGCGCTGGCGTTGCCGGGCGCGTGCGCGGCATCGTCCCGGACGGCGTCGAGGGCGCGCTGTGGGTCGAAGAGGATGGGCAGGCCAATCCGGTCGACATCTGCGCGGCCTATGCCAAGGGCGCTCGCGCCGCCGGCATCCGCATCCTGGAAGGGGCCGTCTGCACTGGCTTCGTGACGAACAACGGCAGGGTCGCCGGCGTCAAGCTGGCGTCGGGCGCCACCATCGATTGCGCGACGGTGGTGAACTGCGCCGGCGCCTGGGCGCGCGACATCGGCGCTCTGGCCGGCGTTCCGGTGCCGCTGCAGGCCGTCGAGCACATGTATGTGGTGACGGAGCCGATTGCCGGCCTGCAGGATCCGTTTCCTATCGTGCGCGATCTCGACGAGGGCATCTACGTCAAGGGCGATTCCGGCAAGCTGGTTCTGGGTGGGTTCGAACCGAACGCCAAGATTTTCGACGTTCGCGGACCGGCTGGCGATAGGCCATTCCTCGAACTGCCGGAGGACTGGGAGCAGTTCGAGCCGTTCATGTCGGCCGGACTTAAACTTCTGCCGGCGCTGTCGCAAGCCGGCATCAGGCACTTCATGAACGGTCCCGAGAGCTTCACGCCCGATACGCGGCCGCTCATGGGGGAGTCGCCCTACCTGCGCGGCTTCTATGTCGCCGCCGGCTTCAACTCCACCGGCATGATGTCTTCGGCCGGTGCCGGCAAGGCGATGGCCGAATGGATCGTCGACGGCGAACCAGGCCTTGATCTGTGGGCGCTCGACATTGCCCGCTTCGACCGGTCCGCCGCGTCAAGATGCTTTGTCGGCGCCAGGATGGAGGAAGCGGTCGCCGATCTGTTCCGTATGCACTGGCCCTACAAGCAGGCGAGTGCGGGGCGCGACGTCAGGTGTTCTGCCTTTCACCAGACTTTCGCGGCTGCCGGCGCTGTTTTCGGTGCGCCGACAGGGTGGGAGCGGCCGCTCTGGTTCGGCCGGGACGAGGCTGCGCGAGCGGTCCGCTATTCGGTCGGCGCGCAGCCATGGTGGGGTGCTGCGAAAGCGGAAGCCGGCCGCATGGCCCAGGGCGTCGGCCTGTTCGAGCTCTCCCCTTTCACCAAGCTCGATATCGTTGGCCGCGACGCAGCGACGTTGGTGCAGAGGCTTTGCGCCAATGACGTCGATGTCGCCGAAGGCCGGGCCGTCTATACGCAGATGCTCAATGCTCGGGGCGGCATCGAGGCCGACGTGACCGTGACCCGCGACGGCGACCACGCGTTCCGCGTGATCTCCGGTGCGGCGACAAGGCAGAAGGATCTTGCCTGGATCAGGCGCCACGCTGAGGATCTTGGCCTCGATGTCTCGGTCTTCGACGCGACGTCTTCGGAAGCCGTGCTCGGCGTCATGGGGCCGCGATCCCGCGACCTGCTTCAAAGCCTGACCGACGCGGATCTTTCCGACGCCGCTTTCCTGTTCTCGACCTCGCGCCGCATCGACATCGGCATGGTCAGTGTCCGGGCCACCCGCGTCAGCTTCGTCGGCGAACTCGGCTTCGAGCTCTATGTGCCGGTCGAATGCGCGCAAAGCCTGCTCGCCACGATAGCCGCGGCGGGCAGCGCCCACGGCCTCGTCTTCTGCGGCCATTATGCGCTGGATGGCTGCCGCCTTGAGAAGGGCTATCGCCATTGGGGGCACGATATCGGGCCGAAGGACACGCCGCTGGAGGCTGGCCTGTCCTTCGCGGTCTCCTGGAAGAAGAATGATTTCATCGGCCGCGACGTGCTGCTGGCGCAGAAATCCGAGGGCGTCAGCCGCCGGCTTGTGCACTTCGCGGTCGACGGCGCCAATCCGCTTCTGCTTCATGATGAGCCGATCTATCGGGACGGCAAACTTGCCGGCCTGACCACGTCGGGCGGTCTTGGTTCGCGAACCGGCCTGAGCCTTTGTCTTGGCTATGTCGCCTGCGAGCCGGGCGAGACGAAAGCACAGCTACAGGCTTCCAATTACGAGATCGCGGTGGCCGGCACGCGCCATACGCTGAGGGCGCTCGACAAACCGCCCTATGACCCAACTGGAGCGCGGATGCGCGGCTGCGAGGAGACAGTTTCATGAGGCAGCATGCCCGTGTCGTTATTATCGGTGGTGGAGCCATGGGCGTTTCCCTGCTCTACCACTTGGCCAAGCGCGGCTGGAGCGACGTCGTCCTCGTCGAGAAGCATGAGCTGACCGCCGGTTCCACCTGGCATGCCGCCGGCCTTTGCACGCATTTCGCCCACAATGCGACGATCATGGAGATGCGTGCGCATTCGGTGCGGCTCTATCGGGAAATCCTGACCGCCGAGACCGGGCTGCCGACAGGTTTCCATGCCAGCGACGCGCTGCGCATCACCCGCTCTCGGGATCGCATGGATGAATTCCGCCATGTGCAGGGGCTCGGCCGGTTCGTGGGCCATGAATTCCACATCCTGAGCCCGGAAGAACTCAAGCAGATCTATCCGCTCTGCCTGACCGACGGCATTATCGGGGCGATCTACGAGCCCAATGACGGCCATGTCGACCCGACACTGGCGACCAACGCAATGGCGGCCGGCGCGCGCTCGCGCGGCGCCGAGATCGTCCGCCACAATCCCGTTCTGGCGATCGAACGCAAGGCATCCGGCGAGTGGCTCGTCCGCACGACGCAGGGCGACATTGTGGCCGAGCATGTGGTGAATGCCGCCGGCACCTGGTGCCGCGAGATCGGCGCGATGATGGGTCTCGACCTGCCGGTCGTGCCGATGCTGCACCAGTACGTCGTGACCGACACCGTTTCCGAGATTGCCGAGCGCATCGCCGCCGGCGCCAGCGAACTGCCGATCATCCGCGATCCGGAAGAAAGCTGGTATCTACGTCAGGAACGCGACGGCTATATCGTCGGCCCTTATGAAAAGTCGGCCCAGCCCTGGGCAATCGATGGGGTGCCGCCCGAATTCGGCATGGAGTTGCTGCCGCCGGACCTGGACCGCGTCGAGCACATCATCGCGCTGGCTATGGAGCGCGTCCCGGCACTCGCCAATGCCGGCATCAAGACGGTGGTCAACGGGCCCATCACCTTCACCCCGGATGCCAACCCGCTGATCGGTCCAGCATTCGGCCTTGATAACGCCTGGTTGCTGACCGGCTCGAGCATGGGAGTGATGGAAGGCGGGGGCGCCGGCCGCTTCCTCGCCGACTGGATCGTCGATGGTACGCCACCAAGCGATGCGCTTGCCATCGATCCACGCAGGTTCGGCAACTATGCCGATCGGGATTATCGCATCGACAGGGCGGTCGAAGGGTTCGGCCTGCAGTTCGGCATCCACTATCCCTATGAAGAGCGCGAAGCCGGGCGTCCGCGCCGCACCACGCCGGCGCTCGACCTCCAGAAAAGCCAGGGTGCGGTGCTGGGCGCCGCCTATGGCTGGGAACGGCCGAACTGGTTTGCCATCGGCGGGGTCGATCGCAATCCGCCGCTGACCTTTCGCCGGCCCGGCTGGTTTGAAGCGGCGCGCGGTGAATGTCTCGCCGTGCGCGATGGTGTCGGCGCCATCGATCTGTCCGCCTTTTCCAAGTTCGAAGTTGGCGGCCCCGAGGCGAGCGCGTTCATGGCCTCGCTTGGCGCCAATCGTCCGCCAACACGCCAGGGCCGCATCGGCCTCGTTCATGTGCTGACGGCAAAGGGCGGCGTCGCGTCGGAATTCACGGTGACCCGCCTCGGTGATGACTGGTTCTACCTGACCAGCGCCGCTGTGGCGGAGCGGCATGACGAGGACCTGCTGCGCTCCCGCGCCTCGGCCTTTGCGAATGTAACAATCGACAATGTCACCGAAAGGCGCGGCGTGCTCGCCATCATGGGCCCCCGCGCCCGCGATCTGCTCGAAACGGTGAGCGAGGCCGATCTGTCCAACGCGGGATTTCCCTGGTTTTCCGCGCAGATCATCCGGGTCGCCGGCATCAAGGCGGCGGCGCTCAGAGTGTCCTATGCCGGCGAACTGGGATGGGAGCTTCACGTCCAGCTGGCGCAATTCGGCAAGCTCTACGATGCGGTCACCAGGGCTGGCCGGCGTTTCGACCTGCGCCCGTTCGGCATCCACGCCCTGAACGCGATGCGGCTGGAGAAAGGCTATCGTGCCTGGGGTGCCGACCTGACGACGGAGCGGACACCGCTGGAAGCGGGGTTGGATGCCCTGGTCAAAACCGAGGGGCGGGATTTCATCGGCCGCGAGGCCATGCTTGCACGCGTCGGCGATAGCACCTGGACAATGGTGCTTCTCGAGATCGATGATGACGCCGAAAGGCTGCCTTTCTACGCCCATGCGGTGTTGCAGGCGGGCCGGCCGGTTGGGATCGTCACCTCCGGCGCCCACGGCTTCCGCACTGGCAAGACCATTGCCCTTGCCTATCTGCGCCCTGGTGTCTCTGCCGAAGGGCTGAGCGTTTCGATCCTCGGAAAAGAACTGGCTGCGCGGGAACTCCGCGAAACCCCCTACGATCCTGGCAATCTGCGCCCGCGTGGCGTCCATGCCGCGCAACCCGTTGCCTTCACGCTTGCCTGATGTCGGAGAAAAAGATGAACACGGACGCGACAATCACCACCGAAGCTCACGCACCGCGAACCGGGGGCAGGGCTGGAAGGCAGGGCCAGCGCATGGCGCAGCAGGCACCGCGCCGTCCCTACATCAGCCGCCGGATCGGCACCTTCAACATCCTCGACGAGGAAGGGCTGAGCCTGATCGAGGCGAATGCCGACCGGCTGCTCAAGGAGATTGGCATGGAGTTCCATGACGACCCGGAAATCCTCGACATCTTCCGTGAGGCGGGCGCCGACGTGCAGGGCACGAGGGTACGCTTCGAACCGGGCATGTGCCGCAAGATCATCCGCGCCACGGCACCTTCCCAATTCAGGCAGCATGCCCGCAACCCCGCCAACACGGTGATGATCGGCGGTGACAATACCGTGCTGTGCCCGTCCTGGGGACCGCCCTTCGTCCACGACCTCGATCGTGGTCGTCGCTATGCCACGATCGGCGATTTTCGCGACCTGGTAAAGATCCACCAGATGATCCCGCATCTGCATCATTCGGGCGGCGTGGTTTGCGAGCCTGTTGATCTGCCGGCCAACAAGCGCCACCTCGATATGCTCTACACGCATATCCGCCATTCCGACCGGCCGTTCATGGGCGCCTTCATCGGTTCGAAGCGGGCACAGGACGCCGTCGACATGGCCAAGATCGTGTTCGGCGAAGAGTTCGTCGCCAACAACGCCGTGCTCTACAACGTGTCCAACACCAATGCGCCGCTGGTGCTCGACGCCAACATGTCCGGCTCGCTGAAGGTCTATGCCCGCAACAACCAGCCGGTAGCCTGCACGCCCTGGACTCTGGCTGGCGCGATGAGCCCGTGCACTGTCGCCGGCACGCTGGCGCAGGTGCTGGCGGAAGCGCTCGCTAGTCTCAGCCTTGTGCAACTGATCAACCCGGGAGCGCCCTGCCTGATGGGAAGCTTTGCCAGCACCATCTCGATGCAGAGCGGTGCGCCGACCTTCGGCACGCCGGAAGCAGGCAAGATGGTGCTGGCGTGCGGGCAACTGGCGCGTCGCGTCGGCGTGCCGTTCCACACTGTCGGCTCACTGTCGGCATCCAAGCTTCCCGACGCCCAGGCCGAACAGGAAGCGACCTGGGGGATCCTGATGTCGATGTTTGCCGGCGCCAATGTGATCAACCACGCCACCGGCTGGCTGGAAGGCGGACTGGTCACCGGCTTCGAGAAGACGGTCATCGACGCCGATCTTTGCGGCAAGGTCGCCAGCCTGTTCGAGGGCATCGATCTATCGGCCAACGCACAGGCGATGGAGGCGATCGAAGCGGTCGGACCGGGATCGCATTTCCTCGGCAGTGCGCACACGCAGTCCAATTTCCTGTCGGCTTTCTACCGGTCCACCAGCAGCGACAACAACTCCTTCGAACAATGGAACGAGGATGGGCGCCTCGACGCCGCCCAGCGCGCCAACCGGCAGTGGAAACGGCTGCTTGATGAGTATCAGGATCCGGGCCTCGATCCGGCCATCGACGAGGCGCTGCAGGCTTTCATCGCCGGCCGCAAGGCCAGCGAGCCGGATCAGGCGTATTTCTAGAGCATGATCCCCAAAAAGTGGGAACCGGTTTTCGGGAAAGATCATGCTCTGGCGAAGAGACAGATCAGGATGGCGAAACGTCATCCTGATCTGGTGCCATTCGGTCTGGAGCATGCGGCTGCGAGGGGGTGACCTTATGCGGCTCATCGTTTTTCCTAATGCGAGGAATTTTGGGATGGATTGGCCGCGCGTTCCGCTAACCTGATGGATAGACTGAACGAAATCAGCGCAATGGGGAACATCATGAAACGCTATCTACTCGAAACGGCATTCGGCGCTCTGTTGCTGATGCCGGTGTCTTCGGCGCTCGCCGCGGACGTGACGATGCCTGATCCGAACTACGCCACCGCGACAGCGGTCATGAACGTCATCAAGGACGCCGCCCAACAGGAATTGGGGCTGGAGGTTTCGACGGTGACCACCACCGCCGTCCCGGTGATCTGGGAGGCGATGAGCCGCAATAAGGGCGAGGTGGACATCTGGCCGGACGTCTGGCTGCCGAACCAGCAGGGCCTCGTCGACAAATATGTGAAGGGCGCCGGCACCGTGAAGCTTGCGCAAAATGGCTACGAGGCCAAGCAGGGCTACTGCGTCACCCAGGTCACCGTCGACAAATATGGTATCAAGGATGTTTCGGATCTCGCCAACCCGGACAATGCCAAGCTTTTCGACACCAATGGTGACGGCAAGGGTGAAATCTGGATCGGCGCATCAGGCTGGCAATCGACCAACATCGAGAAGGTTCGGGCGCGCGATTACGGTTTTGCCGATTTCTTCGACCTTCAGGTAACCGATGAAGCGGTGGCGGCGGCTTCGCTCGACCGCGCCGCCAAGGCCGACAAGCCATGGGTCGGCTATTGCTACAGCCCGCACCAGAATTTCGCCCGCTATAAGCTCGCCTTCCTGACCGAGCCGAAAAACGATCCGGCGAAATTTGTCGTCGTGCAGCCCAATGACGACCCGCAATGGTTCGAAAAGTCGAAAGTCTCATCCGCCTATGCTGACACAACCGTGCACGTTGCTTATGCTGCCTCGCTTGCGCAACGCCAACCGGACCTGACCGCGGCGCTGGAGCGCATCGCCTTCAACCCGGACGACATCAGCAAATGGGCCTATGCAATCATCGTCGACAAGAAGCCGGCGGACGATGTGGCCAAGGAATGGATCAAGGCCCATCCTCAGGACGTGGCGAAGTGGTTCGGCCACTGACGGTCGCCCGGCGCACGGTTGGCTGCCTTCACCACCTGTTGGCCGCCAGGCGGGATCGATAGACGTGGACGCCGCCGCCGGTCCCGCCGCCATTGTCATGGAAGATGTCTGGAAAGTCTTCGGCGCCCGGGCGCCGGAGGCGATGACGGCCATCCTGCGCGAGCATCTCGACAAGGACGAGGTGGTCAAGCGCTTCGGCTGCGTGGTCGGCGTGGCCGACGTCAGCATCTCGGTCGCCCCAGGGGAGATCTTCTGCGTCATGGGGCTTTCGGGCAGCGGGAAATCGACGCTGATCCGCCATATCAACCGTCTTCTCGAACCGTCGGCCGGCAAGATTTTCGTCGACGGCGAGGACATCATGGCCAAGACGCCGTCCGAACTCAGGGCGCTGCGGTCCCGCAAGATCGGCATGGTGTTTCAAAGCTTCGGCCTGCTTCCACACCGGACGGTTCGCGACAATGTCGCCCTGCCGCTGGAAATCCAGGCGGCAAGCAAGCAGCGTCGCTTCGACGTCGCCGAGGCGGCGCTCGCCAAGGTCAACCTGTCCGGCTGGGGCGATCGCTATTGCCATGAGCTTTCGGGCGGCATGCAGCAGCGCGTCGGGCTGGCTCGGGCGCTGGCCGCGGATTCGGCGATTCTCTTGATGGACGAGCCGTTCAGCGCGCTTGACCCGCTGATAAGGCGGCAGCTTCAAGACGAATTCCTCGCCCTGTCACGATCGATAGGCAAGACGGTCGTCTTCATCACGCATGATCTCGACGAGGCGATCCGCATCGGCGACCGCATCGCGATCATGAAGGATGGTGTCATCATCCAGATCGACACGCCCGAGGAGATCGTCACCGCGCCGAAGCACGAATACGTGGCAAAGTTCGTCGCCGACATTTCGCGCCTGACGGTCATCACCGCGCGGCGCATCATGGAACCCGTCGAGAGCTTCAGGGCACGGGATCGCTCAATGCTGGATATCGATCGGTTGCGCAAGGTCGCCTCGCAGCAGCCGCTGGCCGAGCTTGTCGAACTCGCCGCCCAGGATGCCGCTCCACTGGCGGTAACCGATGGCGGCGGGATTGTCGGCATCGTCGACAGGCAAGCTCTCCTCGAGGGTTTGAGAAAGGGCGCACGACCGTGAACGCTCATGATCCGGTAGCCAAGCCGATGGTCGGGCACGACCTGTCGTCGGAAGAAGGTCTTGTCCGGGATTTCGTGGTCCAGAATTCGGCCTATTACGTCGAGATGTTCGCCCGCATCAGGGACGCGCGAAAGGCCGTCTGGCCGTTCAACGTCGCGGCGGCGCTGCTGGGTCCGGTGTGGGCGGCCGCCCGTGGCACAATGGTGCTGTTCTGGATCGCCTTCTTCCTCGAGATGCTGGCGGTGGTTCAGATCGGCGTTGGCGCAGCCGGAAATCTGGGCGGTGCGGAGATGGCACGGGCCGAACGGCTCACCAAGCAGGCCGAAGCACGCGCCGAGCAGGCGAAAGCCGCGACGGCGGCGGGAGCCGACAATGCCGAAGGCCTGAAATCGTCCGCGGCGGCCTTGGAGAAGGCCGCGAGCGCCGCCCGGCAGCAGGTGGAAACGGCGAGGGCGAAAGTGCCGCTGCTGATCGGAGCGGGTCTCCTCACGCTGCTTGTTGCCAAGCTCATCACCGGGTTTCTCGCCAACAGGATGCTTGAGCGGCGGTTCGCGCGATGGCGCTCGCAGCCCACGCTGCGGCACGGGCTCGATTTTCCGCTCGCCACGGGAGCGCTCGTCTTCTGTCTCCTCGCCTACGGGCTTTCCGTCTATCGCTTCGCCGTCGCGGCACCGGCCGCCTGGCTCACCGTCGCGCCGTCCAATCATGACTGGCAGGCCGCCCTGTCCTCCGGACTGGATGGCTTGATGGCGGCGATATCGCATAGCGGAGAAGGCGTGTTCGGCGTGGTCACGGGGGCGATATCCCTGGTTCTCGACGGCTTGGCCTATGCGCTGACGGGAATGCCCTGGCCGGTGACGATGGCGATCATCCTCGTCCTTGCCTGGCAATTGGCGGGGCCGCGCGTCGCCATCTTCACCGCAGCCGCGCTGGCCTATCTCGCCGTGCTTGGCTTCTGGGAAAAAAGCCTGGAGACAGTGGCCTTGCTGGGCACCGCCGCGGTCCTTTGCCTGGCCATCGGCATTCCGCTCGGCATCTGGTGTGGGCGCAGGCCCCGTGTCTACACGGCATTGCGGCCGGTGCTGGACTTCATGCAGACCATGCCCGCCTTCGTCTATCTCATCCCCGTGATCGCTTTGTTCGGCATCGGCAAACCCCCCGGCGTGATCGCCACCTTGATCTTCGGCACGCCGCCCGTGGTGCGTTTGACGGCGCTTGGGCTGCAAGGTGTGCCGCCGGCCGTCCGCGAAGCCGCGCAAGCCTATGGCGCCACAAGGTGGTTTCTGCTGACGCGGGTGGATCTGCCGCTTGCGATGCCCTCGATCATGGCCGGCATCAACCAGACCATATTGATGTGCCTGTCCATGGTCGTCATCGCCTCGCTGATCGGTGCCAAGGGACTTGGCGAGGACGTCTTGAACGCCCTTCAATATGCGGCGGTGGGGCAGGGGCTGCTGGCGGGTTTCGCGATTTTGCTCTGCGCCATGATCATCGATCGGATCGTGCAGGGAAGGCCCAGCCGGTAGCCTCCGGGCCCCTCGCGTTGCGGCCACTTCAGGACATGCAAGATCGCAACAGCGGCGGCGCTAAAAGATGCCCGCGCCGCCGGTCATGGTCCAATCCACCAGCCTTGCCGTGATCCGGGTCAATGCCTTAGACAGGCGCCCGTGAACAATCCAAAGGCGGAGAAGAACCACATGTCGGACCGGATGAAGACCATCTCCTCTGCCAAGTCGCATGGCGGCGTGCAGGGTGTCTATTCCCACGCTTCCGATGCCTGCTCCTGCGACATGATTTTTGCCGTTTTCGTGCCGCCGCAGGCCCGTGAAAAACCTTGTCCGGTCGTATGGTACCTCTCCGGCCTGACCTGCACCCATGCCAATGTAATGGACAAGGGCGAGTACAGGCGGATGGCCGCAGAGCTTGGCCTGATCGTCGTCTGTCCCGACACCAGCCCCCGCGGCGCCGATATCCCCGACGAGAAGGAGAATTGGCAGTTCGGCAGCGGCGCCGGCTTCTACGTCGATGCGACCCAAGCGCCCTACGCCAGGAACTATCGCATGTATTCCTATGTCACCGAGGAACTGCCGGCGGTGATCGCGCAGGAATTTCCGGCCGACATGACGCGCCAGGCGATCTTTGGCCACTCGATGGGTGGGCATGGCGCGCTGACGATCGCGCTCAAAAATCCCGAGCGCTTCAAGAGCTGCTCGGCGTTTGCGCCGATCGTGCAGCCAAGCACCGCCGGCTGGTCGAGGCCGGCCTTCGAGAAATATCTCGGCGCGGACGAGGCGTCATGGCGGAACTGCGATGCCACCTCGCTCATCGAGGACGGTCACCGCTTCCCGGAGTTCCTCGTCGATCAAGGGAAGTCGGACGGATTTCTCAATGATGGGCTGAGGCCGTGGCTCCTGGAAGCAGCCTGCGCCAAGGCCGGCATTCCCCTGACACTGCGCATGCAGGACGGCTATGATCACTCGTATTTCTTCATTTCGACGTTCATGGACGACCATCTGAAGTGGCACGCCCAAAGGCTCTGATCCGGGGCCAACGTCCGTCGTCGTGTCAGTCGGCCCGACGGTCCGCGACTGGGCGCCGCCCGTCGATCCACAGGGCAAGCAATGTGCAGCCCGCGCCCGAGAGCAAATAAGCACCGGCGGCGATGAGGCCGAAATTGCCGGCCAGCAGCAGGGCTGCGAGCGGCGCGAAGCCGGCGCCGAACATCCATGCCAGATCAGAGGTTATCGCCGAGCCGGTATAGCGATACCGCCGGGAAAAGCTCGATGCGACGACGCCGGACGATTGGCCGAAACTCAGCCCCAGGAGGATGAAACCCAGCACCATGAACAGGGCCTCGCCGATGGTGCCGCCATCGAGAAGCTGCGGGGCAAAACCGCTGAATGTCGCGATTGCGATCGCCGAGCCGCCGAGCAGTGCACGGCGTCCGACGCGGTCGGCCAGCGGCCCCGATGCGACGATGGCCGCAATGCCGAACAGCGCGCTCACCGCCTCGATCACCAGGAAACGCGCCGGTCCCTCATTGGTGAACAGGAATACCCAGGAGAGGGGAAACACCGTCACCATGTGGAACAGGGCGAAACTCGCCAGGGGTGCGAAGGCGCCGACGACGACGTTGCGGCCTTCGGCCCTGATCGTGTCCCTGATCCGGGTCGGCTGCAAATCCCCGCTCTCGTACAATCTTGCGAATTCGGGTGTGACGACGATGCGCAGCCTGGCGAACAGGGCCACGACATTGATGGCGAAGGCGACGAAGAAGGGATAGCGCCAGCCCCACGAGAAGAAGTCGTCGGCCGACAGGTTGGCGACGAAGAAGGCGAAAAGGGAACTCGCCACGATGAGGCCGATCGGCGCGCCCAGTTGCGGGATCATGGCATAGAAGCCGCGCCGGTTCCGTGGCGCGTTCAGCGCCAGCAGCGAGGGCAGCCCGTCCCATGTACCGCCAAGCGCCAGCCCCTGCCCGATGCGGGCCAGCGCCAGCAGCCAGACGGCGACAGCACCTATGTCGCCATAGCCAGGCAGAAACGCGATGGCGACGGTCGACGTGCCGAGCAGGAACAGCGCGATCGTCAGTTTCGCGCCGCGGCCATGGGCGCGATCGACCGCCATGAACAGCACGGAGCCGAATGGGCGCGCGACGAAGGCCAGCGCGAAGATGCAGAATGAGTAGAGCGTGCCGACGAGCGGATCGTGAGCCGGAAACATAAGCTTGGGAAATAAGATGACGGAGGCGATCGCATAGACGAAGAAGTCGAAGAATTCCGACGTCCTGCCCACGATCACGCCGACCGCGATATCGCCCGCGCTGACCTGGCCATGATCCGAGCCGATCAGCCCGCTGTTCGTTTCGGCACTCGAAGTCTGAGCCATTTGTCCGTCGTCACTGAGTGGAATGAGGTGTCAGGGACCTAATTCCCGGGATCCTATCGTGCGCCGCACACTGTGCCAAAGCCACCCCGGCTGGGCACTGGACAAATTGTCCAATGTCACCGCGCGGCCGCCGGCAGTAGCCCTTTGATCGATACCGCAATGCAACATGAGTGGGCAGCGTTTGATGAAACGATTTGGAGCCTTGCTTCTGTTTCCCCTGGCCGGGCTGTTGAGCGGCTGCGATCTGGTTGTGCTGGCGCCCGCGGGCGACGTCGCGGCCCAGCAGCGCGACCTGCTCGTGGTCTCGACCCTGCTGATGCTGGTCATCATCGTACCGGTCATGGCTCTGACTGTCTTTTTCGCTTGCCGCTACCGGCAATCCAACGCGTCGGCGACCTACACGCCGGACTGGGATCATTCGACGAAACTGGAACTGGTGATCTGGGCCGCCCCCCTGCTCATCATCATATGCCTTGGCGCACTCACCTGGCTTGGCACGCACCTGCTCGATCCATACCGCCGGATCGACCGGATCGGGTCCGGCCAGCCGGTCACACAAAACCACAAGCCGCTCAAGGTCGAGGTCGTGGCGCTCGACTGGAAATGGCTCTTCATCTATCCGGACTACGGCATCGCCTCCGTCAACGAGCTGGCGGCGCCGGTCAATCAGCCGATCGATTTCCGCATCACCTCGTCGGCGGTGATGAATTCCTTCTATATTCCGGCACTTGCCGGACAGATCTATGCCATGCCCGGCATGGAGACGAAGCTGCACGCCGTCATCAATCAGCCGGGCACCTATAGCGGCTTCTCGGCCAACTACAGCGGCGCCGGTTTTTCGGGGATGCGTTTCGCCTTCCACGGTCTGTCCGACCAGGCTTTCGACCAATGGGTGGCGCAGACCAGGACCGCGTCGGCGGCGCTCAACCGCGACAGCTATCTCGAACTCGAAAAGCCGAGCGAGAACGAACCGGTCCGCCACTACGCTTCCGTCGATCCCGACCTTTATGGCGCCATCCTCAATTTGTGCGTCGAGCGCGGCAAAATGTGCATGAACGAGATGATGTCGATCGACGCCAAGGGTGGCCTTGGTCTCGCGGGCGTCCGCAACACGCAGCCGCTGCAATATGACAAGCTCGCCCGGCGCGGCGCGATATTCGGCAACGATCCGTCCTATGTCGCCAGCATCTGCACGGCGGAGGAGGCTGCCGCGGCGGCGCGCGCCGCCGGCGATGCCATGCCGACAAACTGGCCGGCGAAGGATCTTTCCCCACTACGCGGGGCGGGGCTGCTGCGCCCCGGGACCGAGAGCCGCCGCGCCGAAGCGGGTACGCCGCCGCTCGGCCTGTTGCGGCGCGAATTGTGAGAGATAGCCGATGCCCGACTCTTTGACCAAGTTCATCTTCGGCCGTCTCACCTGGGAATCGCTGCCCCTGCATGAGCCGATCGTCGTCGCCACCTTCGTCGCGGTCGCGCTCGGTGGCATCGCCCTTCTCGGCGCGATCACCTATTTCAAGCTGTGGGGCTATCTCTGGCGCGAGTGGTTCACCAGCGTCGACCACAAGAAGATCGGCATCATGTACATGGTGTTGGGACTGGTCATGCTGCTGCGCGGCTTCTCGGACGCCATCATGATGCGGCTCCAGCAAGCCATCGCCTTCAACGGCTCCGAGGGCTACCTCAACTCGCATCACTACGACCAGATCTTCACCGCCCATGGCGTGATCATGATCTTCTTCGTGGCGATGCCCTTCGTCACCGGGCTGATGAACTTCGTCGTGCCGCTGCAGATCGGCGCGCGCGACGTCTCCTTCCCCTTCCTCAACAATTTCAGCTTCTGGATGACGGTCGGCGGCGCTATCCTGGTCATGGCGTCGCTGTTCGTCGGTGAATTCGCCCGCACCGGCTGGCTCGCTTATCCGCCGCTCTCCGGCATCGGCTACAGTCCTGACGTCGGCGTCGACTATTACATCTGGGCGCTGCAGGTGGCGGGCGTCGGCACGACGCTGTCGGGCATCAACCTGATCTGCACGATCATCAAGATGCGCGCGCCCGGCATGACGATGATGCGCATGCCTATCTTCACCTGGACGTCGCTTTGCACCAACGTGCTGATCGTGGCGTCCTTCCCGGTGCTGACGGCGGTGCTCGCGATGCTGTCGCTCGACCGCTATGTCGGCACCAACTTCTTCACCAACGACTTCGGCGGCAACCCGATGATGTATGTGAACCTCATCTGGATATGGGGTCACCCGGAAGTCTACATCCTCATCTTGCCGCTGTTCGGCGTCTTTTCCGAGGTCACCTCGACCTTCTCTGGCAAGCGCCTGTTCGGCTACACCTCGATGGTCTACGCCACGGTGGTCATCACCATCCTGTCGTATCTCGTCTGGCTGCATCACTTCTTCACCATGGGCTCCGGCGCCAGCGTCAATTCCTTCTTTGGCATCACCACGATGATCATCTCGATCCCGACCGGGGCGAAGATCTTCAATTGGCTGTTCACCATGTATCGCGGCCGCATCCGCTTCGAACTGCCGATGATGTGGACGGTGGCCTTCATGCTCACCTTCGTCGTCGGCGGCATGACCGGGGTGCTGCTGGCCGTGCCGCCGGCGGATTTCGTGTTGCACAACAGCCTGTTTCTGATCGCGCACTTCCACAACGTCATCATCGGCGGCGTGCTGTTCGGCCTGTTCGCCGGCATTGCCTACTGGTGGCCCAAGGCCTTCGGATTCAAGCTCGATCCATTCTGGGGCAAGGTCTCGTTCTGGTGCTGGGTGGTCGGCTTCTGGTTCGCCTTCATGCCGCTCTACATCCTGGGCCTGATGGGCGTGACGCGCCGCATGCGCGTCTTCGACGACCCTTCGCTGCAGATATGGTTTGTGATCGCCGCCTTCGGCGCGGTGCTGATCGCCTTCGGCATCGCCGCTTTCCTGATCCAGATCTTCGTCTCCATCCGCAGGCGTGCCGAACTCGTCGATGTCACCGGCGATCCGTGGGGCGGTCGCACGCTCGAATGGTCCACCTCCTCGCCGCCGCCGGCCTACAATTTCGCCTTCACGCCGGTCATCCGCGACAATGACGCCTGGTGGGACATGAAGAAGGCCGGCTATCGGCGCCCGCTTTCCGGCTTCAGGCCGATCCATATGCCTGATAACACCGGCACCGGCATCATCCTGGCGGCCTTCAGCGTCGCGCTCGGCTTCGGCATGATCTGGTACATCTGGTGGCTGGCGGCGCTGAGCTTCGTCTGTCTGATCGCCACAGCGATCGGCCACACCTTCAACTATCACCGCGACTTCAACATTCCGGCGGCCGAGGTCACACAAACGGAAGAGGCGAGGACGACGCTTCTCGCCGCTCAGTCCAGGGTTTGAGCATGCTATCGAGGACAATCACGGCCGGCACCGAATCGGTCTTTCATCTGGAAGAAGAGCATGCGCATGCCGAAGGCAGCAGCACCATGCTTGGCTTCTGGCTCTACCTGATGAGCGACTGCCTCGTCTTCGCGATGCTGTTCGCCGCCTATGGCGTGCTCGGCGGCAACTACGCGGCCGGTCCCGCGCCCAAGGACCTGTTCGATCTCGATCTGGTGGCGGTCAACACCGCCATGCTGCTCTTCTCCTCGATCACCTATGGCTTTGCCATGCTGACCATGGACAAGGGCCGCGTGGCCGCGACACAGGCCTGGCTCGCCGTCACCGGCCTGTTCGGCCTGGCCTTCCTGTCGATCGAGCTCTACGAATTCGCCCACATGATCCATGAGGGTGCCACGCCGCAGCGCAGCGCCTTCCTGTCGTCCTTCTTCACCCTGGTGGGAACGCACGGCCTGCATGTCACCTTCGGCACGATCTGGCTGGTGACGCTGATGGTACAGGTCGCGAGATTTGGCCTCATCGAGGCGAACCGCCGCCGCCTGACGTGCCTCTCGATGTTCTGGCACTTCCTCGACGTCGTCTGGATCGGCGTCTTCACCTTCGTCTATCTGATGGGGATGTTGCGATGAACGCTCACGATCACGCCGCCGATCACGGCCACGCGCATGGCGGCGCCGCGCACGGAACGCTGAAAACCTACCTGACCGGTTTCGTCCTGTCGGTGATCCTCACCGCCATCCCGTTCTGGCTGGTCATGACCGGCGCCATCGATAACAAGCAGGCCACGGCCATCGTCGTCATGGCTTTCGCGGCGGTGCAGATCGTGGTCCACATGGTCTTCTTCCTGCATATGAACACCGCCTCGGAAGGCGGATGGTCGATGCTGGCGCTGATCTTCACGCTGATCCTGGTCGTCATCGTGCTGACCGGCTCGCTCTGGGTGATGTACCACCTCAACGCCAACATGATGCCGGGGCTTCACGACATGCGCGAGATGCCATGAGCCCGCCGCCGGGCGCGGGGAGGACCACTATCGAGGCACGGGACGGCCAAGCTGGCATCCGTCTGCGCACCGCGTCACGCAAGGACGCGGGCAGATCGCCCGCGTCGCGTCTTTCTCTCCTGCTGCTCGGGATCTTCGGCGTGCTGGTGTTTGTTGGCCTTGGCATTTGGCAGTTGGAAAGGCGTGTCTGGAAGCTCGATCTGATCGCCCGCGTCGATCAACGTATCCATGCTCCCGTTGTCGATGCGCCTGGCCCGGTGAGTTGGAACGGCTTGACCGCGGCCGGGTCCGAGTACAGCCATGTGCGACTGGCCGGACGCTTTCTGAGTGGCGCCAACACGCTGGTGCAGGCGGTGACGGAGCTTGGCGGCGGATACTGGGTGCTGACGCCGATGCGGACCGACCGCGGCTTCGTCGTGCTGGTCAACCGCGGTTTCGTGCCCGTGGAGCGCAAGGCCGAGTTCGAGCGGGAGAGCGGTGATGGCTTCACCGCGCCGGTCGTCATTGACGGGCTGTTGCGCATGAGCGAGCCCGGCGGCGGCTTCCTGCGCAAGAACGACGTCGCGGACAATCGCTGGTACTCGCGGGACGTTGCCGCCATCGCGACCGCGCGCGGCCTGACTGACGTCGCGCCCTATTTTGTCGATGCGGGAGCGTCCGGCACGGACGGCTGGCCGCGCGGCGGTTTGACCGTCGTGAATTTCCGCAACAGTCATTTGGTCTATGCTTTGACCTGGTTCACGCTCGCTGCGATGCTTGCCGTCGCCCTGGCCGCGCCGATGATCGGCTGCCGCTGGCGGCAAGGACCGGCAAGATGAGCATCGCGACGCACGCGCCTCGCAACGACAAGTCCTTCGCGGCGGTGTCCCCTGCCAACAAGGGCGGCACGGCCGCCAATCCCGATGCGGCGAACAGGAAGAACCTGCTCCTGCTCATCCAACTGCGCTGGCTGGCGGTGGCGGGGCAGGTGCTCACCATTCTGGTGACGGAATACTGGTTCGCCATCCCGCTGCCGTTGCCGGAGATGGCCGGCGTCGTGCTTTTCCTGGTCGGGCTGAACATCTTCAGCCTCCTGGTCTTGCGTGGCCAGCGGCCGATCAGCAACGCGCAGTTGTTCGTCGCGCTGATCTTCGACATGGCGGCATTGACGATCCAGCTTTACCTGAGCGGCGGCGCCTCGAACCCGTTCGTGTCGCTCTATCTGCTGCAGATCACCCTTGGCGCCGCGCTGCTGACACCCTGGTCCACCTGGATCCTGGTGGTGGCCGCCTCCGCCTGCTTCGTCTTCCTCATCTTCCAATTCCTGCCGATCGCGATCCCGCATCACGGCGGCAGCGACCTGTTGGCCTTGCATTTGCGCGGCATGTTCATCTGCTTCGTGCTGGCGGCCGGCCTGATCGTGATCTTCATGACCCGCATCAACCGAAATTTGCGTGAGCGCGATGCCTATCTCGCCGATCTGCGCCAGCGATCGGCCGAGGAGGACCACATCGTGCGCATGGGCCTGCTGGCCTCAGGTGCCGCGCATGAGCTGGGCACGCCGCTTTCGACCATCTCCGTCATCCTCTCCGACTGGCGCCAGATGCGAAGCGTCACCCGCAACCGCGAGCTGGCCGGCGACGTGGCCGAAATGCAGGCGCAGATCGAGCGCTGCAAAAGCATCGTGTCGGGCATCCTCATGTCTTCGGGGCAAGCAAGGGGCGAGGGCACGATCCGCACCAGCATCCGCCATTTCCTCGACGATCTTGTCCAGGAATGGCGTGTCAGCCGCCAGCCGCTCAATCTGGATTACAGGAACGATTTCGAACCTGACGAGCAGATCGTGTCCGACACGGCGCTGAAGCAGGTCGTCTTCAACGTATTCGACAACGCCCAGGAAGCATCGCAGGATTGGGTCGGCGTCACCGCCGAGCGGCAGGGCGAGAAACTGATGATTACCGTGCGCGACCACGGGCCTGGTTTCGACGAGGGTATTCTGGCGGCGCTCGGCCAGCCCTATATGTCGAGCAAGGGACGGCCGGGCGGTGGCCTTGGTCTTTTCCTGGTGATGAATGTGGTTCGAAAGCTGGGAGGCGACTTTTCGGCGCGCAACATGGAGCAGGGGGCTTGTGTCACCCTTTCGCTGCCGCTTGCGGCGCTGACCGATGGAGATGATCATGAAGGCTGATCGATCCCTGTTTATCGTTGAGGACGACGCGACCTTCGCGAAAACGCTGAAGCGGTCCTTCGAAAAGCGCGACTACGACGTCACGGTCTGCCACGGCAGGGAAGACTTGGCTCGCGCCCTCGAAACCGCTGTTCCGGCCTACGCCGTCGTTGATCTCAAGCTGGGAGCCGGCGGCTCCGGGTTGGAATGCGTCAAGCTCCTGAGCGCCCGCGACGCTTCGATGAGGATTGTCGTGCTGACCGGCTTCGCCAGCATCGCCACCGCGGTCGAGGCGATCAAGCTTGGCGCATGCCATTACCTGGCGAAGCCCGCCAACACCGATGACATCGAAGCCGCCTTCGGCAGGGCCGAAGGCGACGTTTCCGTTTCGCTGAGCAGCCGTCCCACCTCGATCAAGAACCTCGAATGGGAGCGCATCCACGAAACGCTCGTCGAGACCGGTTTCAACATCTCCGAAACGGCGCGCCGGCTTGGCCTGCACCGGCGCACTTTGGCCCGCAAGCTCGAGAAACGCGTGGTGAGATAGCCGGAACGCCGTGCCAGCGGACCGGCCGAAAACCGTTTTGGCCCATCGACCACTTGAGACGCGAGCACTCAATGCTTCCCTCTGCGGCCTGGGATACTTATCTGTCGGGACAGACACCGGAACGGGCAACAGGCGTGGCGCAACGATCGGGCAGTGCTGATCTTCCACTTCATGGCGGACGTGTGCCGAAATGGCTGGGCGACCGCATGACGCATCTTGGCGCCGTGATGTGCGAGGCGATCATCCATCACTATGGCCGCAACGAATTGCTGCGGCGGCTGGCGCATCCGTTCTGGTTCCAGTCCTTCGGCGCCGTCATGGGCATGGACTGGCACTCGTCCGGCATCACGACCAGCGTTGTCGGCGCCTTGAAACGCGGCCTCATGCCGCTGTCTGGCGAACTCGGCATCCACGTCTGCGGCGGCCGTGGCGCGCATTCGCGCAAGACCCCGCATGAACTTGCCGCGATCGGCGAGCGCATCGGCTTCGACGGGACACGCCTGGCGACCGCCAGCCGGCTTGTTGCCAAGGTGGACAGCGCCGCGGTCCAGGATGGTTTCGATCTCTATCTGCACGGCTTTATCGTCACCGATGACGGCGACTGGGTGGTGGTGCAGCAAGGCATGAACGGCGACAGCAAGGTGGCACGCCGCTACCATTGGCTCTCCGAAGGCCTTAAGAGCTTCGTCGATCAGCCGCACGCCGCCATCGAGGGCGCCAACCAGGGCGAGATCGTCAACCTGACCGACCATCGTGCCGAGGCCTCGCGTCTGGGCCAGCTGGATTTGCTTCAGGACCTCGGCCCGGACCGCATCCTGCGGGAATTCGCTGCCCTGAGTTCTGGCACCACATCGGCTCCGGAGCAGCCGCTGCTGCCGCATCTGGTCATGCCGGCTCACCATGATGTTCGCGAAAGCGATGTCGTCATGCGCCGCCTGCATGGAAACATGGCGGCGGCGGCCGAACGCGGCCCGGCGGATTTTTCCGAGCTTCTGCTGGTGCCCGGTGTGGGCGCGCGTACGGTGCGCGCATTGGCGCTCGTGGCCGAGGTGGTGCATGGCGCGCCGTGCCGTTTTTCCGATCCCGGCCGTTTCTCGCTCGCGCATGGCGGCAAGGACAGGCACCCGTTTCCTGTTCCGCTCAAGGTCTATGACGAGACGATAGGTGTGCTGAAGTCGGCCGTGCAGAAGGCCAAGCTTGGTCGCGAAGAGGAAATCGGCGCTCTGAGGCGGCTCGACGATCAGTCGCGGCAGGTCGAGCGGTATGTCACCGGCCCCAGCCTGAAGGAGATTGTCGCCGGCGAATTCGACCAGTCGCATCTGCTTGGCGGCCGCAGTGTCTTTGGCTGGGAGCCGGCGCCGGACAAGACGCCCGCCGAGCGAGACAAGACAGGGAAGTAGCGTCGGACGCATCGCGTCATGCCACGCGACGATACCTATAGTGATCCCGGATGAATTTGTTGAAGAAGCTGCCCTTGGAGGAAGACGTCCTGAACGCGGCATAAGTCGCAGCGGCAACGTCCATATAGTCGTAGCGATGGCCGGTGGGCACGAACCAGACTGAGAGGATCCTGGTCGCGGGATCGTATTGTATGTTTCGGATTGCGGTCGACGGCATCTTGGCAACCTGACGGCTCAGCCAGATAAATCCGCAAGCCATGGTCTGGTTCCCTGCCGCGCTGCGCCCAGCTATCCGTCACGCAGGCAAGCGCGAGCCAGTATTGCCTCGTGGTCCGCTCCTCACCATCTAGGCGGGATGTCGCCGCTCAAATCGAAAGCTACCGCCCGCAACGTCGCACTCCAGCACGATCTCTTTGGCGATGCCTCGGATCTGCCGGAGGGGTTTGCCTATCAGGCGGGATTAATCACGCCGCAGGAAGAGACACAGCTCGCCCGGCATCTGGAAGAACTGCCTTTCCAGGCGTTCGACTTTCATGGCCACCTCGCAAACCGGCGCGTCGTCGGGTTCGGCTTGCGCTACGATTATGACCGGCGCGAAGTCGTCGAAGCGCCGCCGATCCCCGACTTCCTGTTGCCTTTGCGCGAGAAGGTCGCGGCCTTTGCGCGTTGGCCTGCCGAGGCCTTCGCGCAGGTGCTGATCAATGAATACCGGCCTGGTGCCGGCATCGGCTGGCATCGCGACAAGCCGCATTTCGAAGATGTCGCTGGCGTCTCGCTGCTTGCGCCCTGCAGCTTCCGGCTTCGCCGAAAGAACGGTAACGGATGGGACCGCCGGACCATCCTGGTCGAGCCAAGGTCGGCCTATCTCATGACGGGGCCTTCGCGCACCGAATGGGAGCACAGCATCCCGCCGCTCGCCGAGCACCGCTATTCGATCACCTTGCGGACATTGCGTTCCCGAGACAGCTGAGCCTGACGGCCAAGCGGAATCGTCCGGGGCGAACGATCTCCGGCCAGGA
Organism: Mesorhizobium sp. B2-4-17; assembly: GCF_006441275.1. NCBI lineage: Bacteria > Pseudomonadati > Pseudomonadota > Alphaproteobacteria > Hyphomicrobiales > Phyllobacteriaceae > Mesorhizobium > Mesorhizobium sp. B2-4-17. The sequence goes on along the minus strand of NZ_VFUX01000001.1, from coordinate 238,043 downwards.
CCGATCTTCGTAAGTCTACTTCACGCCGATCCCGGCGGTCAGGCCGCCATCGATCTTGTAGTCCGCGCCGGTACAGAAGCCTGCCTTCGACGAGCACAGGAAAGCGATGAGTTCCGCCACTTCCTCCGGCTCGCCGATCCGGCCTAGCGGATGGGCGGCGCCGAAGCGCCTGTAGGCCTCTTCGACATCGGCATCGCTGCCGTTTTCTCCACGCGCGGCTTTCTCGAGGATCGGCGTGCGGATCGAACCCGGGCTCACCGAATTGACCCGGATGCCGGCCGCGGCGTAGTCGAGCGCCAGCGAGCGTGTCAGCGTATGGATGGCGCCCTTCGTCGTGGCATAGGCGGCAACGTTCTGCTGGCAGGCGAAGCCCTGTACCGAGGCGACATTGACGATGGCGCCGCCGCCGCGCTTGATCATTTCCGGGATGCCGAAATGCGCGGTCAGATAGATCGACCCGACATTGACCGTCATCGCCCGGTTCCAGGTTTCCCAGTCGGTCGTCGTCGCGGTTCCGTAGGGATGGACCGCGGCGGAATTGACGATGATGTCGAGGCCGCCGAACCGCTCGACTCCGTCGGCAATCGCGTCGCGAACCTGATCGGAAACCGAGACATCGGCGTCCAGGATTCGCGCGCCGGGTCCGAAGCTTTCCAGTTCCGCCTTCATCGCCGCGTTCGCGGCCCGGTCGATGCCGCAGGCGATGATCGCGGCACCTCCAGCCGCAAGGCGTCTGGCGGTTGCCAGGCCAATGCCGGTCGTCCCCGTCACCAATGCCACCTTACCGTCGAAATCCTTCATCGTGGCAGCTCCTTCATGCGCTATGGGAAACCGGTTCTTGGTTTGACACTCATCGTGATCAAACAATAGGTTGCCGGTCTCTCGCAAAAAGGAAAGTGGCAATGGAACAGTGTTGGCGCTGGTATGGGCCGGATGATCCGGTGACGCTTGAGCACATCAAGCAGGCTGGCGCCACCGGCGTGGTTTCAGCACTTCACCACATCTACGATGGCAGGGCCTGGCCTGAAGCCGATGTGCTCGAGCGCAAGCGCATCATCGAGGCCGCCGGCCTGACATGGTCGGTTGTCGAGAGCATCCCGGTCCACAATTCCTTCAAGATCGGCGCACCCGAACGCGAGCGCTATGCCGGCTATTATCGTGACAGCATCCGCGCGCTCGCCAGGGCCGGCATCAAGACGATCTGCTACAATTTCATGCCGGTGGTGGACTGGACCCGCACCGACCTGATGTATCGTCTGCCGACGACAGGCTACGCGCTGCGTTTCGATGCCATCGACTTTGCCGCCTATGATCTTTTCGTGCTGCAGCGCAAGAACGCCGCCACCAGCTATACGCCGGCCCGTATCGCCGAGGCTGAGAAGCGGCTGAAGGTGCTGACGCCGGAAGAGATCGACCAGATCGAGCGCAACCTCATCGCCGGCCTGCCGGCGACCGAGCGCAGCTATAACAGGGACAGTTTTCGCGAGGCCTTGGCCGAATATGATGCGATCGGACCGACGGAGTTGCGCGACAACCTTGCCTGGTTCCTGCGCGAGATCATTCCGGCGGCCGAAGACGAGGGGGTGCGTATGTGCATCCATCCCGACGATCCGCCATTCTCGCTCTATGGCCTGCCGCGTGTCGTTTCGACTGCGGAGGATGCGCGCTTCATTCTCAATGCCGTCGACAGCCCGGCCAATGGGCTGACCTTCTGCACCGGCTCCTACGGCACGCGTGCCGACAACGACATTGTCGCCATGATCAAGGAATTCGCCGAGCGCATCCATTTCGTGCATCTGCGCAACATCACCATCGAGGAGGACGGCTCGTTCTACGAGGCTGAGCATCTCGAAGGTGGCACCGACATGGCGCACGTCATTCTTGCGTTGATGCAGGAAGAGACGCGTCGTCGCGGGAAAGGCCGTGCCGATTGGCAAATCCCGATGCGGCCGGATCACGGCCATCTGCTCGCCGACGATATCGGCAAGAAGAAGATCAATCCCGGCTACTCGTTGATCGGGCGGCTCAAGGGTCTCGCCGAACTGCGCGGCATCATGCGCGCCGTGGAGCGGTTCGGGCTGGCGTGAGCCATAGCGAAGCGGGCTGTTGTCTGCTTCTCTGGCCAGCCTGTTCCATCCCGATCTTCCCAGATTTCCCTTCCGGATCGTGCTCAGCCTGGCTCGGTGGCCAACAATTTCATTGTGCTGGCACGCAAATTTCCGAGTTCGGCGGTGTAGTGCTGACCAGCGCTCTCTTCACGCGTGCCGGCGTCCCAGGGAAGCGACTCTCGCGCCGTCAGTCAGGACCAGCCATCGGTGCAGGGCCGTGGCATACCAAAAGGACAATGCTCTTTGACGACCTTCCCCTTCACTGAAGCCACTCCAATCCAGTTTCAGGCGCCGCTGCCGAAGACGTCGGATGTGGTGATTGTCGGCGGCGGCGTCATCGGCGTGACCGCGGCGCTGTTCCTGGCGCGGCGCAACATACCGGTGACTTTGCTGGAGAAGGGGCGCATCGCCGCCGAGCAGTCCTCGCGCAACTGGGGCTGGATACGCCAGCAGGGCCGCGACGCAGACGAACTGCCCATCGTCATCGAAGCGCAGCGTCTCTGGCGGCAACTGGCCGAGGAAAGCGGCGAAGACATAGGCTTGACACAGACGGGCGTTACCTATCTTGCGCGTACCGACAAGGAAATGGCCGGTTTCGCCAAATTCCTGAAGATAGCCGAAGCTCATGGCGTCGACACGCGTCTTCTCGACCAGGGTGAGACCGCGAGGCTGATCCCGACCATGTCACGCTCCTTCAAGGGCGCCATGACCACGCCGTCGGACATGCGTGCCGAGCCCTGGGTCGCTGTGCCGGCGCTTGCCCGCCTGGCCGCTCGCCAGGGTGTCACCATCATCGAGAACTGTGCCGCACGCATGCTCGATATCTCCGCCGGGCGCGTCAGCGGCGTCTGGACCGAACGAGGCCGCATCGCCACGTCGAGCGTGCTTGTCGCCAGCGGCGCGTGGACATCGCTATTCCTGCGCGCGCACGGAGTTTCGATCCCGCAGCTCAGTGTCCGAACGACCGTCGTGGCGACCGCGCCGATGCCGGAAATCTACGCAGGCGCCGCCGCGGACGAACACATCGCATTCCGGCGCAGAAAGGATGGCGGGTACACGCTGGCGGCAGGAGGCAGCCATCTGCTCTATGTTGGGCCGGACGCTTTTCGCCACGCACCGAAATATCTGCCCGCCCTGAAGGCAAATCCGTTCGGCACGCGCTACCGGCCGGCGGCACCCCGTGCATATCCGGACGCCTGGTCGACCCCACGCAAATGGGATGCGGACAAGGAAAGCCCGTTCGAAAAGATGCGCGTTCTCAATCCTGTTCCCGAGGCCAGGGCCCTTCGCGCCATCGATGCCGGCTTCAGGGGACTTTTCCCGCAATTCGACGCGGTGCCGCTCAAGGCGAGCTGGGCCGGCATGATCGATGCGATGCCGGATGTCGTGCCTGTTGTCGACCGCGCGGCCGCGGTTCCGGGTCTCGTAATCGCGACAGGGATGAGTGGCCACGGCTTCGGCATAGGCCCTGGCATGGGCCGTATCCTGTCCGATTTGATCCAGGGCAACGAGACAGGACACAGCCTTCACAGGTTCCGTCTATCCCGGTTCAGCGATGGCAGCCCGATCCAGTTGGGGCCGTCGCTCTAGACCTCGCTTGTTGACTGGCCTCTGCCAGGATGTCGACATGCTGGCCGACCCTGACGAACCGCGAGACCAGCGCGGCATGATCGCGATCAGCTTTCCCTCGCGAGTGGAAAGAAATATCCCGTTGCGGCTGCAACGAAGGGCTGATTTTTCCTTCCCGGCAATCTGAAGTCGATGAGACTTGCGGGCAATGACGGCCGTCACTACGAGGATCTGCTGGAGCCGGAAATCCGGGGCGGCTGACTTTCTACCGGAAAGGACAGGATTTTCGCAGTATCGTCAGATCTTTAGAAAATCATTCGCCGTATCCGGCCGGAAATCGGTCCAAAAGAGAAAAATCCGTTCGGTGTTTTCCTCCCATTTCGCCGGACGGTGTTCCCCTCTGAAGGTTATGACCTTCTTTTTGGCCGGGCCGCTTTCGCGCCCGGCCATTTTTCTGGGCGCCGTGCACGTTGCCGGCGCCGCGCTGATCGGGCAAGCTTCAATAAAGGCCATGCGCCAGCCATTGGCCGCAATCGGTGGAAAGAAGGAGAGGTCTCATGACATCCAAAGTCGCCGTCATCGCCGGTGCAGGCTCCGGCTTGAGCGCCTCGCTCGCGCGTCTTTTCGCGAAGGAGGGGTTCCATGTGGTCCTGGCTGCCCGCAACGTTGAAAAGCTGGAAGCCTTGCAGGCGCAGACAGGCGCGCAGGCTGTGGCAACGGATGTCTCCGACCCCGCGTCGGTGGCGCGTCTGTTCGATGTCGCCGACAAGGCCGGTCCGCTCTCGCTGGTGGTCTTCAACGCCAGCGGACGCGCCCGTGGACCGATCGCCGAGCTCGATCCCGAGACCGTCCGGCAGGGCTTTGCTGGTCGGGGCTTATGGCGGTTTCCTGGTCGGCCAGGAGGCGACCCACCGGCTCCTCGCCCAGGGGGCGGGCTCGATCTTCTTCACCGGAGCGACGGCAAGCGTGAAGGGGTTCGCGGGCTCCGCCGGTTTTGCAATGCCCAAATTCGGCTTGCGCGGGCTGGCGCAGTCCATGGCGCGTGAACTGGCGCCGAAGAACATCCACGTCGCGCATTTCATCATCGATGGCGCCATTGGCTCAGCCGCGTCCGGGCAGGATTCCGAGCCGCAGGATCGCCGGCTGTCACCCGATGCGATCGCGCAGGCCTATCTCTCCATCCATCGCCAGCACCGCAGCGCCTGGACCTGGGAAATGGAACTCAGGCCCTGGGTTGAGACCTTCTGACAGGACTGGCGCAATGTGCGACTTCCGAGCGTCCTGCGGGCTCGGTTCAGAGGAGTCGACATTGCATGAGGATGTCACTATATAGCGGCGGCCTCGCGGGCTCGCGCCTTGAAGCGCAACGTCCAAAGGCGGCTGTAGCGACAGCCATTGAGATGCGAAACGGACTGAAAGCCGTAAAAAGATAGAAGCAATTGCTCGGAGCGGGACCGATCCCGCCAACGGTACAGTCCTTCAGAACCAGAAAATGTTCTTCATCTCTCGATTTCCTTCGGCTCTGTGGACCTTGGACGGCATCGACTTGCCGGCTGGCCGCGACTCGGCTGGAATGGGAGCATGCATCCTTTGTTGGATGCCGACGTTTATGATTACCAACCGGCTTTGCCGCAAGGGAACAGCAATATGAGTGAACACGCGATCGAATTCTTGCGGGGATGGATCGGCGAAAAGGTCCATTGCCAAGCCCATGCCAGGATCGAGAAGCAGGCCGAGACACTGGCCAAGGAATGCGCCGCCAAGGCGGCCGAGGTCGGCATCCCGTTGGAGGACATCCAGGAGGAAGTCGGCGATATTCAGGAGTTGATCGCCTCCAGGCTCGAGGAAGCCGCCGAGGCCGATGAACACCAGCAGCCTTCCAGCAAGGCCGCGGAATAAATTGAGGGTCGAAGCTGCCTGAATGCGCGGGCCATCTGGCCCGCGTTTCGTCTCAGCCGAACTTTTCCTTCAGCCACGCCTTCGGCAGTGCCGGCACGAAATTGCCGTCGCGCCCGGTCATGTCGTCATTGGCGACAAGGGCGTTGAGGATCGATTCTTCCACGGTCTGGATCACCGCGTCGAAAAACGGATCGATGTCCGTATCGGGGATGAAATCGGCATTGGCGATGCGGCCCGATGGCGCCAGCGCCGCGTCGGGATTGGCTGTCGAGAAGGCGAGAAAGATATCGCCCGAGCTGTGATAGCCGAAGCCGCCGGTCATGGCGACGCCGAGCGGCACACGGCGAGCCAGCCGCTTCATCTGGTGCGGCAGGAACGGCGCGTCGGTGGCGATGACGGCAATGATGGAGCCCTTTTCGGCGCGCGGCGTTCCCTCGCGGACAGCTGGCTCGATAAGGTCCGGTCCGGCACGCAGGCCACGAAGGGTAAAATTGCGCCGCTTGCCGAAATTCGACTGCACGAAGGCGCCCACCGTGTAGCTGCGCCCTTGCCATGCGACGATGCGTGACGCCGTGCCGGAACCGGCCTTGAAGCCGAAAGTGATCATGCCGGTGCCGCCGCCGACGCTGCCTTCCTCGACCGGGCCGCCCGCCGCGCCATCGAGCGCCTCGGCGACATGCGCAAACGTCAAATGGTGGCCGTTTATGTCGTTGAGGAACCCGTCATAGGTCTCCGCCGCCACCGGCAGGCCCCAGGCACTGTCGATTGCGGCCGGCAGCGCCTGGTTCATCCAACGCAGCGTGCCGTCACGCGAAACCCCGCAGGAATGCGTGTTGGTGATGGTGATCGGGAAGTTGAAAGCGCCGGTTTCCTCGACGATATGCGAGCCGGTCAACTCACCATTGCCATTCTGGCTGAAGATGCCGGCGAAAACTGGCGCGGCCAATTCGGCACGCGGCCTCGGCAGAATGGCGGTGACGCCGGTGCGCACCGGCCCCTTGCCGACGACGAGCGCGCCATCGCCCGATATCAGCGTCGAATAGCCGACCGCGACACCGGGCACGTCGGTGATCGCATTGAACGGCCCGGGCGTTCCGTCAAAGCCGATGCCGATGCTTCGCGCGCGCGGCTTGCCTGACGGCGTTGCCAAATGATGATGCGGATTGTCGGTCATGATCTCAGAACAGCGATCCCTGTTTGCCGGGTTCCTTGGTCTTGGCCGCCGGTCTGGCAGCCGGCCTTGGCCGAGCGGTCCCGCTGGTTGCCACCGCATCCGCCGTGCCGTCCGCGAACTCCAACGACAGCGCCATCCCCGACGCCACGTCGGCCGCCTGCTTGATGACGGCGCCGTCGGCGTCCTTCACCAGCGCGAAGCCACGCGCCAGGACGGCCTTGTGGGAAAGCGTCGCCATCAGCCGGTCGGCCTGGCCAATGCGGCCGCGCAGCCGCTCCAGCCTGAGCAGTACCGCCTGGCTGCCACGTCTGGTCAGTGTCGTCAGCAAATCCCTCTGCACACGTTGCCGCCGTGCCGTCGGCTCGATGGTGATGCGACCCTGCAATAATGCCAACTGCTGCCTGTGACGCTGCAACGACGCCTTGGCGCATTTTGGCAACTGATCGGCGGCGCGGTTCAGTTCAGCGCGCCGTGCCCTCGTCAGCGCGCGCAGCGCCCCTTGCGCCCGCAAAAGGTTCCGATCGTTGGTGCGCCGCGCCTCGGCAATCCTCTGCGACAGCATCGCCGGCGTCAATTTTACGGCGAAGAATCGTGCCCGCTTGCGTTCGGTGGACACCATCAGGCCGCGGCCGAGCCGGCTCGTCGCATCATCGAGGCGCCGGCGCGGCAGCGCCAGCAATTGATCGGGCGAGGGCAGTGCGCGCGCCGCCGCGCGGGCTGCCTGCCGCTTGCGCTCGAAATTGCGCAGCACCGCGGCCTTCAGCCGCGCGCCGAGACTGGCAAGCGTCGCTTCGAGGTCGGCCCTCACCGGCACGGCGATTTCGGCGGCACCCGTCGGTGTCGGCGCCCGCACGTCCGCGACGAGGTCGATCAGCGTCCAGTCCGTCTCGTGGCCGACCGCCGAGATCACCGGAATGCCGGAGGCGGAAACTGCCCGCGCCAGTGCCTCGTCGTTGAAGCCCCACAGATCTTCCAGGCTGCCGCCGCCGCGCGCGACGATCAAAAGGTCGGGGCGCTGGATGGGGCCATCCCATGCCAGCGCGTTGAAGCCGGTGACGGCATTGGTCACTTCCGCGCTCGCGGTTTCGCCCTGCACGCGCACCGGCCAGACGAGCACATGCAGCGGAAAGCGGTCCTTGATGCGGTGGATGATATCGCGGATGACGGACCCGGTCGGCGAGGTGACGACACCGATGACGCACGGCATGAACGGCAGCCGGCGTTTGCGGCCCGGGTCGAAAAGCCCTTCCGCCTGCAGCCGGCGCTTGCGCTCCTCCAGCAGCGCCATCAGTGCGCCGGCGCCGGCCGGCTCGAGATTGTCGATAACGATCTGGTAGTTGGACTTGCCGGGATAGGTGGTCAGCTTGCCGGTGGCGATCACCTCCATCCCTTCCTCGGGACGGAATTTCAGCCGGCTCATCGTGCCTTTCCACACCACGGCGTCGAGCCGGGCGCGGTCGTCCTTCAGCGCGAAATAGGCATGGCCGGAGGAGTGCGGTCCGCGATAGCCCGAAATTTCGCCGCGCACCCGCACATTGCCGAAGACGTCCTCCACCGTGCGCTTCAAGGCACCGGATATTTCGCTCACCGTGTATTCGGTGGCATTGGTGCGTGATTCGGATGCTGCTTCGCTCATCGGCCGATTGGGGGCTGGTTGGCGCCCCACGTCAAGACGCCCATGTCAGGCCAGCCATTCATGACCTGGTGCCTGACCCTTTCTACCAGCCTGGCAGGATCTGGTTCGGCCTGGTCCGCTTCATCTTGGCGAAGGCAAGGGCGGCGAAGTCGAAGGTTCCCGTCTCCTCGCCGAGCGGCACCGAGATATTGTCCAGGCTTTCCGAGATATGACGGGCAAGCGCGTCGACGATCTCCGGCCGCGACGTCTGGCCGCGCATGATGCCGATGCGGCAGTCGGGCAGGGCGCCGAAGCCGTCGGCTTCGCCCAGCACGCGCATGCCGGGCCTGAGCGCGCATTCCGGCAGCACGGATATCGCCAGGCCAGACAGCACCGCGGCGGTGATGACGGTTGCCGAGAAGCTGGTGAACAGGATGCGATAGTCGCGGTTCTGCTGGTCCAGCACATCGACGGCGGCGCGCCGCCAGATGCAGTTCGGTCGGCCAAAGGCCATCGGCAGGATTTCCTGCTCGTGCGTCGCATGGTTGGCCGAAGAAACCCACAGCAGCGGTTCGCGCCGCACGACTTCCGATTGGCCGCGGACATCATTGTGCGTCACCAGCGCCAGGTCGAGATTGCCGCGCTTGATATGCTCGACCAGCCCCGGCGTCGGCTCGCAGATCACGGTCAGTTCGACGCGCGGATTGGAGCGCGTGAAGCGCGCCATGATCTCCGGCAGGAAACGGTCGGCATAGTCGTCCGGCGTGCCGATGCGGATCGTGCCTTCGAGCCGCTGGTCATCGAAGGCGGCGAGTGTTTCGCGGTTGAGGTAGAGCAGCCGTCTTGCGTAGGAGAGCAGCTTGTCGCCTTCCTCCGTCAGCCTGTTGCTGCGCCCGTCCTTCTCGAACAGCGGCTTGCCGATCCGCTCCTCCAGCCGGCGCATCTGCATCGACACGGCCGACTGGGTGCGATGCACTTCTTCCGCCGCGCGAGTAAAACTGCCGGTATCGGCGATCGAGATGAAGGTCTGCAACTGATCGAGATCGAGTGGCGCTTTCATCGAGATGATCCATCATTGATGTTGATGCCTAGGATTAGAAACATTCGTTGGATTAATCAATCGGTCGATGGCAAATTGGCATTGTCCACATGAAAGCATGTGAATCGAGACCGGAGCGGCACCTGTGACAGGCGCCGCTTGCCCGGCTTCGTCCGCTCGACTCCGAAGGAGGCTGACATGACCATGATCGATTTCGCCACCGAGACCTCGCGCATCATCACGCGTCCGGCCGTTGCGACGCGCGTGGCGAATACAGTCTCCAGCGCCTACCGCGCCTGGAAAAATCGCCGCGCCTTCTATCGCCTTGGCGAGATGTCGGATGCCGAGCTCGCCGATATCGGCCTGACGCGCGCCGACCTGCATGTCGCCATCGACGTGCCGTTTGGCCGCGACCCGACGGTGATCTTGCGTGAAATTGCCAGCGATCGCGTCGAAACGATCGAGGACATCGCCCGCAAGGTGGCCTGATTGGTTCAGTGTCGGTCCCCGTTGAACCTTTTGAGAGGTCAGCGCGACCAAGGTTCTGCAGGCTCCCCACTCCCTGCCGGTTCCCCGCCGGCCTGCCTGCAAATTGCCCGGTCCTCCCAAGGATCGGGCTTTTCTTTTCGGCTTGCCGGAAATGGTGGGCTTTAGCGTGGCGCCTACCGCCGGTCCATGTCCCGCTTGAACTGGTCGAAGATCGTTTCCACGCCTTTCTGGTACTCGTCGCGCTGCTGGGCGCCGGTCTCGAACATCTTGCCGAAGATATCGTCGAATGGATTCCTCGGCCTGCCGCTCGGGTTGGTCTGCGGCTGTGGTGCCTGACGCTGCTGCGGGGCCTCGGACGCCGGCTGTTCGCCGCCAAATCCACCCCCGCCGCGCAGCATCTCCTCGAACATCTTTCCCAGCGGGTTGTCGCCGTAGGGGCTCTGTGTCTGCTGCGGCTGCGGCCGGTTCTGTGGTTGCTGGGCAGCGCCACCGAACATGTCCTGCAGCACCTTGCCGAGCGGATTGTCGCCATAGGGATTGGGAGCCGGCTGCGGCCGGCCTTGCGTTTGCGGCGTGCCGCCAAACATATCCTGCAAGACCTTGCCAAGCGGGTTGTCCATCGGGGCCTGGGGCGGCGGCGCCTGCATGCCGCCGCCCTGCCGCATCATCTGCTCGATGATCTGGCCGAGCGGATTGTTGCCGCCGCCGAAGCCGCCTGCGGGCTGCATCGGACCTCCCGTCAACTGGTCCGTCGTCTGCTTGAACAGGCCGCCCATCACGATCGAGGCGATCGCGGGAAGCATCTGCTGCAGGATCTGCTGGCTGACGCCGCTCGCTTGCGCTGCCTGGCTGGCGACGGCGCGCGAAAGCTCTTTCGAGCCGAACAGGTGTCCCAGAATGCCGTTGCCTTCGTCGACGCCTTGCGGCGAGAAGGCGCGCGTCGCATCCTCGAAATACTTGGCGTGCTGGCCGCTGGCCATCGCGGTCATGAAGGCGCCGAGCCCGTAGGGATCGGCGGTGTTGCGCTGCAGCCCTTGCGAAAAAGCTGGCAGCAGCGCGGCGACCGCCGCCTGCGTCTGCTGCATCGAAAGCCCGTATTGCTGGGCAAGCGCCTGCATGCCGTTGCCGTTCTGGGCTTGCGTCAGCATGTCGAACAAGGTGGGCATCGGCTTCTCCTCCGGGGAATCCCCAGCTGAGAGCCTAGTTCGTTTCATCACTCTATTGAAGCGGGTTTTGCCGCTCCTCAACGCGTGGGGTCAGTAGGCGTATTCCATGAACACCGGTTCGATCGAGCCGCCCCAGCGCGTGTGGTAGGCCGACAGCATCTCCTCGGCGCTGGTGGTGCCGCGCGCCACGACCTCGTCGAGCGTGTTGAGGAACGACGTCTCGTCGTAGCCGTCGCGGTTCTTCTTGCCGCGGTTCTTCAGCCCCAGGCGCGAAATGGCCAGCACGTCGCGCGCCATGTCGCGCAGCGTGGCGTTTCGGAAGGGCGCGGAAATACCCAACTCCGGCACGGCGTTGCGCATTGCCAGCACTTCCTTGTAGGTCCAGCTGGAGGTCAGCGCCTCCGCCGCGTCGAGCGCCGCCGGGTCATAGAGCAGCCCGACCCAGAAAGCCGGCAACGCGCAGATGCGCCGCCACGGCCCGCCATCGGCGCCGCGCATCTCCAGGAAACGCTTCAGGCGCACATCGGGGAACAGGGTCGACAGGTGGTTCGCCCAGTCGCCCATCGTCGGCAGACCGTCGGGCACTTCATTGCGCGCGGCGCCGGCCATGAACTGGCGGAAGGTGATGTGCGTCATATCGTGATAGCGGCCGTCGCGAATGACGAAATACATCGGCACGTCGAGGGCCCATTCGACATAATCGGCGAAACCGAAATCGGGCGAGAAGCAGAATTCGAGCAGTCCGGAGCGCTGGTTGTCGGTGTCGCGCCAGATGTCGCCACGCCAGCTCTGCAGGCCGTTTGGGCGGCTCTCGGTGAAAGGTGAGTTGGCGAACAGCGCCGTCGACAGCGGCTGCAGCTTCAGCGACACCTGCATCTTGCGGCGCATGTCGGCTTCGCTCTCGAAGTCGAGGTTCACCTGAATCGTGCAGGTTCGGTACATCATGTCGAGGCCCTTGGTGCCGACCTTGGGCATGTAGCGCGTCATGATCTCATAGCGCGACTTCGGCATTTTCGGCGTCTCGGCCAGCGACCATTTCGGGCTGCCGCCAAGGCCGAGGAAGCGGATACCCATCGGCTCGGCGATCTCGCGCACCTGCGCCAGATGGGCATTGCCCTCGCGGCAGGTCTGGTGGATCGTCTCCAACGGTGCGCCGGAAAGCTCGAACTGGCCGCCGGGCTCGAGCGATATCGCCCCTTGTCCCGTCGGCTCGACCAGGCCGATGATGCGGCCGTCATCGATGATCGGGTCCCAGCCGAGCTTGTTTTGCATGCCTTCGAGGATGGCGCGGATACCGCGTTCGCCGCCATAGGGCACCGGTGCGTTGCCATCGATATAGAACGGAAATTTCTCGTGCTCGGTGCCGATGCGCCACTTGTCACGTGGTTTGTTGCCCTCGGCCAGGTGCTCGACGAGTTCGTCGACGCCTTCGATCGGCCGGAAATCCGTTGTGTCGCGCGCCATGATCAAGCCCTCAATAGCAGCCGGAGGGCCGCCGGCGGTAAATGGACGAAATGTCAGCAGCCGATCAAGCGAAAAATCCTGAGCCAGAGGTCAAGAGGAATTGAAGAGCGCGCCTTCTTGCTCGGAGGGAGAAAGAAGAGCCTCACCAATCTCCGATCGTTGCCTGCATGACGGCAAGTGCGGCCACGGCCGCCGTGTCGGCGCGCAGGATGCGCGGCCCGAGCGGAATGGCGGTCACGAAGGGCAGGGCGCGCAGCATCTTGCGCTCGTCATCGGAAAAGCCGCCTTCCGGCCCGACCAGCAGCGCCAGCTTCTTCTCCTTCACCTGCTGCAAGGCCGGCAGCGGATTGTTGGTCGAGGCGTCCTCGTCGCAGAAGATCAGCCGCCGCTCCTTGTCCCACCCGGTCAGCAGGCGTTCGAGCTTTTCCGCCTCGCGAAGCTCCGGCACCGCCAGGATGCCGCACTGCTCGGCGGCCTCGACGACATTGGCGCGCAGGCGATCGATTGACGGCTTGGCCACTTGAGTATGCTGGGTGACGACCGGCTGCAAAATACCTGCGCCCATCTCGACTGCCTTCTGCATGAGATAGTCGAGGCGGCCCTGCTTCAGCGGCGCGAAACAGTAGATGAGATCGGGCAGCGGCGGCTGTGGCCGTTGCAGCGTCAGCACTTTCAGCCGCACCGCTTTTTTTGATTTGGCGGCAATCGCAGCCGACCACTCGCCATCGCGGCCATTGAACAGCAGGACGTCCGCGCCTTCGCCGAGCCGCAGCACATGCATCAGATAGTGACTTTGCTGCTGGCTGGGCTCAAGCTCGATGTTCGACCCGAGATCGTCGGACACGAACAGACGTTGCATTTTGTAATTGGCGCGCATGGCCGAGGAATGGGGGACCCGGCCGCCGGCGTCAAGCCTCGGCGGACGGATGCCATACCGGCCGAAAGCCCTGTCTCAACACCGAGATTGTGGTCGGCGGCGTCAGGAGCCGCAGTGGGCGGCCGGCGAGGCCGCTGAAACCTTGCGGTTGGCCATATCCAGCGAACGACCAGTCCAACACCTTGCCGGCGCGCAAGCCATAGGCATTGCCGCCGTCGGCAATCATCGCACCGTCAGGGAGGCCGGCAAGCTCATCGGCGGCGATCGCTGGAGGCTTGCCGCCCGACGCCAGTCTCTCCCTATGCAGCCGCTTGTCGACCTGCGGGGCGCGCGGTTCGGCAATGCCGAAGGCCTTGCCGAAGTGGCCGACAAAATCCCTGGCCCGTTCGCGCTGGCAGAAGAAGCAGGGCCGGTGCCCCGCAGCCAACGCCGTGACCTCGTCCAGGAAAAACAGCTCGGTCCAGCCGGTCTTGCCACCCGGCCGGTTGCGGCCCATCGGCTCGCGCCGTACGTTGCGGAACTGGCACACGCAGATGATCCAGGCCTGCAGGGCCCAGCGTTTCTTCAACAGGGTCTTCGTTTCGGGATCATGGATGATGCCGCGATTGCCGGTGAACAGGCCGCGCTCTGGCACGGCGCGGATGGCGCCGAACGGATCGACCCGGTTCTGCAGTGGCATAGTTCTCTCCCAGGATACGCATCTTGGCCGCAACGCTGGCGGCATGGTATCGCTCCTCGCATCATTTTCATGTCAGCAGGGTTTGCGGATGCGGGTGCTGGTGGTCCAGAACTACGACAATACCGGCCTCGGCCAGGTTGGTGCCGCCCTTGCGGAAGCGGGTGCCGATCTCGATGTGCGCCTGCCCTACAAGGGCGATCCGTTGCCTGACGATGCAGCCGGGCACGATGCCATGGTGGTGCTCGGCGGCGGCCAGAATGCATTGGCCGATGATGAATATCCCTATTTCCCCGCGCTGCTCGAACTGACCCGCGATTTCGCCGGCAAGGACCGCGCGGTGCTCGGCATCTGCCTCGGCAGCCAACTTGTCGCCCGTGCCTTCGGCGGCGAGAACCGCATCGGCGGCGCCAACGAATTCGGCTGGCACGGCGTTTCGCTGACGCCGGACGCCAAGGCCGATCCGGTATTGGCCGCGCTGCCGGAAAAGTTCCCGATCTTCCAGTGGCACGATGACACGTTCGAACTGCCGGAAAACGCCGTGCGGCTCGCCGGCAATGACGTCGCCGAAAATCAGGCGTTTCGGGTCGGCCGCGCAGTCTACGGCTTCCAGTTCCATTTCGAGGCCGACCGGCCGATGGTCAAGGACTGGAGTTCCTCCTTCGCGCCTGTTATCGCCGCGCGCCATCCCGACTGGGCCGGCAAGCTTGACGGCGAAATGGCACGCAACGGCCCCGACGCGGATGCCGCCGGCCTTGCCATTGCTCGCGCCTGGGTCGCGACCATCTGAGCATCCGCCCTCCGCAGCCCGCCGCGTGACATAATTGGCACGCGGCCCTGAATCCGTCTGGGGAAAACACCTTTCATCCTTGGCTTGTGTCCGCCCGCTATCCTAGAAGGCGCGCGCCCTGCATCGGCTGTGCAACCGCGATGAACCTTTTGTGTGACCCGTGCGACACACCTCCGATACAGAAAATGCCTAGCAGCGCGAAATCGCCGAAAATTTGAAGCGAATTCTCCGTTTCAACGCATTGGTAACTGACCCATGCACAGATGCAGAAAGCTCAACAAGAGATGACTTCCGTGAAAGCAGCGCTTCTGTCCTTTGCCATGCTGTCGGCCATCGTGCTTTGCGGTCTGGGTATCTATACCGCAGATGCAGCCAACAACCACAACGCCATCGACGGCTACGGCGTCACCGCCTCGCTTCGCTAAAGCCGGAGGCTCCCTCGCGTCCTCTAACGCGCGGCGCTCAAGCTTCCTTTATCGCCATTTCCAGGATGCGCTTGTCCGCTCCGTCCACGACGAGCGCGGTAAGCTTGCCTGACTGCCAGGCAAGCGTGTCGACATTGACGCGGTTGACCATCACTTCGGCTTCCGGCACCGGCGTGTGGCCGTGCACCACGATCTTGGGATAAAGGCCGGAATGGTGGTGGAAGAGGTCGCGGATCCAGATCAGATCCGCAGGGCTTTGCTGGTCGAGCGGAACGCCCGGCCTTATGCCGGCATGGCAGAAGAAGAAGTCACCGAAGGTCACTGAAAACGGCAGCGAGCGCAGGAAGTCGATATGGCTCTGCGGCACGGCGTCGACCAGTGCCGCGTGGCCCTGCCGTAGTGCCGCCTCGGCCCTGCCGAACCAGCCATTGCCAGCGGAAAGCGTCACGCCATAGGACTGCGCCGTCTGGATGCCGCCATTGCCCATGAACAGGCCGTCCGGCTCGGGAACGTCGAGAAATTCGAGGAAGCCGATGTCGTGGTTGCCGGCGAGCATCAAATTGCGCGGATCGCGCTTTTGCGCCTCGATCAGGAAATCGATGACGCTTTTGGACTCCGGCCCCCGGTCGGTATAGTCGCCGAGATGGATGATGCGCCAGTCGGACGACGGCGCGTATTCCAGCTCGTTCTCGATCCGGCGATGCATGGCGCTGAGCAGGTCATATCGCCCGTGCACATCGCCGATGGCGTAGAGCCGCATGCCGTCCGGTCCACGCGCGTCGAGAAAATGAATGCCGCTCTGCGTCAAGGCTGGCGTCGTCTCCATGATCGGGCCGTCACGTGGAAGCTACGGCCAACGAATGAACGGTCCTAGCGCCGAAGCTGGTCCTTGCCCACGTCCGTCACCAGCCGCTTTCCGCACAGCGCCAGCGTTATGTCCATCTCCTTGCGGATGATTTCCAACGCTTTGGTAACTCCTTCCTTGCCGAGCGCGCCCAGGCCGTAAAGAAATGGCCGGCCGATATAGGTGCCCTTGGCGCCGAGGCAAAGCGCTTTCAACACGTCCTGGCCGGAGCGGATGCCGCCATCCATATGGACCTCGATCTGATCGCCGACCGCATCGGCGATTTCCTCAAGCACCATGATCGACGATGACGCACTGTCGAGCTGACGCCCGCCATGGTTGGAAACGACGATGGCGTCAGCGCCGGTTTTGGCCGCCATCAGCGCATCTTCCTTGTCGAGGATGCCTTTCAGGATCAGCTTGCCGCCCCAGCGCTCCTTAATCCACGCCACGTCCTTCCACGACAGCTGCGGATCGAACTGCTCTGTCGTCCAGGACGATAAAGAAGAGACGTCGCCGACGCCCTTGGCATGGCCGACGATGTTGCGGAAGGTGCGACGCTTGGTGCCGGCGATGCCCAGGCACCAGCGCGGTTTGAGAGCCAAGTCGATGATGTTGGTCAGCGTCATCTTGGGCGGCGCCGAAAGCCCGTTGCGGACATCCTTGTGGCGCTGGCCGAGGATCTGCAGGTCGAGCGTCAGCACCAGCGCCGAGCATTTCGCCGCCTTCGCGCGGTCGATCAGGTCGAGCACGAAATTCTTGTCGCGCAGAACATAAAGCTGGAACCAGAACGGCTTCTTCGTCACCGAGGCGACGTCCTCGATCGAACAGATGCTCATTGTCGACAGGGTGAAGGGCACGCCGAATTCCTCGGCCGCCTGCGCCGCCAGCATCTCTCCATCGGCGTGCTGCATGCCGGTCAGGCCGGTCGGCGCCAGCGCCACCGGCATCGAAACCTTCTGGCCGATCATGGTCGATTCCAGCGAGCGGTTGCTCATGTCGACCAGCACGCGCTGGCGGAACTTGATCTTCTGAAAATCTTCCTCGTTTGCGCGATAGGTGCTCTCAGTCCAGGCACCGGAGTCGGCATAGTCGAAGAACATCTTGGGCACGCGTCGGCGCGCGAGATCCTTGAGGTCTGCGATGGTGAGAATGTCGCTCATGATGGTCCCCGCTTGAATCGAATTGACTAGGAGCGCCTGCGTGCCGGTTCGGTGTCGCCGGCTTCCGAACGCTGCCGCAGCCTGAGCCGCGACACGCGTTGCCACTCGCCGCTGCGCTCGGCTTCCGCCATCGACCGCTCGACATAGGTCATATGGTCCATCGCCGCTTGCCGGGCTCCGGCCGGATCGCCGGCTTTCACCGCGGCGTGGATCGCCTGGTGTTGGGCAAGCAGCGCCTCGCGCGCGCCGGGCACGGTGAACACCAGCAGCCGGTTCTGGAACACGCCTTCCGACAGCAGCCGGTAGCAGGAGCGCAGCGTGTGGAGGAGCAGGATGTTGTGCGCGCATTCGCAGATCGCGTGATGGAATTCGACGTCGATTTCGGCCTCGTCGTCGAAATCGCCGGTGCGATGCGCCTCATCCATGCGCGCCATGATGCGGTCGAGCAGCGCAAGATCCTCGGGGGTAGCGCGCCGCGCCGCATATTCGGCGGCTATGCCTTCGATCTCGCGGCGGTATTCCAGATAGTCGGTCACCGCCTTGCGATGCATCGAGATCAGGTCCGCCACCGGTTTGGTGAACAGCTGGCCGATGATGTCGGCGACATGCGTGCCGCCGCCTGGGCGCGTGGTCAGCAGGCCGCGCCCTTCGAGCGCCTTCAGCGCATCGCGCAGGATCGGCCGCGACACGTCGAACTGGCGTGCCAACTCGCGCTCGCCCGGCAACCGGTCACCCGTGCGCAGCACGCCTTCGAGGATGAGGCTCTCGATCTGCTGCACCACCTCGTCGGCGGTGCGCGAATGCTCGATCCTGGAAAAAATATCGCTCAACAGATTGCCTGGAAGGTGAACCGGTATCACGCACGATAAAGCCTGCGTCGCCAACTGGTCAAATTATTTATCCAATTGGTCAGGGTGGGCCGGCATTGCCGCGCGCTGTTCCATCAACCTTCGGCTAAACTTTGCTGTTTGCGTCATCAGGCGATTGGCCCTAGAGGGACGCGACTGCAAGAGGGTCAAGGAAACCCCGGGGGACCAGCCGTGTCAGACGACCCGTCCAATCTCGAATTCCAGCCGCGTGCCAAGGGCAGCGTCATGGGCTTCCCCGCGCATGAGGGCCGGCCCGGCGCACTGGGGGAGGTGCATGCCCGGCCGCATCCGCTGATCGAAAAGCCGCGCGTCCTGGTGCAACTCGCCTTCATGACCGAAGGCGGTTCCAGCGTCGATCATGCCGTGCTTTCCGAACTGTCGCGGCGCCTTGGCATTGCCGCGCCCGACCGCCAGGCGCGTCACCACGCCATGAAGTGGGGCAAGGGCTCGCTGCGCTGGGAGCGGCATACGGAATTCTCGACCTATCTGTGGGAAGGGCCGCTTTCCGAAAACGGCAGGGGGCAGGAGGATTCGCCGTTCGGCAACGGCTTTTCGCCGCCGGGCACCGTCATTTCGGGCATCCGGCTCGAGATCCGCAAATGGACACAGGTGAGCGAGCGGTTGATCGCCGATTTCGACCCTACCAGCCTGTGCTACTCGCTGGTCGAGCGCGGCAACGCGGCAATCGTCACCGATTTCCGCCAGGATGGTGACGGCATGACCCGCATACTGGTGCTCGATCGCGGCCTGACGCCGGCGCGCACCGGGGCGCTGTCGCAGCGGCTGATCGACATCGAAACCTACCGCACGCTCGCCATGCTCGGCCTGCCGCTGGCGCTGACCTTGTCGGGTCGCGCCCGTCGTATCGAGGACAGGCTGGCTCTGACCACGCTGGAAATGAAGGTCGCCGAGACCCGCGACAGCCAGACGCTGCTCGCCGACCTGACCGAACTTGCCGCGGAACTGGAGGCGGACGCGGCCTCGAGTCTTTACCGCTTCGGCGCCAGCCGCGCCTATGATGGCATCGTCGTCGAGCGGCTGGAGGCACTCGAAGAGGAAGCCGTGCCCGGCTACGACACCTGGGAAGGGTTCCTGCAGCGTCGCGTCGCGCCGGCGATGCGGACCTGCCGCTCGGTGGAAGAACGGCAAGCCAACCTGTCGCGAAAACTCACCCGCGCCACCACGCTGCTGCGCACCTGGGTCGATGTCGAGGTCGAGAAGCAAAACCGCGACCTGCTCGCTTCGATGAACAACCGCGCCCGCCTGCAACTGCGGCTCCAGCAGACCGTCGAAGGCCTCTCGGTCGCCGCCGTCTCCTATTATGTCGTCGGCCTGATCGGCTATGTCGCCAAGGGCGCCTCGATCTTCGGTCATGCCTTCGCGCCGGAGATCGTCACCGCCGCCTCGGTGCCGGTCGCCATCCTGCTGGTCTGGTGGGGCGTGCGCCGTGTGCGCCGGATGCATTCCGAGCCTGGCAAGCACGCCGGCGAATAGGCTCGCAATCTCCCCCCTCAAGGTCGCCGAAGGCGACAGAGGGGGTCGCCTCGCGTAGAGCGCCAGCGCTCGTTTCGCGCCAGAGATGAAGTCGGCGATCTAGGTGAGACGACCCCCTCCGGCCGCTTCGCGGCCACCTCCCCCTCAAGGGAGGAGGGTAGCGGCAGATTGCCGCTGCGGAAGCTCGTCTCGGCCTCGACTTGCGGTCTCAACCAAAGCAGGATTTGCAACGGGCGTGCCGGACTGGTAAAAGATTTTGACCAGTGAACCAGAATGAGGCTGCTGATGTCCGGCTTGGCCATGCCGCAACCTGACGATGCCACGATGCGCCATCGCGACGAGATCGTCGCCGACATGCGCATCATCGTGCCGGGCGAGGGCGTGGTCGATGCTGCCAACGCCATGCGGGCCTTCGAGAGCGATGGCCTCACCGCCTATCGGCAATTGCCGCTGGTCGTGGTGCTGCCTGAAACGGTGGCGCAGGTGTCCCGCGTGCTGAAATACTGCAACGACCGCAACATCCGTGTCGTACCGCGCGGCTCCGGCACCTCGCTGTCGGGCGGCGCACTGCCGCTGGAAGATGCTGTGCTGCTGGTCATGAGCCGCTTCAACCGCATCCTCCAGGTCGACTATCCCAATCGCATCGTCGTTGCCCAACCGGGCGTTACCAATCTCGGCATCACCACCGCCGTCGAGCAGGAGGGCTTTTATTACGCCCCCGATCCATCCTCCCAGATCGCCTGCTCGATCGGCGGCAATGTCGCGGAAAACTCCGGCGGCGTCCACTGCCTGAAATACGGCCTCACCGCCAACAATGTGCTCGGCATCGAGATGGTGCTGATGAACGGCGAGGTGGTGCGGCTGGGCGGCAGTCACCTCGATGCGGAAGGCTATGATCTGCTTGGCGTCATGACCGGTTCCGAAGGCTTGCTCGGCGTCGTCACCGAGGTCACCGTGCGCATCCTGAAGAAGCCGGAGACGGCGCGCGCGCTGCTGATCGGCTTCCCGACCAGCGAGCAGGGCGGCCAGTGCGTCGCCGACATCATCGGCGCCGGCATCATTCCAGGCGGCATGGAAATGATGGACCGCCCGGCCATCCGTGCGGCCGAGGATTTCGTCCATGCCGGCTATCCGCTGGATGTCGAGGCTTTGCTGATCGTCGAGCTCGACGGGCCTGTCGTCGAGGTCGATCATCTCATCACCGCGGTCGAGGCGATCGCCATCCGCAACGGCTCGACCACCTGCCGCATTTCGCAGTCCGAGCAGGAGCGCTTGAGCTTCTGGGCCGGCCGCAAGGCAGCCTTCCCAGCGGTCGGCCGCATCTCGCCCGACTATTACTGCATGGACGGCACCATCCCGCGCAAGGAACTGCCGCGCGTGCTGCACGGCATGCGCGAGTTGTCGCAGAAATATGGGCTCGGCGTCGCCAATGTCTTTCACGCCGGCGATGGCAATCTGCACCCGCTGATCCTCTACGATGCCAACGTGCCGGGTGAACTCGACAAGGCCGAAAGCTTCGGCGCCGACATTTTGCGGCTCTGCGTCAAGGTCGGCGGCGTCCTCACTGGCGAACATGGCGTGGGCGTCGAGAAGCGCGACCTGATGCCGGAAATGTTCAACCAGATCGACCTCGACCAGCAGATGCGCGTCAAATGCGCCTTCGATCCCAACCACCTGCTCAATCCGGGAAAAGTCTTCCCGCAGCTCCGCCGCTGCGCCGAACTCGGCCGCATGCACGTGCATCGCGGGCAGGTGGCGTTTCCCGACATTCCGAGGTTTTGAGGTGATGTCGTCTCAGAATAGGGGTTCCTCGCCCCCGCAAAGCGGGGGAGAGGTGGCTCGGGCGCAGCCCGAGTCGGAGAGGGTGACGCCCGCACCAAGCCGCCGCTCGCCTGAGAAGATTGCGCGTGCTCGCACACTTCGTCACGGCGACAATCAGGCTGAAGCGTTACTCTGGACCGAGCTAAAGGCCAGAAGGCTCGGCGGGTACAAATTCGTACGGCAGATGCCGATCGGACCATACTTCGCCGATTTTACCTGTCGTAGCGAAAAGCTGGTCGTCGAACTTGACGGAAGTCAGCACTCCGAGAATTCCTATGACCGGCGACGCGACGAGTTCATGCGCGGTGAGGGATTTTCGGTGCTGCGTTTCTGGAATGTCGACATTCTCAAAACTCGCCGGATTGTCTGCGAGACCATTCTCGCGGCACTGGAGGGGCGAATAGCCGAAGACGTGGTCGCCACAGATCTGAGGTTTGTTTTCGCGCCCAAGAAGATTGGGGGCGACGTTCTATGATTGCCCCTCTCCGTCTCGGGCTCCGCCCGAGCCACCTCTCCCCCGCCTTGCGGGGGCGAGGAACCCAAGCTCTGCCGAAGTCTGATTTGCTGTTCAAACAATTCTCGCTCGACAGGATCGCGCGCAAGGAAGTGGCGCTCGCTTTTCGCCGCTGGAAGCGGCTGGCTGTTGGTGCAGCACCTTGACCACCTTCACCCCCTCCACCTCAGACGAAGTCCTCTCCACCGTCGCCTGGGCGGCGGCGGAAGAGTCGCCGCTCGAAATCCTGGGCCATGGCTCCAAGCGTGGCGTCGGCCGTCCGCTGCAGACGGAGCACACGCTCGACCTGTCGAGGCTCACCGGCGTGACACTTTATGAACCCGCCGAACTGGTGCTGTCAGCGAAAGCCGGCACGCCGCTGGCCGAGATCGAGAAACTGCTGGCGGAGAACGGCCAGCAACTGGCGTTCGAGCCGATGGACTATGGTCCGTTGCTGGGCGGCGAGCCGGGCAAAGGCACGATCGGCGGCGTGCTCGGCGCGAACCTGTCCGGTCCGAGGCGGCTGAAGGCCGGTGCGGCACGCGACCATATCCTCGGTATCAATGGGGTCTCCGGCCGGGGCGAAGCCTTCAAATCCGGCGGCCGCGTGGTCAAGAACGTCACCGGTTATGATCTATCGAAGCTGATGGCCAACAGCTGGGGTACCTTGGCCGTTTTCACCGATGTCACCTTCAAGGTACTGCCTGCGGCCGAAGCCGAAGTCACCCTGGCGATCAGAGGATTGCTTGATGATGCGGCGGCCGCCGCGATGGCGATGGCACTCGGCTGCAGCGCGGAAGTGTCGAGCGCTGCCTATTTGCCGGAGCGCATTGCCGCGCGCGTCGCCGGCGGCGCGCTCGGCAGTGACGCCGCCACGTTGCTGCGCGTCGAGGGCTTTGGCCCGTCCGTTGCCTACCGTATTGCAGCGCTGAAGACGCTGCTTGGCAAGGCTGGGCCGCTGGAGGAAATTTCCGGTGAGGCCTCGCGGCTGATCTGGCGCGACATACGCGATATCAGGCCCTTCGCCGATGGCGGCGAGAAACCGGTCTGGCGCGTGTCGATGGTGCCTTCGCAAGCGCACCAGATGGTCCTGACCTTGCGCATGCAGGCCGCTGTCAGCGCCTTCTATGACTGGCAGGGCGGACTGGTGTGGCTGCGCATGGAAGAGGGCGACCCGGAAGCGGCTCTGTTACGGGGGCTTTTGCGCAAACATGGCGGCGGCCACGCGACGCTGGCGCGCGCGGCGCCCGCCCATCGCACGGCGCTGCCGGTGTTCGAACCACAGGCGCCGGCGCTTGCCGCGCTCAGCCTGCGCCTGAAGCAGGAATTCGACCCGAAAAACATCCTCAATCCCGGCCGCATGGCCTAGGACATCAGATGCAGACGAATTTCTCATCCGCCCAGCTTGCCGATCCGCATGTCGCTGAATCGGAAAAGATCCTGCGCAAATGCGTGCATTGCGGTTTCTGCACCGCCACCTGTCCGACCTATGTGACGCTTGGCAACGAGCTCGACTCGCCGCGCGGGCGCATCTATCTCATCAAGGACATGCTGGAAAACGGCCGTCCCGCCGACAAGGAGATCGTCACCCATATCGACCGCTGCCTGTCGTGCCTGGCCTGCATGACCACCTGTCCATCGGGCGTCAACTACATGCATCTTGTCGACCACGCCCGCGCCCATATCCAGGAGACCTACAAGCGGCCGCTGCTCGACCGGCTGACCCGTTCCATGCTGGCCTTTGTCTTGCCCTACCCTCAACGCTTTCGCGCCGCGCTCAAACTGGCGAAACTGGGCAAGCCGTTCATTGGCTTGTTCGAGAAGATCCCGGCGTTGAAGCCGCTCGGCGCGATGCTTAAGCTGGCCCCGGCATCGATCCCCGGGGCTTCGCCGATGGCCTCGCCGGGCATTCATGTCGGGCGGGGCACGAAAAAGGGGCGCGTCGCCATCCTTACCGGCTGTGCGCAATCGGTACTCGACCCCGCCATCAACGACACGACGATCTCTCTGCTGACGCGGCTCGGCGTCGAGGTCGTGGTGCCCAAGGGCGAAGGCTGCTGCGGCGCGCTGGTTCATCACATGGGACGCGAGGAGGCAGCGCTTGCTTCGGCAAGGCAGAATGTCGACGCCTGGACACGCGCCATCGAACAGGGCGGTCTCGATGCCATCATCATCACTGCCTCAGGCTGCGGCACGACGATCAAGGACTACGGCTTCATGCTGCGGCTGGATCCGGCCTATGCCGACAAGGCCGCGCGTGTGTCGGCGCTGGCCAAGGACATCACCGAGTATCTCACCGCCATCGATCTGCCCGAGCCGGTGCGCAAGCCGGGCACCGTTGTCGCCTATCATTCCGCCTGCTCCATGCAGCATGGTCAGAAGATCATCCGCCAGCCGAAGGAGTTGCTGGCCAAGGCCGGTTTCATCGTCCGCGAGCCGCATGAAGGGCATCTCTGCTGCGGCTCGGCCGGCACCTACAACATCCTGCAGCCCGAGATTTCGGCCAGGCTGCGCGACCGCAAGGTGAAGAACATCGAGGCGACCGGCGCTTCGATCATTGCCACCGGCAACATTGGCTGCATCACCCAGATTGCGTCCGCCGCGAAGCTGCCAGTGGTGCACACGGTAAAATTGCTCGACTGGGCCTATGGCGGACCGAAGCCAGACGGTGTGCTCGAGGACAGCCTCGTCGCGGCAGAATGAGGACCGGGAGCCTACTCCGCCGCGAGCCTGTCCGCCGTACCGTAAGTCGCCTCGTAGAGCGCGCGCTGCCGGCTGAGCGCCACCATCGTGTTGCGCAGCAGGATCGCCACCGTGATCGGGCCGACGCCGCCTGGCACAGGCGTGATCCAGGAGGCGACCTCGCGCACGCTTTCGGTGTCGACGTCGCCGACAATGCGGCTCGCCCCATCCGGCCCGATTTCGGAATTGATGCCGATGTCGATGACGGCAGCCCCTGGTTTCACCATGTCGGCCTTGATCAGCCGCGGCTTGCCGACGGCGACGAACAGCGCATCGGCGCGGCGTGCATGGGCGGCGACCGAGCGCGTCATGTGGTGGCAGACCGTGACGGTCGCGCCTTCGCTCATCAGAAGGAAGGCGATCGGCTTGCCGACGATTTCCGAATGGCCGACGACCACGACTTCCAGGCCCTTGAGATCGAGGCCTGTCTCCTTCAGCAACTCGACCGAGGCGGCCGCCGTGCAGGGCGCCAGATCGAGCTGGTTGTAGACGATGTTGCCGATCGAGGCCGGATGCATGCCCTCGACATCCTTCAGCGGATGCACCGCCGCCTGCAGCGTCTTGATCGGGATATGGGCGGGAACCGGCCGCTGGATGATGATGCCGGTGACGCGCGGATCGGCGTTCAGGCCATGGATTGCCGCTTCCAGCTCGCCTGAAGTGATAGTGGCGGGAAAGCGCCTTTCCTCGAAATCGATGCCGGCGAGCTGAGCCTTGGCGCGCTGGTTGCGGACATAGACATCGACGGCATCGGTGTCGCCGACGGTGATCGAGATCAGCTTGGGCGGAAAACCCTCGGCTTTGGCAATCGCCGCATCCTGACGCACGGCGGCGATGATGCGCTGGGCAACCGGGCCGCCCTTGAGATAGCGGCTGTCGTCGGACAGGGACATGGGTGGACTCTTTCTCTCGTTGGCGCCGACATAGCAAAAGAACATCGGAAATGTCAGCATGAAAGCGAACCGCGATGCCTTTTGCGCGACGCAACGCCGCGGAACGCCTCCTGCCCAACCAAAAGGAAAGGGCAGCGCGGTTCCCCGCACTGCCCTTCCTGACCGACCGCATCCCCATACGGCCCGTCCCCCTTATTTCTTCCGACCCCGGAAAACGATGCGTCTCCGGATCAGGTGATTCGCGAAATTATATCACCTCGACCGTGGTTCCGACATTGACCCGTTCATAAAGGTCGACGACGTCCTCGTTGCGCATGCGGATGCAGCCCGACGACACCGCGCCACCGATCGTCCATGGCTGGTTGGTGCCGTGGATGCGATACTCGGTGGTGCCGAGATAGAGCGCGCGGGCGCCGAGCGGGTTCTCGATGCCGCCAGCCAGATAGGTCGGCAGGTAGCGGCCTTTGGCCGCTTCGCGCTTGATCATCTGCGCCGGCGGGCGCCAGTCCGGCCAGACGCGCTTGTTGGTGATCTTGTGCGTGCCCGACCATTCGAAGCCCGGCTTGCCGGTGCCGACGCCGTAGCGCCGCGCCTTGCCGTTCTTCTCGACCAGATAGAGGAAATTCTGCGTCGTATCGATCACGATCGTGCCTGGCTTCTGCCCACCGTCATAGTCGACTTCCTGCGGCAGGTAGATCGGGTTGATCTGTGGGCGCATCACCATGCGCTTGGCCGGCATCTGCACGGCGGCCGTCTGTACGCGGTCGGGCTGTGCTTGCGGCTGCGCATAGCGCAGGCGCGGCTGCTGCTGCGCGACCGAACGGTTCTGCCGCACGATGCCGGGCGCATGGCCAAGCTGCAGCACCCACGGGGCAGAAAGGTCGGGGCTCACCATCACGGGCGGCCTGTCGGCATAGCGGCCGCCGGCGGTGGACGGCGTGACGCCGGCGGCAAACACAGCCACGGCGCCGAGCAAGGGAAACAGGACTCTCTTCATCGGGAACGCACCTTGATCGTCTGATACAACCGGGTGGAAACGCTCCCCGGTTCGGCGATCATTGGCGCGCCAGTAGCAACCGAAACATGAATCGGAATGCGTAAAATGCCGAACTGTCAGTAAACCTTTTGGTGTGGTTACCGCCGCGTTCAGGAATCTGGTAAAGCCACGGTAAAGCAGCGCAAAAGCGCGTTAAGGAATGGATTTCAGCCATGCAACAAGAAAACACCGGCCTGCTCGCCGGTCCCGACGGTGTCGCGCGCTGCTTCTGGCATGGCAATCTGCCCGACTATCTGCACTATCACGATCATGAATGGGGCCGGCCGGTGGCCGATGACCGCAGGCTGTTCGAAAAGATCTGTCTCGAGGGCTTCCAGTCGGGCCTGTCGTGGCTGACCATCCTGCGCAAGCGCGAGAATTTTCGCGAGGCCTTCGCCGGCTTCGACTTCGACAAGGTCGCTGCCTTCACCGACAAGGATGTCGAGCGCCTGCTCGGCAATGCCGGCATCATCCGCCATCGCGGCAAGATCGTCTCGACCATCAACAACGCCAAGCGCGCTCGCGAAATGGCGGACGAATTCGGCTCGCTGGCCGCCTGGTTCTGGAAGTTCGAACCCGGCAAGGAGGAGCGGCCCGAGATCGTCGACCTCGCCCATCTGCGCGCCAACCCGACCACGGCGGTCTCGGTACGGATTTCGAAGGAACTGAAGAAGCGCGGCTGGAGCTTCGTCGGCCCGACCACGGTCTACGCCTTCATGCAGGCCATGGGCCTCGTCAACGACCATCTCGAAGGCTGCGTCTGCCGCAAGGAGGTCGAGAAGGAACGGAAGGCTTTCAAGCGGCCGAAATAGCGGCGGCGCCTACGCCCCGGCGCCGGCCTGTCAGGCGCCGATGGTTCTGGACATGTAAAGCCCGGCGAAAATGGCCGCCACGATGGCAAGGGCAGGGTAGATCACCAGCAGTCCTGTCACTAGCGCATCGCGCATGGTGGGCCCGGCGACTTCACCGGATGTCGGCTCGAATGGGCCCGCCGCATGGCTTGTCATCTTGTGAATATGGGTGTTGGCAGGGCGTAGATGCGCACATACGTCGCCAGCCTTGCCGCACCAATCAGCATCGGTTAGGACACGCGCATTGCGAAAATCGCAACATTGTTGACCTGCAAACATCACGAAACACCGGGCAAACATCTCATGGCCGACAAATCGGAAAAGACGAAAGCGCGGCTGCCGCGCGGGTTTGCCGACCGCAGCGCCGAGGACATCCGCGCCGTAGAGAAGATGATGGCGACGATCCGCTCGGTCTATGAGCTTTATGGTTTCGAACCCGCCGACCAGCCGCTGATCGAATATACGGATGCGCTGGGAAAATTCCTGCCCGACCAGGACCGGCCGAACGAAGGCGTGTTCTCCTTCCAGGACGATGACGATCAGTGGCTGTCTCTGCGCTACGACCTGACCGCGCCGACCGCGCGTTTCGTCGCCGAGAATTTCGAGCGCCTGCCCAAACCCTACCGCAGCTACCGCTCCGGCTGGGTGTTCCGCAACGAGAAGCCCGGCCCCGGCCGCTTCCGCCAGTTCATGCAGTTCGACGCCGACACGATCGGCACGCCGGGCGTCGCCGCCGACGCCGAAATGGCAATGATGATGGCCGACGTGATGGAAGCGCTCGGCATCAAGCGCGGCGACTACGTCATCCGCGTCAACAACCGCAAGGTACTCGACGGCGTGCTGGAGGCGATCGGGCTTGGTGGCGACGAGAATACGGGACGCCGGTTGACGGTGCTGCGCGCCATCGACAAGCTGGACAAGTTGGGGCCGGAAGGCGTGCGGCTCCTGCTTGGCCCGGGGCGCTGGGATGGCGGCAAGGAAGGCGAAGGCGACTTCGCCAAGGGCGCTGGGTTGAACGACGCACAGGCCGAAGCCGTTCTTCTTGCGACAGCAAAGGGCCAGGCTCGCCAGGATTCCAATGTCGGCGCGAACACGACCTACCAGGAGGGCGTTGGCGAACTCGCGACGATTGAAGCCCTGGTCAGGGCCGCGGGATATGGCGAGGACCGTATCGCCATGGACCGCTCGATTGTGCGTGGCCTCGAATATTACACCGGCCCCGTCTTCGAGGCCGAACTGCTGGCGGAAATCCCCAATGAGGACGGCCAGATCGTGCGCTTCGGTTCGGTCGGCGGCGGCGGGCGCTATGACGGTCTGGTCTCGCGCTTCCGTGGCGAGCCGGTGCCGGCGACCGGCTTCTCCATCGGCGTTTCGCGGCTGATGACGGCGCTGAAGAACCTCGGCAAGCTCGACAGCACCGATGTGATCGCGCCGGTGGTCGTGCTGGTCATGGACAAGGACACGGAAAGCCTCGGCCGCTATCAGAAAATGGTGGCCGAGCTGCGCGCCGCCGGCATCCGTTCCGAAATGTATCTTGGTGGCGCCGGCATGAAGGCGCAGCTCAAATATGCCGACCGGCGCGGCTGCCCGGTCGCAATCATCCAGGGCGGCGACGAGCGCGCCAAAGGTGAATTGCAGATCAAGGACCTGATCGAAGGCGCGCGCATGTCGGCCGAGATTACCGATAATGCCGAATGGCGCGCGGCGCGGCCGGCGCAGGTGACTGTGGCGGAGGGTGAGCTGGTTGCGGAGGTGAAGAAGATTTTAGCGGCGCAGGCCGAGGAGAGGGCACGTGGCAAGTAGAGGCCGCGTTCTGTCGCGCCCCCCTCTGTCCTGCCGGACATCTCCCCCTGTCCGGCAGGACAGAGGGGGGCGCCGTGGAGCGCCGACCTTCGGTCGACCCACTGATCTCAAACCAAAGGGTCGTGCGATGCGAGGGCGCGCTCCATGACCTCCCGCTACCCCGCCATCTCAACCGACATCACCAACCTCTTCGCCGCCCGCGACACGCACGCGGTCGAGGTCGCGGTCCTCCAACCGGCGGACCCCTTCCTCGACATGGCCGGCGAGGATTTGCGCCGCCGCATCTTCCTCACCGAAAGCGAGACCGGCCAGACGCTGTGCCTGCGACCGGAATTCACCATTCCCGTCTGCCTCGACCATATCCGCTCGCAGGCCGGCACGCCGCGCCGTTATTCCTATTTGGGCGAAGTTTTTCGCCAGCGCCGCGAAGGCGGCAACGAGTTCTTCCAGGCCGGCATCGAGGATCTCGGCGACCGCGACACGGCGCAAGCCGACGCCCGCTCCGTGGCCGACGCGCACGCACTGCTCTCACTGGTCCTGCCCGGACAGTCGCTAGCGGTCACGCTCGGCGACCAGGGCATTTTCGAGGCGGTGCTCGCCGCCCTCGGGCTGCCGCGCGGCTGGCGCATGCGCTTGGCGCGCGCCTTCGGTTCGGCGCCGATGTTGCAGGCAGCCCTTGCCGATCTCGCCAACCCGCCGCGTAACGGCCAGCTTTCCGGTCCGGTCGCCGCACTTGTCCTCGACGGTGATCTCGAGGGCCTCTCGGCGCACATTGCCGGTGGCATGGAGGAGGCGGGGCTGTCGGCATCGGCCGGCCGTTCGCCGTCCGACATTGCGCGGCGATTGATCGAGAAAGCCGAATTGCGCAGTGTGCGGCTGTCGAACGAGGCCTTCGCGGCGCTGAAGGGATTTTTGGCGATCGACGTGCCGCTCGATGGCGCGGCGCGGGCGCTGGAGACCTTCGCCGACGGCGCCGGGCTTTCGCTGGGCGCCGCGCTTGAAAAGTTTGCTGCCCGCGCCAGGGCGATCGAGGCGCATGGTTTGCCCGCGGGAAAAATCCGCTACGACGCCGCCTTCGGCCGTCCGCTCGATTACTACACCGGTGTGGTCTTCGAGATCGCCGCGCAGGATGGCGAGCGTCCCTTGGCCGGTGGCGGCCGTTACGACCGGCTGCTGACACTGCTCGGCGCCAGGACCGCGATCCCCGGTGTCGGCTTTTCCGTCTGGCTCGACCGCATCGAAGCGTTGCGGGAGACGGCACGATGATCACGCTGGCGATCCCGTCGAAGGGCCGGCTGAAAGAGCAGGCGCTGGAGGTGCTGGCCAAGGCTGGCCTTGCCATCAGCCTGCCCGGCGACGAACGCAAATATCACGCCCGCGTCGAGGGCCTGGACAATGTCGAGGTCGCCTTCCTGTCGGCTTCCGAGATAGCCGGCGAGATCGGCCAGGGCGCGGTCGATCTCGGCATCA
Organism: Mesorhizobium sp. B2-4-17; assembly: GCF_006441275.1. Taxonomy (NCBI): domain Bacteria; kingdom Pseudomonadati; phylum Pseudomonadota; class Alphaproteobacteria; order Hyphomicrobiales; family Phyllobacteriaceae; genus Mesorhizobium; species Mesorhizobium sp. B2-4-17. Next base: position 207,273 of record NZ_VFUX01000001.1, on the reverse strand, counting down.
CCGGCGAGGACCTGGTGCGGGAAAATCTCGCCGATTGGGAGGTCCGCGCCGAGATCGTGGCCCGCCTCGGCTTCGGCCATGCCGATGTCGTGGTGGCGGTGCCCGAAATCTGGCTCGATGTCGACACCATGGCCGACCTCGACGACGTCGCCGCCGATTTCCGCCAGCGCCATGGCCGACGCCTGAGGATCGCCACCAAATACTGGCGGCTGACGCAGCAATTTTTCTCGCAGAAACACGGCATCCAGGTCTATCGCATCGTCGAGAGCCTCGGCGCCACCGAAGGCGCGCCGGCCGCCGGGCTTGCCGATGTGATCGTCGACATCACCACCACAGGCTCGACGCTGCGTGCCAACCATCTCAAGGTGTTGAGCGACGGCGTCGTCCTCAAATCGAAGGCCTGTCTGGTGGCATCGAAGAAGGCCCGCGCCGCCAGCGATGAAGCCATCCTGCGCGACATCGTCACGAAAATGAGCGCTCTCCCTCCCCCTTGAGGGGAGGGTGCCGAGGGAAGCGAGGCGGATGGGGTCGTCTCGCGTCGAGCACCGCCGCAAGGACCCCACCCGTCCATCCGCCTTCGGCGGCTGTCCACCCTCCCCTCAAGGGCAGGGAATACCCAGTTTCCACCGTCCCGGCAGGCTGATAGGCTCGGCACTGAGCTGGAGGACACAGCGATGCCGGTCAATCTTGACGAACTGAAGAACGCCACCAATCTGCGCGGACGCGGCGCGCGCGCCGGCAGCGTCTTTATCGCACCCGTCGACGGCAAGGCGCATGTCTCGGGCGAGCGCAAGGTACCGCTGCTCGACAAAACCATCCCTGAGCTTTTCTCCGATACCGTCAGCAAATATGGCACGCTCGATGCCGCCGTCTTTGTCGGCCAGGACAAGCGCTTCACCTGGAGCGAACTGTCGGACACGGTGGATGCGCTGGCCGCCGGCTTCCTGGCGCTGGGCCTGGAAAGGGGCGACCGCGTCGGCATCTGGTCGCCCAACCGTTGGGAATGGCTGGTGACGCAATTCGCCACGGCCCGCATCGGCCTGATCCTGGTCAACATCAACCCGGCCTACCGGCTGATCGAGCTGGAATATGCGCTCAACAAGGTCGGCTGCAAGGCGCTCGTCACCGCCGCCAGCTTCAAGACGTCGGACTATCTCGGCATGATCGAGACGCTGGCGCCGGAGATCGCAACGGCCACGCTGGGCAAACTCGAGGCAACGAAACTACCGTCACTGAAGATCGTCATCCGCATGGGCGAGGACAATTCGCCAGGCATGTTCAATTTCGGCGACGTGCTGGCCATGGCCGGCCGCGATGAGCATGACAGCCTCGACCGCATCTCCGAGGGGCTGAAGCCGAACGAGGCGATCAACATCCAGTTCACCTCAGGCACGACGGGCGCACCCAAGGGCGCGACGCTCACCCATTCGAACATCGTCAACAATGGCAACTTCGTCACCTCGGCGATCAAGCTCACCGTCGACGACCGGCTCTGCATCCCGGTGCCGCTCTATCATTGCTTCGGCATGTCGATGGGCACGATGGGCTGTGTCTCCAAGGGCGCGACCATGGTTTTCCCGAGCGAGGGCTTCGATCCCGGCCTGACGCTGAATGCCGTTTCGCAGGAGCGCTGCACCGGCCTTTATGGCGTGCCGACCATGTTCGTCGGCATGCTCGACCACGCGGATTTCGACACATTCGATCTTACCAGCCTGCGCACCGGCATCATGGCCGGTTCGCCATGTCCGATCGAGGTGATGAAGAAGGTGGTGTCGCTGATGCACATGTCGGAGGTGACCATCGCCTACGGCATGACCGAGACCAGTCCGGTGTCGTTCCAGAGCGGCGTCGACGATCCGCTGGAAAAGCGCGTCTCCACCGTCGGGCGCGTCCACCCCCATGTCGAGGTCAAGGCCGTCGATGCCGATGGCGTCACCGTTGCGGTCGGGGCGCCGGGCGAATTGTGCACGCGCGGCTATTCGGTGATGAAGGGCTATTGGGACGACGAGGCCAAGACCCGCGAGGCGATCGACAGCGACGGCTGGATGCACACCGGCGACCTCGCAACAATAGACGCAGAGGGCTATTGCAACATCGTCGGCCGGGTCAAGGACATGGTCATCCGTGGCGGCGAGAACGTCTACCCACGGGAGGTCGAGGAATTCCTCTACCGCCATCCCAAGGTGCGGGAAGTGCAGGTGTTCGGCATTCCCGACGCCAAATATGGCGAGGAGCTGTGCGCCTGGATCGTGCTGAAACCCGGCCAGATCGCCACCGAGCAGGAGATCAAGGCCTTCTGCGCCGACCAGATCGCCCACTACAAGGTGCCGCGCCACATCCGCTTCCGCACCGAATTGCCGATGACGGTGACCGGCAAGCCGCAAAAATTCCTGATGCGCCAGGCTATGGTGGAAGAACTGGGCCTGGTGACGCAGAAGACGGCGTAAAAGGGGCAATCTTCAGATGATGCCTGCGCTCTAAGCCAAGGGCCGAGCATCCCAGCCTTGCTCTTGAGGTCGCCCGCGCCCGGTTCTGCTAGTCCGAAAACTTCACGCTCACTCCGCGCTGCCGAAAATAAGCCTGCATCAACTTGCGACCCGAGCGGTTGTTCTGCGCCAACCTGGTCGGATCGAACACTGCCTGCTTTATCCCCTCCCGTGTCAGCGCTGCCTTGAGCGTCGCTATATGTGCGTCGATATCGGCATTGTCCGCTCGCAGTGAAGCGTAGATACTTTCGGTCGCCTCGGCCACGGTCAATTCGCTCACGGGTGTCGTCCTCTGATTGGTTGGGCAGCTGCCTAGCACAGATCCGCGGCTCAGCCGATACCGATAAGACCATCAGTCCACAGCGTCCCGGTGGTCAGCGCAATCCATCGATGAGGCACAAAGCCGCCCCGCCATTATCGCCTCACGAAGGCGTCTTTGGTCGTTCCTTACCCGAAAGCCGCCTCCCTACCGCCGTCCGCCCCTCATCTCCGACGGCCGTGGCGCTGTCCCGGGCTCCTGCACAAGCGGTCCGAGCAGCACTTCACCGAACAGCGGCTGGTAGCTCCTGCGCACCGCCGGGTCTTCCTTGAAGGACAGCGCGTACTGGCCGATCTGGTGGAAATAGGTGATGCGGGCCCTGACCAGGCTTTCATCCGGGGGATAGCCCATGGCGCGGAACGAGCGGATCAGGAGTTCGATGCGCAGGTTGTCCATGTCCTTGACTTCCTGCGTCAGCTTCTTCGACGTTCGCGACCAGTCGCGCACCGCCAGATCCAGCAATGGGCTGAACGGCGCTTCATCCACCCAGACATGCACGATGTCGGTGAAGAATTGCAGGCCATCGATATCGTGCATGTCGCGCATGGCCCAGAAGGGCGCGCAATTGATGTTGCGCCACTCCTGCAGCAGGCCGTCGCGAAGATCGGCCAAGCTGGCGAAGTGGAAGTAGAAGGAGCCGCGCGTCACCTTGAACTGGTGCGCAAGGCGATCAATCTTGACCTCTGCGATGCCGCGCTTCTCCAGCACCTTGCGCGCCGCCGCGATCCAGGCCTCGCGGCTGAGCGTCTGCCGCGCCGCCTTCTGACCCGGGGCGGCCTTGGACGGTCTCTTGCCTTTGGCCGGGGCGCTGTCCGCTTTCATGTGGTCAAGACCTTCATCGCCATGCGCGACGCCTCCAACCCGTTCGCCGGCTTCGATGCGCTTCGCGATTCTCCAGAGTCCATCTATCGCGGAAGGCCAAAGCAATTCCAGGAAAAGTGGTTTTCCGTCCGGAATTGCACAGAAACAAGGCTCTTAGCTCAGGGTAATGCGCTGATCCGCTCCAGCATGAGCTCGAAGAACGGCGCCGGATCGATGCGCCGCAGGACGTTGCAGTTTTTGCGCCGGCCGGTCACGTGCCACCAATCGACCACGGTCATGCCGATCGTCTCCGGCGAGACGATGTCGACAGTCACCGCGCACTGGCGCTGCTCATAGAGCTGCGGCGCCAGCAGATAACCGGTGACGCAGGCATCGTGGATGGGGCGCGCCGGCGTTTCGAATTTGTGGGTGCCATACTGGCGGTAGAAGTCCGCGAGGTTCGCGGCCTCGATCGCGGCGCGACTGCCGGTTGCGCGCAGGCGCTCCAGCCACTCGGGCGTCATCAGCGCGGTGTAGGTGCAGTCTATGCCCGCCATGGTCACCGGCACGCCGCTATCGAACACCTTGTGCGCCGCATGCGGGTCGACGAAGATGTTGAACTCGGCGGCAGGCGTGGCGTTGCCGCCCTGGAAGAAGCCGCCGCCCATCAGCACGATTTCGCGCAGGCGCGGCACGATTCTCGGCTCCATGGTCATGGCCATGGCAAGGTTGGTCATCGGCCCGAGCGTGCAGACGGTCAGCTCGCCCTCCGCCGCATCCATGATCGTGCGCACCATGTAGTTGACGGCGTGTTCGCTCTTGAGCGGCGTCACCGGTTCGGGCAGGTCGGCACCGTCGAGGCCGGTTTCGCCATGCACATATTCGGCCGTGATCAGCTTGCGCACCATCGGCGCCGCGCATCCGGCATAGACCGGCACATCCGGCCGTCCGGCAAGCTCGACCACCTTCAGCGCGTTCTTCGACGTCAGCGCAAGCGGCACATTGCCGCCGACCGTGGTGATGCCGACCACCTCGAGCTCGGACGGGGATCCCAGCGCGAAGAGGATCGCGAACGCGTCGTCCTGGCCCGGATCGGTGTCGATGATGATCTTGCGTGGTGCCATGATGCCGCGTCCTTCCTTTTGCGATCGAAAGCCTATTGATGAGGCCGCTCGGATGTGTAGAAATACAGTACTGTATCTTATGTTCAAGACAGGGTGTTCGAAAATGGATGCACAAGAGCGCGGCGATTTTTCCGAAATTCCAATCCTCGACGTCTCGGCGCTCTATGGCGACGACGAGGGCGCGATCCGGGCCACGGCGGCGACGCTGCGCCGCTATCTCGAGACGATCGGCTTCCTCTATGTCACGGGTCATCCGATTCCGCGCGCCGATGTCGAAGCCGTCCGCGAAGCCAGCAAGCGCTTCTTTGCCTTGCCTGAAAGGGAAAAGGCGAAGCTGAAGATCGACAAGAATTTCCGCGGCTACCTGCCCTTTGCCGGCTCGACCATCGTGACCTCGTCGGTGGCGACCGTCAGCAAGCCCAACCAGAGCGAGTCGATCTTCTTCATGCACGAGGTCGGCGCCGAAGATCCCAGGGCCCTGGCCGAAAAGCCGCTGCAAGGCCCCAACCAGTGGCCGGACGAGGCTGCCGTTGCGGGTTTCAGGCAGACGATCGAGCGCTATGTCGACGAGATGGGCACGCTCGCCCGCAAGATGGTCCGCGCCATCGCGCTCTCGCTCGGCCTGCCCTCCGACAGCCTCGACCGCTATTTCGAGCAGCCGACCACCTTCCTGCGGCTGCTGCATTATCCGACGCAGCCCCAGGAAGAAGGGCTCTTCGGTTCGGCGCCGCACACCGATTATGGTTTCATCACCTTGCTGGCGCAGGACGATGTCGGCGGCCTGGAGGTCAAGAACAAGGCCGGCGACTGGGTGCCGGCACCGCCGGTCCCGGATTCCTTCGTCATGAATGTCGGCGACATCCTGGCGCGCTGGTCGAACGACCAGTTCGTCTCGACGCCGCACCGTGTCATCAACCGCTCGGGACGCGAGCGCTATTCCCAGCCCTTCTTCTTCGATCCGTCCATGGACGAGACGATCGAGGCGCTGCCGGTCTGCGTGCCGGCCGGCACGCAGCCGAAATACGAGCCGGTGCTCTACGGTGACTACCTGATGGAGCGCATCGACAAGAATTACCATTACCGCAAGAAGAAGGCGGCGGAAGCGGCCAACGCGTAAGCGAATGCCGAGCCCGGTCCGGTTCCGAACGGAGACCGGCCCGGACTTTGCGTGGTTTTGCCTGATGAAGATAGCAAACAAGCAAAAGAAAGGGGAACAGCAATGAATGCATATCTGCGAATGACCGGCCTTGCGCTGGCGATCTCCGTGACGCCCTGGGGTGGGATTTCCAAGGCCGCCGACGTGCCGAAATCGGCCGACGTCAAGCAGAGCGGAAAGCTTGCCGTCGCCAACACGCTGGACTTCGCGCCGTTCGAATATCTCGATGCCGACGGCAAGCAGACCGGCATCATCATCGAACTGGCCGGCGAGGTGGCCAAGCTCGTCGACGCCAAGCTCGACGTGCAGCGCACGCCGTTTCCTTCCATGATACCCGGGCTTGCCGCCGGCCGCTTCAAGATCGCCTGGGAGACGTTCTCGGCCACGCCCGAGCGGTTGAAGCAGGTCGATTTCGTCATGTTCCTGAAGGCTGGGCTGGCCGTCTCGACGTCGCCCGACAAGAAGGCGAGCTTCAGCGGCGACGCCCCGCTCTGCGGCAAGCGCATCGGCGTCTCGGCCGGCAGCGCCTCGGATTTCCTGGTCGACAAGCTTGGCAAGGAGTGCACCGACAAGGGTCAGGCAGCCATCGAGAAGTCTGTCTTCAACTCCTCGACCGATATCGTCCAGGCCGTACTGTCCGATCGCGTCGACGCCCGTATGGACGATGCGACCGCGTCGAGCTATTTCGAGGTGACGAGCAAGGGGCAACTGGTGGTGCTGCCGACGCTTTACGAGGTTGCGCCCCTCGGCCTGGCGATCGCCAAGGACGACAAGGAGACTGCCGACATGATGGTGGCAGCACTTGCCGAACTGTTCAAGAATGGCACCTACAAGGCTATCCTCGAGAAGTACGGCATGGGCGCCTACGCCATCAAGGAACCTTACTTCGTCGGGTCCATGGACGCGCTCCGCGCCGAATGAAATTACCCGGCGCCTGATCCTCAATCAGGCGTCGGCCAGCAACCAGGAGACTGTTGATGGGCGTGGCCCACCAGACCGAGATCGGCGTCGAGCCGGGCGCTGCCGCTGCCGTGTCGCGATTGACCGTCGTGCCGCAGCGCCGCTACGGCATCTGGGTAGGCACGGCGTTCGCCCTGCTGCTGGCCTTCCTGATCATCCGCGCCTTCGCCAGCAATCCCGCCTTCGCCTGGGGCACGGCGGCCGGCTACCTGTTCCATCCCTCGATCATGCGCGGTCTCGGCAACACGCTGATGCTGACCGTCATCATCATGGTGCTGGGCATCGTGGTCGGCACCGTCATCGCCATCATGCGGGTGTCGCCAAGTCCGGTGCTGCGTGGCTTCGCGGGCGTCTATGTCTGGTTCTTCCGGGGTGTCCCGGCCCTGATCCAGCTGATCTTCTGGTTCAACCTCTCGCTGCTGGTGCGCGAGATTTCGCTCAGCCTGCCTTTCCTGGGCACGCTTTTCTCCGTGCGCACCAATGATTTCATGACCCCATTCCTTTCCGCCGTCGTCGCGCTTTCGCTCTGCGAGGCCGGTTACATGGCCGAGATCATCCGTGCCGGCATCAAATCGGTGCCATCAGGCCAGTCGGAGGCTGCGAGCGCGCTCGGCATGCCTTACCGCATGATCCTGAAGCGCATCACCCTGCCGCAAGCCATGCGTTTCGTGCTGCCGCCGACCGGCAATGAGGCGATCAATCTCCTGAAGATGACCTCGCTGGTGACGTTCATCGCCGTCGACGACCTGTTCTACACGGCGCAAAGCATCTATGCGCGCACCTTCGAGACGATCCCGCTGCTGATCGTGGTCGCCTTCTGGTATCTCGCGGTTGTCAGCATCATGTCGGTGGGACAGCATTTCCTCGAACGCCATTTCGGCCGCAGCGACACGCGCCGAGACCCCCTGACGCTGCGCGCCCTGCGCAACGCCATCAGCCTGCGCGGCGTTGCCCGATGAGTGATGTGAAGTCTGAAAATCGTGCCCGCTTCGGCGTGCCGGCCAACTCCATGGTGTTCGCGCGCGGCGTGCGAAAATCCTATGGCCCGCTAGAGGTGCTGAAGGGCGTCGATCTCGATGTCTCTGAGGGATCGGTGGCCTGCATCATCGGCCCGTCGGGATCCGGCAAGAGCACGTTCCTGCGCTGCATCAACCATCTGGAAAAGCTCAGCGCCGGCATTCTTTTGGTGGACAGCCAGTTCGTCGGCTACGACCTCCAGGGTGAGAAGCTCTACGAGGTCAAGGACGACCTCCTGTGCCGGCGCCGGGCCGAAATCGGCATGCTGTTCCAGTCCTTCAACCTGTTCTCGCACATGACGGTGATGGAGAACCTGATCGAGGCGCCGACGCAGGTGCGGCGCATCCCGGCCGACCAGGCCAAGGCAGAGGCCGAAGTCCTGCTGCGGCGCGTTGGCCTCGCCGACAAGGTCGACCGCTATCCGCGCGAGCTTTCCGGCGGCCAGCAGCAGCGCGTGGCGATCGCCCGCGCCATGGCCATGAAGCCGAAGGTGCTGCTCTTCGACGAGCCGACATCGGCGCTCGATCCGGAACTGGTCGGCGAGGTGCTGCAGGTAATGCGCGATCTCGCCGAAAGCGGCATGACGATGGTCGTTGTCACCCATGAGATCGGCTTTGCCCGCGAGATCGGCGATCAGCTCGTCTTCATGGACGGTGGTGTGATCGTCGAACGTGGCGCGCCGCGCGAGATGATCGCCAACCCGCAATCGTCGCGCACTCGCGAGTTCCTGTCCCGGGTTTTGTGAGGGCCGGTCTGACCGCTCCTCAGGCTGCCAGCACCGCCGCACCGAGGCTTCGGATGATCTTGGCGAGTTCCACGCATTCGCCGTGGCGGGCATTGTTGCGCCGCCAGGCAAGGCAGATCATCCGTTGCGGCATCGGCTCCTGAAACGGCACGATCTTGAGGTCGGGGATGGCGCCGGCCGGTCCAGCCGCCATTTCGGGAATGAGCGTGACGCCGAGCCCGTGCGCCACCATCTGCAGAAGCGTGGTCAGGCTGGTAGCGCCATAGCTTGCCATCGCCACCGGCCGCACATTGCCGCAGACCGCCAACGCCTGTTCACGCAGGCAATGCCCTTCCTCGAGCAGCATCAGCCTCTCCAGTGCCGGGCTTTCGGGCGGAACCGGCGGCGAGGCAAAGGCCGGATCGCCTGATGGCACGGCCAGGAAGAACCGGTCGGAAAACAGCGCTTCGGTGATCAGCCCAGGATGGTCGAGCGGAAGTGCCGCGATAAAGGCGTCGAGCTTGCGCGATGCGGTGTCCTCGACCAAAGAGGTGGTGACCGCCTCGCGCAATTCGAGCAGCAAGGCCGGGAAATGCTTCTTCAGTTCGGGCAGGGCGCGCGGCAGAAGATAGGGGGCGACGGTTGGAATGATACCCAGCCGGAAACGCCCCTCCATGGCCGTGCGACCGTGCCGCGCCGTCGTCTCGACGTCACGTATGTCGGCCAGGATGCGCTCGATGCGCGGCAAGAGCGCGATCGCTTCGTCGGTCATTCGGACCGACCTGCCGCCGCGTTCGAACAGCCGGCAGTTCAGGCGCTGCTCCATTTCCGCGATCTGCGAGGAGAGCGCCGGCTGGCTGACGCCAGCGAGTTTCGCCGCGCGTCCGAAATGCAGCGTCTGCGCCAACGCGTCGAAATAATGCATCTGCCGGACGGTCAAGCCTATCATAAGAAAATCCTATTGAAATGAACAGGAAAGGCAATTTGTTTTTATCGCGAATGCGGCCTAGTCTGGAATCATTCCAGAATGGTGGGCCTCGGCTGCCTGGGAAACCTCGGCAAAAATTGGAGAATAAGATGGACGCGAAAACCGACGACAACAGCGCTGGCAAATGCCCCGTGGCGCATGGATCCGCCGGCAGGACCAACCGTGACTGGTGGCCGAACCAGCTCGATCTTGCCGTTCTTCATCAGCAGTCCAACCTGTCGGACCCGATGGGTGAGGACTTCGACTATGCAAAGGAATTCAAGAGTCTCGATCTCGATGCGGTGATCAAGGATCTCCGCCACGTCATGACGGATTCGCAGGATTGGTGGCCGGCCGACTTTGGCCATTACGGCCCTTTGTTCATCCGCATGGCCTGGCACAGCGCAGGCACCTATCGCATCGGTGACGGCCGTGGTGGCGCCGGAGCTGGCCAGCAGCGTTTCGCGCCGCTCAACAGCTGGCCGGACAACGCCAATCTCGACAAGGCCCGCCGCCTGCTGTGGCCGGTCAAGCAGAAATATGGCCGCAAGATCTCCTGGGCTGACCTGTTGATCCTCACCGGCAATGTCGCGCTGGAATCGATGGGCTTCAAGACTTTCGGTTTTGCCGGTGGGCGCGCCGACGTGTGGGAGCCCGAACAGGATGTGGACTGGGGTTCGGAGACCAAGTGGCTCGGTGACGAGCGTTACTCCGGCGACCGCGAGCTTCAGGGCCATCTCGGCGCCGTACAGATGGGCCTGATCTACGTCAATCCGGAAGGCCCGAACGGCAAGCCCGATCCGCTGGCCGCGGCGCGCGACATCAGGGAAACCTTCGCCCGCATGGCGATGAACGACGAGGAAACCGTGGCGCTGATCGCCGGTGGCCATACCTTCGGCAAGACCCATGGCGCCGGCGACGCCTCGCTGGTGGGGGCAGAGCCGGAAGGCGCCGGCATCGAGGCGCAGGGCCTCGGCTGGTCGAGCAAGTATGCCACCGGCATTGCCGGCGACGCCATCACTTCGGGTCTCGAGGTCACCTGGACCACGACGCCGACCAAATGGAGCAACAACTTTTTCGACAACCTCTTCAACTACGAATGGGAACTGACGAAGAGCCCGGCCGGTGCCCATCAGTGGACGCCGAAGGGCGGCGCCGGCGCCGGCACGGTGCCGGATGCGCATAATCCCTCCAAGCGTCGTGCGCCAGCGATGCTGACCACCGACCTCGCGCTGCGTTTCGACCCGGCCTATGAGAAGATCTCACGGCGTTTCCACGAGCATCCGGATCAGTTCGCCGATGCCTTCGCCCGCGCCTGGTTCAAGCTGACCCATCGCGACATGGGTCCGGTCGCGCGCTATCTCGGCCCGTTGGTGCCGAAGGAAGAACTGATCTGGCAGGATCCGATTCCGGCGATCGATCATGAACTGGTCGGCGAGCAGGACATTGCGTCGCTGAAGGCGAAGATCCTTGCATCGGGTCTGTCGGTTTCCGAGTTGGTCTCGACCGCCTGGGCCTCGGCCTCCACGTTCCGCAATTCCGACAAGCGCGGCGGCGCCAACGGCGCCCGCATCCGCCTGGCGCCGCAGAAGGACTGGGACGTCAACCAGCCGGCTGAACTGGCGAAGGTGCTTGCCAAGCTTGAAGGCATCCAGAGCGAATTCAACGCCGGCGGCAAGAAGGTCTCGCTCGCCGACCTGATCGTGCTTGGCGGCGTCGCCGCGGTCGAAAAAGCCGCCAAGGATGGCGGCCATGAGGTGAAGGTGCCGTTCACGCCCGGCCGCACGGACGCCTCGCAGGAGCAGACGGACGTGCACTCCTTTGCCGCGCTCGAGCCGAAGGTCGACGGCTTCCGCAACTATGTCAGGGGCAAGCAGCCCATGTCGGTTGAAGCGATGCTGGTTGACCGGGCACAGTTGCTGGCGCTGACGGCGCCGGAATTGACGGTGCTCGTCGGCGGTCTGCGGGTGCTCGGCGCCAACACCGGCAAGTCGAAGCACGGCGTGTTCACCGACAGGCCGGGCACGCTGACCAACGACTTCTTCGTCAATCTGCTCAGCATGAACACGGTCTGGGAGCCGGCTGCCGGCTCCGTCCCAGGCTCGGAGGAGGTGTATGAGGCTCGCGACCGCAAGACCAAGGCGGTCAAATGGACCGGCACCCGTGCCGACCTGATCTTCGGTTCGCATGCGCAACTGCGTGCGCTGGCAGAGGTCTATGGATCGGGAGACGCCGGGCAGAAATTCGTCCGGGATTTCGTTGCGGCATGGACCAAGGTGATGAACGCCGACCGCTTCGACATCGCGCGCTGATCGAGGCAGATATTCACTTAACAAAGGCGCGGGCCACGGTCCGCGCCTTTCTTCATTCAGGCCTTCGAGATCAGTCCTTTTCGAAGACACGCGCCTTGGCCACGACGCCGGCGACGGCGCCGCCGATCAGCGGCGCGACGATGAACAGCCAGAGCTGGCTGATCGCTGCACCGCCCGAGAACAGCGCCGGGCCGATGGAGCGGGCTGGATTGACCGAGGTCCCGGTGACCGGGATCATGGCGAAGTGAATGCCCGCGAGCGTCAGGCCGATGACCAATCCTGCAAATGCCGTCGAGTGCTTCTCAGCGGTAACACCGAGGATCACCGTGACGAAGGTGAAGGTGCCGATCAGCTCCCACAGGAATGCCGAGCTCACGCCCCATTTCGCCTCATCCCAGCCATTGGCACCGAAGCCGCCTATGTGGCCGCCGGCCTGGCCGGAAACGATGATCCACAACGCCAGTGAAGCCAGGATGGCGCCGATGATCTGCGCGATCCAGTAGGGAATGACGTCCTTGGCCGGCAACCGGCCGGCAAGGAAGACGCCGAGCGTCACCGCCGGATTGAGATGCGCGCCCGAAATCGGACCGATCGCATAGGCCGCCGCGATGAGACCGATGCCGAATGCCAGGCCAATGCCTTCCTGACCAAGAGGCAGCGCGCCGCCGAAGCCGCCCGTCACCACCGACGCCGTGCCGATGAATACCAACAGAAATGTGCCTAGAACTTCCGCCAGATAAGTCTTCATTGCCCTCTCCTCGTGACGATCCGCCGGTCCGCGTTTTCCGCGCCGCGAATCATGGTTGGAAGAGTATTCCCAACCGAAAAACTTGGAAATCAGAGCTGTTGCGCCATGTACGATGCTTGCGCTCACCAAGTTACGAACATTAGAGATCTTTCATTTACTGGTCGCTCTGCTGGTGCCGACCCGGATGATTTATTGATCATACAGTTCTGGCAGGCCACGGTCGGGCTGCTGCCTCGTCGCGAGTCGGAGCGGGGTTCAATCCGGACGTGAAAGGCTCTAAGAGCAGGCCGAGAGATGAATGTGCTCGATTTGATGGAATAACGAATGCGACTGGGCGGACGGCTGGCTGCGGCCATCGAAGTGCTGGAGGACATTGGCCGGCGTCACCGGCCGGTGGCCGATGCGCTGAAGGATTGGGGGCTCTCACACCGTTTCGCTGGCGGCGGGGATCGCGCCGCGATCGGCAACATCGTCTACGACGCGCTGCGCCACAAACGCTCCGCCGGCTGGCTGCTCGGCGAAGATACGCCGCGTGCCATCGGCTTCGGGGCGCTGCTGCTCGAATGGGGCCAGACGGCGCAATCACTCAACACCGTGCTCGAAGGCGACAAGTTCGCGCCGCCGCTGCTCAGCGCCACGGAACTCCAGGCAATCGCACAGCGCAGGCTTGCCGACGCGCCGCCCGCGGTTCGCGCCGACATACCCGATTGGTGCGAACCGCTTTTCGAACGGGCCTTCGGCGGGACATGGGTCGAGGAGGGCGCCGCGCTGGCCACCCGCCCGCCGCTCGACATCCGGGTCAACACGTTGCAGGCCGACCGCGCCAAAGTGCTGGCCGAGCTGGCGCAGACCGGGGCCAGCGCCGCACGGATCGCGCCACAGGGCATCCGAATCCCGCCCATCGACGGCGACGGCAGGCACCCTAACGTGCAGGCCGAGCCGGCCTTCCAGAAAGGCTGGTTCGAGGTCCAGGACGAGGGGTCGCAAATTGCCGCAGCGCTTGCCGGCGCGACGGCCGGCATGCAGGTGCTCGACTTCTGCGCCGGCGCCGGCGGCAAGACGCTGGCGCTGTCGGCCGCGATGGAAAATCGGGGCCAGATCTTTGCCCATGACGCCGAGAAGGCGCGGCTGGCGCCGATCTTCGACCGCATCCGCCGCTCGGAGAACCGCAACGTGCAGGTCGTCACCAAGCCGGCCGAACTCGCTCCGCTCGCCAACCATATGGACATCGTGCTGGTCGACGCGCCCTGTACCGGCAGCGGCACCTGGCGGCGCCGTCCCGATGCCAAATGGCGGCTGGCGCAAAGACAGCTCGACGCCCGCAAAGGCGAGCAGTCGGCGATCCTCGACGCGGCACGCGCCTATGTCAAACCCGGCGGCCTGCTGGTCTACATCACCTGTTCGGTATTCGACGACGAGAATGGCCAACAGGTCGCGGCATTCCGCGAGCGCAACAGCGGCTTTGCTCCGGTCGATCACCGTGCGCTCTGGAACAGCTGTTTTCCAGGCCATGAGGCGGCCGCGCGGATCGGCGCTGGCGGGGATGTTTCGCTGTCGCCGGCGCTGAGCGGCACTGACGGATTCTATTTCTGTGCCATGCGCAGGGCCAGTTGAACCGCACGGAGTGCCCTCATTCCGAAAGGAGTTTCCCTGCTCGGCCGAGGCCTAATGCTGCAGTGCAGCAAAAGCATTTGCTTGCCGCACATGCCTCTGCGATAAGTTTCCCGGCAAACCTGAAGGCAATCGTGATGGCGGCAAAGATCGTACCGGCTCCAGACTATGAGGATCGCGTCAGGGCGTCCTTCGCGCGCCAGCAGGCGATGGCGACCATCGGCGCCGAACTGACGCTTGTGACGCCTGGCATCATCGAGATCGAGATGCCCTATTCGGCAGCACTGACCCAGCAGCATGGGTTCTTGCATGCGGGTGTCATTTCGACCGCGCTGGACTCGGCTTGCGGCTATGCGGCGTTCTCGCTGATGCCGGAGAATTCCGGCGTGCTGACCATCGAGTTCAAGGTAAACCTTTTGGCGCCGGGCAGGGGTGAGCGCTTTCTCTTCCGTGGCTCGGTGACCAAGCCCGGTCGCACCATTATCGTTGCCGACGGCCAGGCCTATGCCTTCGCCGCCGACGGCGAGGCCAAGCTGATCGCCACCATGACGGGGACGATGATGACGATGGTTGGGCGTGATGGGATTGCAGGGTGATCCGATGGGTAACATTGTGCGGATTGGTGGCAAGGACGTCCTTTTCGTCATGGCGGCGCAGGCCGAATACGGGCCGCATTTGCAACGGTTGTTCACGCCACTGATGACGGGTGTCGGCCCGGTTGAAGCGGGCGTCAGGCTTGGCGCCGAACTGTCCTGGCTGAAGTCGGAAAAGGCGCTGCCCGATCTGGTGGTTTCACTGGGGTCTGCGGGAAGCCGGAGCCTGGAACAGACGGAAATTTATCAGGCCATCTCCGTCAGCTATCGCGACATCGATGCGTCGCCGCTCGGTTTCGAGAAAGGCGCGACGCCGTTTCTCGACCTGCCGGTGACCGCGCCGCTGCCGTTCCGCATCCCGGAGATAAAGGAGGCCACGCTGTCGACCGGTGGCGCGATCATCACCGGCGCGGCCTACGACACGATCGCGGCCGACATGGTCGACATGGAAACCTTCGCCTGCCTGCGCGCCTGCCAGCTGTTCGATGTGCCTTTGATCGGGTTGCGCGGCATTTCCGACGGCGCGGTCGATCTCAGGCATGTCGGTGACTGGACCGAATACCTCCATGTCATCGACGAGAAGCTGGCCGACGCCGTCACGCGCCTCGAACAGGCGATCGGGTCGGGCACGCTGCGGACGGATTCGCCCCGTGACGAGCCGAGACCGCTCTGAACGTCAGGCTACGCAACCCATTGCGCAGACTCATTTCTTTCTCTAAACGCTCGCCATGACAACAGCCAATCATCCCGACACCGTCCTGATTGTCGATTTCGGCAGCCAGTTTACGCAGCTCATTGCCCGCCGCATCCGCGAGGCGGGGGTGTTTTCCGAGATCGTGCCGTTCCAGTCGGCCGAGGCGGCGTTCCAGCGCATCAATCCGAAAGCCGTGATCCTGTCAGGCGGCCCTGCGTCGACCAGCGATATCGGCAGCCCGCGCGCGCCGCAGATCGTCTTCGATGCCGGCGTACCGGTGCTCGGCATCTGCTATGGCCAGATGGCGATGTGCGTGCAGATGGGCGGTGTCGCCGAAAGCTCCAACCACCGTGAATTCGGCCGCGCCTTCGTCGAGATCGAAAAGGATAGCCCGCTGTTCGAGGGCCTGTGGGCCACCGGCCAGCGCCATCAGGTCTGGATGAGCCATGGCGACCGCGTCGTCGCGCTGCCGCCGGGCTTCGAGGTCTTCGGCAAGTCGGAAAGCTCGCCCTTCGCCATCTTCGGCAATGTCGAGCGCAGGATGTACGGCATCATGTTCCACCCCGAGGTGGTGCACACGCCCGACGGTGCAAGGCTGCTCAGGAATTTCGTCCATAACATCGCCGGCATCGAGGGCGACTGGACAATGCGCGCCTATCGTGAGCACGCGGTCGAGGCGATCCGCAAGCAGGTCGGCAAGGGCAAGGTCATCTGCGCGCTGTCGGGCGGCGTGGACTCCTCGGTCGCCGCGCTGCTGATCCACGAGGCAGTCGGCGACCAGCTGACCTGCATCCTCGTCGACCACGGCCTGATGCGCAAGGACGAGGCGGCGGGCGTGGTTTCGATGTTCCGCCAGCATTACAATCTGCCGCTGATCCTGGTCGATGCCTCCGACAAGTTCATCTCGGCGCTGGAAGGCGAGTCGGACCCGGAGAAGAAGCGCAAGACCATCGGCCGGCTGTTTATCGAGGTGTTCGAGGAAGAGGCGCAGAAACTCGGCGGCGCCGATTTCCTGGCGCAGGGCACGCTCTATCCCGACGTCATCGAGAGCGTCTCCTTCACCGGCGGCCCGTCGGTGACCATCAAGTCGCACCACAATGTCGGCGGCCTGCCCGAGCGCATGAACATGCAGCTGGTCGAGCCGCTGCGCGAACTGTTCAAGGACGAGGTGAGGGCGCTGGGCAAGGAACTCGGCCTGCCCGAAAGCTTCATCGGCCGCCATCCGTTCCCCGGCCCCGGCCTCGCCATCCGCTGCCCGGGCGGCATCACGCGCGAGAAGCTGGAGATCCTGCGCGAGGCCGACGCGATCTACCTCGACGAAATCCGCAAGGCTGGCCTCTACGACGCCATCTGGCAGGCCTTCGCCGTGCTGCTGCCGGTGCAGACCGTTGGCGTGATGGGCGACGGGCGCACCTACGAATTCGTCTGCGCCCTGCGCGCCGTCACGTCGGTCGACGGCATGACGGCCGATTTCTACCACTACGACATGAATTTCCTGGGTGCCGCCGCCACACGCATCATCAATGAGGTGCGCGGCATCAACCGCGTCGTCTACGACGTGACGTCAAAGCCGCCAGGCACGATCGAGTGGGAATGATTTTGGGCCTTCGCGCACTATCGCGTGCTATCGGAATAGCCCTACAAACGACTGGTTTAATAAGCAGAAATCTTCGCCCGTCGATCGCGAACGATCGCGTGCAAAAGGACCGTTCTGACGGTCTTTTTGACGGTATCCGTTTTCTTGTCCGCGCGCCAAAATCGAAAAGTGCCTTTTCATTGGGAATCACCAGCTGCGTTTCCCGCAGATGCGTTCCATGCCGGCAGCCATCCTTTCGCGGCCAGGGCCGGATCGCCAGCTTCAATGGCCAGCGGAATACCGTCGAACATGATCTTCATGTCCTCGAGCTCCGCCGAAATCTCATTGCGCTTGCCGTTGCAATCCGAGGCGTCGATTCGCCCAGCTTATTGCGGTACCCACGCCACTGGGCTATTTTAACAGTTGATTGGGTGCGGCATCTGCCAGCCATTGCGGATGCCTTTCGTGCCTTGCCGTTTCGGCGGATGTGAAGTCTTTAACGGACCGCGGCGTCACAAGCTGTGTCTTGTGACCCGACAGGTCACTAGCAGTTAAGGATGAGCCATGCTGCGATGTTGTGCTTTCATTGCGGCCCTGATCCTCGCGAGCTTCACGGCGTTCCAAGCTTGCGCCGATCGAAGGGTTGCGCTTGTCATCGGCAATTCCGAGTACCGCGAAATTCCGGCTCTGAAGAATCCGGAGAAGGACGCCGACGATGTGTCGAACACCTTCCGGCTGGCCGGATTCGACGTGTTCGTCGCTAAGGATCTCACCAAAATTGAGTTCGAAAAGCAGTTCCGCAACTACCTTGCGGCGGCGGACGGCGCTGATCTTGCGGTCGTGTACTATTCTGGCCATGGGTTTCAGATCGGCGGTGAAAATTTCCTGATCCCGGTCGATGCATCGCTCAGGAACGCGGCTGACATTGAGGTGCAGGCCGTAAAGCTCAACGATGTGCTGCAGCAGTTGCGCGCGAAATCGAAGATCCAGGTGATCATCCTCGACGCCTGCCGCAACAATCCGTTTCCACGCAAGGACTATTGGTTGCGAGACCAGCTGATCACTGCCGGCGACACCGGTCTTGCGCAGGTGAAAAGTTCGCTGAACACGCTTATAGCCTTCGCCACCGAACCCGGTGCTGTCGCTTATGACGGAAGTGGCGATCTCAGTCCTTTTTCCTCCGCCTTCTCCCGTCGCGCGCTGGCGCCGAACCAGGAGATACGCTCGGTGATGGCGGCCGTTCGCCGTGATGTGGTCGAGGCTACGGCTGGCAAGCAGGTGCCTTGGGAAAACTCATCGCTGATCGACGAGGTCGTCCTTATGCGTCGCACCAGCCGGCCCGCACTGCCGCCGGTGCTGGAAAAGGTCGTGCCGTCCGGCGTTGGGCCTGTCGCGCTCGACCTCCCGGAGCCGGTCGATGTCGACGGCGGCGCGGTCACCGTCAGCATCGAGAGACCGCCGGCGTTGGGGCGTCTGATCTTGGATGGCAAGCCGGTTGCGGCGGGTGAGCCGATCTCCGGCAAAGATCTTCCGCGATTGGAGATGGAGGTGCCCAAGGGTGCTGGCGCCCAGGAAGAAGTCGATATGCTGGCCTATGCAACGCGCGACAATTGGGGCGGCGAATCGCAAGGCATCCTGGTGTTCCGGGTCAAGAATGGGGAGGGTGCCGAGGGCAAGCAACTCGTGGCCTCGCTCGAGTCCGAGCAGAAACAGGAAGTGGTGGAACGGGGCATTCACATTACCGGCGCCGCCGAAGCGATCGAAAACCGTGACGTACAGGTTCCCGTCGGCGTAGGCCCGGTTCCGTTGAAGCTGGATTTCCCGACCAGGGATCCCGCGGTCAGCCTGAAGCTTGCGAGCTACCCGGCAACCGGGACACTGTCCCTGCCGGATCGGACCTTGTCTCCGGATTCGAGCCTGATGGCCGATGAAGTCGACCACTTGCGCTACGAACCCCAGATTGGCGCCGTCAAACCACTGATAGTCGGCTTCGAAATCAGGGCTGACAACACGTCGTCGAAACCGGCGACGATGAAGCTGTCACCAACCGTCGATCCCTGCGACAGAGAGGCCGGTGAGCCTCTCGACCTGCAGGGCGTCGTCCCCGGCCTGCTGCCGAACGAAATCAGCAGCAACGCCGTTGACGTCTGCCGAGCGGCGGTGAAAGCCTATCCGGACGTCGCGCGCTTCCGCTACCAGCTCGGTCGGGCGCTGCTTGCGGTCGGCAAGGTCGATGAGGCCAAGAAGGCGATCCAGGAGGCTGCCGACAAGGGGCACGTCCGCGCGGTGTTCGAGCTTGGCTACCTCAACGCGACGGGAATAGGATCGGCTGTCGATCCAACGAAAGCAAACGTCTTCTATTCCGCTGCATCCGACAAGGGAGATCCTTACGGGATGACCGCGTGGGGCCGCGCTCTGTTCAATGGTTTCGGGGGGCAGCGTGATACGAGCAAGGGATTGGACTTGCTGCTCAAGGGCGCGGCGATGGGGCACACCTATGCCATGAACGAGCTCGCTTCGATTTTCACGGATGGCCGCCATGGCGTGCCTGCGGACTATGCTCGCGCGGTAGCCTTTCTCAAGGCGGGCGTCGAGCGGCAGGACATGTATTCGATGAACCTTTTGGGCCGCAACTATCTCACCGGCAGGGGCGTAGAAAAGGATCCGAAACAGGCGCAGGCGCTTTTCCAGAAGGCGATGGATCTTGGTCAGCCCTATGCTCCTGCCAGTCTTGCACGCATGTACCGGGATGGTGTTGGTGTGGCGCAGGATCTTGCAGAAGCGCAAAGATTGTTCGAATTGGCTACTGCCCGAGGGGACTACTCCGGTGCGTATGATCGTGCAGCTCTTGAGATGCAGAAGGGCAACAAGGCCGACCAGGTTGTAGCTGTCCGGTATCTCGCATTCGCGGTCGGGCTAGATCTTCGTGATGAGCTGCCGAGTGCACAGACAACATTGGCGCAGTTTGGCGCAAAGCCGAAGACGGCTGCCCTCAAGCAGTTGCGCTCGGAACTCAAATCGAAAATCCCGGCGGGCGGCTCGGTCGACGACCAATTGATCAAGGCGGCGAGAGCTGTCTGGGAGCAAGCCAACCCGCGTCGGGACTTGTTCTGATCAATAGGGAGATAAGGTGGTGGGCAGGGCATTGAAACAGGCAATCATCGCAACGATCCTATCCGGTGTTTTGGCGACCACTGGATGCACCACCGTGACCCCTACGGTTGAGCCGGCATCGACAACGAAACATCGAAGCAAGGTCGTTCGTACGACGACCGCGCCAAAGGTCATCAGACGGAAACAGGTGACCGTTAAGAAACTGATCAAACCCGTTCAGAATGAAACTCCGCCTGTCATTACGCCTTTAGGAGGAGGAGGAGGCGGCGGCACTGCAGGAAGCGGTCACAGTTGGTGACGAGAGTCATGAAGACCGTCGATCTTGCAAAATAGTTGGTCCGCTCTCACTTCGCCTTGAACCGCTCGCCAAGCGGATGCAAGTGCTTTATTGTTCCGGCTCGTGCCGGTATCGAGATAGGGTTGTCCTGCGGGGGCGTTCCATGTTCGAAGTCGTCGCATTTTGGCGTAAGGTGCGGGCGGGGACTGCCGCACAGCACATTGGCCTGATCGCTGCAGCGATCGTTGGATTGCTGGTCTTCGGAACGGCAAAGGCAAGCGCCGCGGCGAACTGGACGCTCGATCCTGCCGCCTCGGTGCTCACCTACCAGTCGGTCAAGAAGAACACGATCGTCGAGACCAACAAGATCAGGAACATCACCGGCACGCTGAGTTCCGCCGGTGACGCCAAGATCAGCTTCGATCTCAATTCCGTCGACACGGGTGTCGATCTCCGCAATGTGCGCATGCGCTTCCTGTTCTTCGAGACATTCAAGTATCCGACGGCCGAGCTGACGGCCAAGGTGGACCCGGCCGCATTTGCCGACTTGCCGGTCAAACGCCGGATCAAGGCGACCTTGCCATTCCGGCTGAGCCTGCACGGTGTCGACAAGGACCTGGAGGCGAGCGTCGTCGTGACCATGATCAGCGACACTCAGGTCTCCGTTGCTTCCGAGGCTCCCGTCGCGGTGCATGTCGAGGACTTCGGCCTGCTGCCGAACGTCGACAAGCTGCAGCAGGCTGCCAATGTGACGAACATAGTGCCCACCGCCTCGGTGTCCTTTGACTTCGTCTTCATTGCCGACGGCAGCAAGCCGGCTGCGGTGCAGACCGTCGCTGCCGGCGCCGCCGATGTCGGTCCGGTGGCCACCGATGCCGCGAAGACCAATTTCAGCGATGAGGAGTGCCTCAACCGGTTTGCCGTACTGTCGCGCACCGGCGCCATCTACTTCCGCCCGGCAAGCGTCAGGCTCGATGCCAAGAGCCGTCCGCTGCTGGCGGAGGTCGAAGGTGTCGTCGGCAAGTGTCCGACGCTCAAGGTCGAAGTGTCCGGCCACACCGACTCCGATGGATCGCCCGAGGCAAACAAAACGCTTTCGGAACGGCGCGCCCAGGCGGTTGCCAATGCATTGGTCGCCGACGGCGTGCCGCGCAGCCAGATCAGTGCCGCCGGCTATGGCGAGGATCGGCCGGTTGCCGCCAACGACACGCCAAAGAACAAGGCGCTCAATCGGCGGATCGAATTCTCCGCCACGAAGCTCGCGAACTGAGGTCGGGGTGGGCTCCCGTCCAATCGCGTTTTGCGCCGGCTTGCTTCGCGGCGCTGGTCTTGCCGCCCTTGTCTTGCTTTTGACTTTGACGGTCGCCAGCGCCGAGCGCCGGGTCGCGCTCGTGCTCGGCAACTCGCAGTACCAGCACGCCGCGCCGCTCGCCAACCCTGTGCGCGATGCCCAGGCGATGGCCGAGCGCTTGCGGAACATTGGTTTCGAGGTGATCTCCGGCTTCGACCTTACCAAGCAGCAGACCCAGGCCACGGTCGCCCAGTTCGCCAAGCAGGTGCGCGGCGCCGATGTGGCGCTTTTCTTCTATGCCGGCCACGGCTTGCAGGTTTCAGGTAAGAACTATCTGCTTCCGGTGGATGCCGCGCTCGAGGACGAGACCTCGCTCGACTTTGAGACCGTGTCTGTCGATTTCATCCTGCGCCAGATGTCTCGTGAGACCAGCATAAGGCTGGTGTTCCTGGACGCATGCCGCGACAATCCCCTGGCCGATGTGCTGGCAAAGACCGCGGGCATCAAAGGTGCAAGCAGCGGGCTTGCGGAAATTCCGATCGAGAATGGCGGCGCGGGAACGCTTGTCGCCTTCGCGGCCAGTCCCAACCAGCTCGCCTATGATGGCTCCGGCGACCACTCGCCCTTCACGACGGCATTGCTCCAGCACATTGGAGAATCAAATGTCTCCATCACCGAAGCGATGAACAGGGTGACCAGCGACGTCTTCAAGGCGACCGCCGGCAAGCAACGGCCCTGGATCAATGTTTCTTTGACCACCGAGGTTGTCCTGCACAAGGTCGATCTCAACGCGCCGCTGATCGTCGGCGAGGCCAGCGTTCCGCCGGCTGAAGCCGGCTCCGGAACCCGCAACACCGGCGCGTCGTCCGGCCAGGCCGACGACCAGCTTGCGCTCGATCTTCTACGCGCGAAAATTCCTAAGCTCGCGACTGACGGCCCGATTCTTTTCGATCGTCCCGTCAAGTTCGGCGACCCGGCGATCGACGGCAAGAGCATCGCCCAGTTGATCAGGAGCGAACCACTTTTCAGTCCGGTGGAAGGCCTCGACAAGTCGGTTTGGGAAGGCAAGCATTGCGACACCTGCCATGAGTGGAACGAAGCAAGATTGTGCGAGCAGGCGAAGAATTTCGCCGCCAACGACGTCTCGGTCCTGCGCCTGCAGCATCCGCTCGGTACCCGCTTCAAGGTCGCTCTGGCCAGATGGGCACAAGGCGGTTGCCGGTGATGCTGGCCCGATGCCAGCGATGACGGCGGATCGGCGAAAGCCGTTACGCCTCCATTTCCGCCATCTGGATGCCCATTTCGACAAAGGCGGAAAGCACGGTAAACCGGTCTGCCTGCGAGGCGCGGGCGAGCCCGGCCAGAATTCCGGCATTGACGGCATGGGCGGCAGGAAATCCGGTCGACACCATGTTGAGGGTCGGCTCACGCCACACCGCTGCCAAAGCGATCCAGGCGGCCGGCGTCGCCGGCGGCAGGTCCAAGGCATTGCTCAGGGCGGCTTGATGGTGAGGATTGTCGGGTTCGCCGACGCGGTCGTGGACAAGCGCCAGCAATTCGAGATCCCGCTCCGCGAGGAGCTCAACAAGATTGCTCAGGCATTCATGTCCCCACCAGACGGCGGCTCGCTCGGGCAGGAGATAGGCGCAGAACGTGACGGCTTCTTCCGGCACCCGCCCGGCAAGCAAGGCACGGCAAAAATCAAGCGGCGGCTGACCGGTAGCCAGCGATTTCATGTCCCTGGCGATGGCGGGACAAGCAAGAAACAGATCCCGTGCCGTTCTGTATCCGAGTTCATTGGCCATGGCTGCCACACCCCGAAAGCCAGCGGAATAGCACTGAAGCCTGTGGCCGGGCGCCGGTCAAGCGTCAGTGTTGGCAGGTCGGCAGCCGCGAGCAGCACGCGTTTGTTCGCAGACAATCGCTTGCCGATTTGATATGGTACGCGCCAGCGAAATCCTCTCGGACAGGAGTAACGGTCATGCGATGGGGCAGTTCAGCCTTGGCATTGGCGGCCATGCTTCTTTCAACGCACGTCTCCGCCGATCCGCTTCAGAAGTCGGAAGACATCGTGAAGTTCTTCGCCGGCCAGCCAGGCAATCTGGGCGCCTCGCGGGGCATCTGCGTCGGCACGGAGGAAGAGTGCAAGAGCAAGGCTGAGAAGACTGGCTCGGCTTCACAAAAAACCGGTCTCGACATGATGATCAATTTCGCCCTTGATTCCGCGCAACTCGACCAGATCGCGCGCACCGAACTCGACGAGTTCGCCAAGGCGCTGAAGGACAATCGGCTGAAAACGTTCAGCTTTGTCGTTGAAGGTCACACCGATGCAACCGGCTCGGATCGCTATAACCAGGACCTTTCGGAGCGAAGGGCGCAGTCGGTGGCGGCCTTCCTGACGGCGAACGGCGTGGAATCTACCAGGCTCGAAGCAATCGGCCTTGGCAAATCGCATCCGCGCGTCGCCAATCCTTACGATCCTGTCAACCGCCGCGTGGAAATGCGCATCAGGACCGAATAGGCGACTGGCGCCAGGCCGATCCGTTAAAGGCGATACAGTCAAACGGGAGTCCAACTCCAGGAAAATCGTGAAACGGCTTTCCCGGGAAAAGCGCATCGCGCCTTCCCTTGGGAGTTGCCTCAAAACAAAGAGATAGAGCGGTTCACCGTTTCCTCGAAGCGGTGAAATGCGCTAGCCTGGCCCAGGCGTATCCTGGATTGAATTGAGCAGGGTCGCTATTGCCTGCTTGTATTTTTCGAACTCCGGCGATGTCTGCCTGAGTTCGGTCGTGGTCGTCGCCGGCTGGCTTACATCCGTCAAAACGCGCGGCGCTTTCTGTCCCATCTTCCGTTCGGCCCAGTCAACGACATAGCTGGCGGTCTTGCCGATGAGAAACGGGTTGGCCTCGATCACGGCCGAGCCCAGAACGGCGCTCAATTGCGACGAGCCGGGCGCGGCCAGCACCTGGTGCGCTCCCTCCATGCCAAGGAAGTGGCAGAGGTAAAGGCGTCCTGCCGTTATCTGGTGGCCGCGGGCGCGCAGATAGGCCTCGCCTTCGCGCGCGAGGTTACGCACCATCTCGCGCGACAAAGTCAAGTCATAGCGAAGCGCGAGCAGGTCAGCGGTCGAGAGCGAACGGGCAAGATCGGGACGATAGGTGTTCATCATCCGGATCCAGGTCTTGGTGATGAACTGGCCGGCGCCGGTTGCTGACGAGTTGGGGTTCTTGGCACGGGCGCTGCCGCCGCTTTCGACATGCACGATCCGGTCGGTTAGCGTCTCGACGGCAGAATCGCCAGAGCTGCCGGCCCCGCCGGGATTGGCGGAATCAGCGCTGGCAACCGTGGTGACCGTCCCGAGGGGATCGATCGCTTCGCCGTTCTGATAAAGCTCGAAATGCAGATGCGGTCCGGTCGAGAGCCCGGTGGTGCCAATATAGCCGATGACGTCGCCGGCCCTCACCTTGGTGCCGACGCCGCTGGCTATGGCAAATTTCTGCATGTGCGCGTAGCGCGTCTCGCGCCCGTTTGAATGGGCGATCTTGACCAGATTGCCATAGCTGCCGCCATCGCCCTGGAAACTGATCTCGCCGTCGAAGGCGGCCAGGATCGGCGTGCCGATTGGAGCCGCCCAGTCGACGCCATTGTGGATTCTAACCGTGCCGAGGATCGGATGCTTACGGGGGCCGAAGGTCGACGTCATCACCCCGCTCACCGGCGTGACCATGCCGTTGATGACGGTCAGCGAACGAACCTGATCATCGCCGGTCACGCAGGCATACTGACCGTCGCTTTGCTGGAAGACGAAGCAGTCGAGGTTCTTGTCCTTACCCAGGACGCCGACGTAAAGCACCCGTCCGGAGATATCGCCCTGGCCGCGCGGTGTCTGCGAGTAGATCAGCACCAAGCGCTGGTCCTCGCTGGCGAAAGCGTCCAGATCCTGTCCTCTCGACAGATACATGATCGCTTCGCCGATCACGCTGGTCGGCACCTTGTTGCGCGCCGCGGTCGAGTAGATTGCGTCGAGCAGGCGATACTGCCGCTTGGGCCCGCCCTGATCCGAGGCACCGGAATAGTTGAAGAGGTCTTCGCGGACCCAGGGGTCGACGCCTGAAACGAAGGCGCCGGCCGCATTGCGCGTCAGCGTACCGACATAGACGTTCCTTGCGTAGACGGAGACCTGCATCAGCGACATGGTCGTCGTCTCGCGGTTCGGCCGGAAACCGCGCAACGCGACCACAAAACCGGGTTCGAGTCCGTCGCGGTTGAACAGCGCTTTCAGCGCCTCGCCCGCAAGCCTGGCATCGTCCGCGGAGAAATGGGCGTCGAGCACCACGCCATCCAGGCTGCGGTCGTTGAGGATTTTCACGAAAGTATCCTCCGTGGCCTCGAAGCGCTGATATTCGCTGATGACGGTCTCGACGGTGGTGTTGTTCTCGATCGCGGTTTTCTTGAAGGCGGGGAGCGCTGCCTCGCCTTGGTCGATGGTCTCGCCCCAGCCGGCCTCAGGATCGTCTGCGTCGGCTTTGGGTGCGGAACTGGCGGGGATCTCGCCCCCTTCCGGCGGCGCCTGCAGGTCGTTCGCCAGATCGCTTCGTTCATCGTTGGGCGCCACGGCAGGTGCGGGCGAAGTCGGTTGCTGCTCGTCCGGTGCTGCGGCGGAAGGCTTCGGAGCAGCCTGCCGCTGCGCCTGGAAAAAGGCAAAATCCTCCTGCGTTGAGGGGATCGTCGTCATGAATTTCTCGCTGGTGCTCAGCATCACGTCGGACAGAATCTCGATTTGCGGCGAAGCCCCGGAAGTGTCGAGTTCGGCCGGGCGCGCAACCGTATGGCCCTTCGAGGCGGTGTCGGCATCGGGCGCCAGCGTGATCCACATCGGGTCGCCGGCAAGGTCGATGATGGCCGGCACATAGACCGAGGCGTCGGGCGGCACGTCTTCCATACCTTCGACCGGATGCAGGTCTTCATCCTCGTCGCCGAACGACCAGTCATCCTTGGTCAGATAGAAGCCGGTCGCGATCGCGATGATGGTGAGCGCAGCAATGCCGGCAAGAAAGCGGCGCCAAAATTTGCGTCTGCGCTCGCTCTGGCGCGCCAGCTTCTTCTGTTTGAAGCTCGTGTCGATGCTGTGCGTCACGGGCTGTTTCCGGTCAGAAAATAGGTCCAGCGCACCTGCTCGAGGGTATCGACCTCGACGAAACGCGCCGCGATATGACCTCGCTGCCAGCACTCTTCGATGCCACGGATAGAGAAGCGGCGCCGATCGACACACATCTCAGTCGATCCGTCGAGGATCGCATGGCCGAACACATCGGTCGCGTACAGGTAGATGTACCGGTTGGTCAGCTCCTCGCGGATGACGTTCACGCACTGGTTGGCGCCGATGGTCCACCAGCCGTCGGTCTGGTCGGCATTGTCGACCTTCTGTCCAACGGCGAGATTGACGACATCGAGCGTCTGGTTGCAGACGGTGAATTCGGCGTGCGCGCTGTTGGTCGAGAGGATAAAGAGCAGCGCCGCGCCGAACAGCGCGGAAAATGCCACGCGGGCGGAGAAGCCCAGCAAGAATCGAAACCAGTCTATGCGCGTCAAAGCCTGGCAAAATGAATGCAGGTAGCGAGGGTCCATCGGCGTTTTATATCTATCCGCCGAGCCGGAAATACTTGGCGGTGGCGGAAAACTGCGAACCGTCGGCCTCGATCTCCCCGAGGATCTTTGGCAAAAGCTCGGAGGCCGGTGTCGGTATCGAGAACATTGCCGCCTGGATGTCCCGCGGCCCGGTGATCACCAGCATGATCTGCGGCAGGGCCTTTCCGGCCGCCTTGTCGGCGGCGCCTAGACCGATCGGGATGCTGAAGGTCGCCTTGTCGGTTTGCGCCACCATGCGGTCATCGAGGTTGAAGGCGATGCCCCTGTGGTCGATCAGCATGACGTTGGAAACGAGCCCGCCATGCGTTACCAGCGCGCCGGTGATCGGCGCGCCATCCGCCACCGACGTCCGGTCGAGAACGAGCTCAGGCCTTTCCACCTGGTTCCGGTCGAGGAAGCGCAGAAAGTTGGTCACTTCACACTGGGGCTGCTCGATGAGACGGACGCTGATGTCCGGCTCGAGATGAAACCTCGTCTTAAAATCATTGAGCATCTGCTCGAAGGGCTGCACGGCTGTTGCAAAGCCTTCGATAGCGGCGGAGCTGTCTGTTGCCGATGTCAGCGACGCATAGAAACAGTCGCCGCCGCTGAAATCGCGCACCCATGAAGCGCGTTGCGCCGTCCCGTCGGCCGCTTTCGCCGGCGGAAGCACCGGCTTGGGCATATTGATCGCGACTTCGGTATTTCCGGGCTGCGTGGTCACCAGGGGCTGCGGCTGCGGCTGCCGGGATGGCTGCGCTGTGGGTGCCGGCTCTGGTGGCGCGGTTGGTTGCGTCGGCTGGCTGGCGGTCGGGGTCGAAGCCGCCGGTCTAGCCGGCGGGCTGGTCGGCTGCGCCGGCAACTGGCTCTCCGAAGTCGGCGGCGAGGAAGCCTTAGGCTTGGCCAATTTGGAAAGCATGTCGACGAGATCCGTTGCGCTGGGTTTTGTCGCCGGCGGGTTTGCACTTTCCCCAGCCTTCGGCACCGACACGGGCGGCGTTTGGGCAGGCTTGATCTCGACCGGTGGCATTTGCGCCTGATTGTTGTTGGCCGTGAATTCGGGCTGGGCCGCCGGCGTCGGCCTCCCTACGGGCGGCGCGACAGGCTCCTGCTTGCTGGCCGGCTGTTTTGGTTCTGTTGCGGGCGGCACCTCGGGCGTGGAGGTCGGCACGGCGATTTCGGTGGGCTTGGCCGCCCCCGTTTTCTGCTCGCCCGCCGCGTCCGCCTGGTTCGGGGACTTCACCTGTGCATCCGGTAGGGCAGGTGGCTTCATTGCCTCGACAGGGGCAGCGTTGTCAGGTTTTGACGGCTCTGGCTGAGGCTGTATCGGTGATTGCGGCTGAGGTTTCGATGTTTCCGGCTGCGGCGTTTGGGCCACCGGCTTGGGGGCCTCCACAGCGGGTTCGGGCACCGGCTTCGGCGTCAGCGGTTTGGGTCTCTGTTCGGCCGGCGGGCGCGCAAGGATCCCACTGAAGTAAAAGCCGCCCCCCAACAGGAGCGCCAGCGTCAGGAGGCCGCCAGCGATAGCCGGCATCCGCGAGGACTTTCGCGGCGCGGCCGGCACTGGCGGGCTGGCCGGCGCGGGCGCTGGCGCGGGCCTTGGCTGCGACAGATGCGCCGGCCGCACATGTTCGACGAAGCGCTGTTCGCCCGGAGACGCCGAAGGCTGGGGCCTGGACTCGGACAGCGCCGTCCAGCCGGCGCGCGGCAAGCCCGAGCGTTCACGCGAACCATACGATGCCGGCGGCAATGTCGCGTCGACATCCTCGCTACGCGTTGCCCTGGCGATCTCGGCCATGCTGGCCGGCCGATCGCGCGGATCCGGCTGCAGCATCGCGCCGATGAGCTCGTGGAAATCGGGATCGATGTCGGACAGATCCGGCACGGTCCGGCGTTTCTCGATGACCTCGTATTGCGTGCCGCTCATATCGAGCGGCTTTCCGCGCAACGCGGCGGCGAGCACCAGTCCGAGGCTATAGATATCGGACTGCTCGCTAACCTCACCGCCATAGAGGCCGAGCTGTTCCGGCGAAACGTAATTGTATTTGCCAGCGAACTTTCCGCCGATCAGCGTTTCACCGCCTGCGGCCGCCGACCGAGCGATGCCGAAATCGATGATCTTGGCACGTTCCACCCGCCCGCCAGGCAGGATGATGTTGTCCGGCGAGAGATCGCGGTGAACCGCGCCCGCCTGGTGCACCGCGGCGAGCCCCGACGTCAGGCGATGGCAAAGCCGCCGCACTTCTTCCCCCGGCATCGGCCCGCGACGCATTACGTCGAATAATGATTGGCCGTCCACGAACTCCATCGCGAGATAGGGCCGGCCAATCCTCGGATCGATGGTGAAGACGTGATAGCGCACCACCGCGTCATGCGACAGATGGTTGAGGATCGAGGCTTCCTTGCGGAACAGCGACAGGATCGTCTGGTCGCGGGCGAATTCAGGCAATACGATCTTGATCGCCACATGGTCGCCGGTTTGGATGTTGTGGCCGCGGTAGACTTCTCCCATGCCGCCGGATGCGATCCTCTCGTCGAGTTCGTAAATGCCGCTGAGCTGCGTGCCGACGCCAGCATAGGTGACGTCCGTCGATATCCGGGTCTTGTCGTCGTCGCTCATCTCGCCAGGCTCTCCGCTCCGGGCTGATCCGAATGGGGCGCATCGTTGCGCCCGCCGCCGATCTTCACGAGTACGATGGTCACATTGTCGGTTCCGCCGCGCGCCAGCACAGTCTCCAGCAGGTGCCGGCACGCCGCCTGCGGTGTTGCGGATCTCACTGCGGCTTCGATCTCGGCATCGCTGACATGCGCCGTCAGCCCGTCGGTGCTCAGAACGAAAACATCCCCCGGCATCAGCTCGCCCTGCTGGAAATCGATCTCGAGCTCATCGCTGACGCCGACGGCATGGGTGATGACATGGCGGCGCGGCCAGGTAAGTGCTTCCTCAGCGCTGATCATGCCGCGGTCCAGCAGTTCCTGGACCTCGGTGTGATCCTTCGAGACCTGAAGGATCACGCCGTTGCGGACCAGATAGATGCGGCTGTCGCCGGCCCACAGGCCGGCGAACCGTCCGTCCATGGCAAGCAAGGCCGCGAAGGTGGAGCCGATGGTGATGCCGCGGGATCGAGAGATGTTGCGGATCTCGGAATTGGCGCGGCTCATCCGGTCTTCGAAGCGCGCGCGAAGGTCCGGTGCCGAGCTCGCGATGCCGATCGTCGCCAGATGATCGACGATGCTGGCCGACGCGACCTCGCCGGCCTCGTGCCCGCCCATGCCATCGGCCACCACCCAGAGACCGGTCTGCGGCTCTATCAGGTAGTTGTCCTCGTTGTGCTCGCGCACGCAGCCCTTATGGCTCACGCCGAAGCTTTCGATGGGAAGGACGGCAGTGCTCAATTTGCCACCAAGCGCTTCGCGAGCGTCCTCTGCGACCAAGCATGGGCAGCGCGCCCACGCTACTTTGCCACAACCGCATAGA
Organism: Mesorhizobium sp. B2-4-17; assembly: GCF_006441275.1. Lineage (NCBI taxonomy): Bacteria > Pseudomonadati > Pseudomonadota > Alphaproteobacteria > Hyphomicrobiales > Phyllobacteriaceae > Mesorhizobium > Mesorhizobium sp. B2-4-17. Next base: position 176,397 of record NZ_VFUX01000001.1, on the reverse strand, counting down.
TTAGAGTACCAAAATGAAGGCTGAAGCTGGCGGTGCGCTGGAACACAGGCCTGTCAGAACGCCTTCGGACAGCTGAAGCTGGACAGGGCTGGCAGCAGGAAGGGATTGGTCCCCGGTCCGGCCTGGATCGTGTAAGCGACATCTCGTCCGCCGATCACGAAGCGGGCTTCGGTGTTGGCGCCATTGGCGGTGATGGTCGCCTTGTCCAACAGGCGCTTCAAGGCCCACGGTCCCTCGAATTTAAGAGCGGAGTCGCGGCCTGGCATTTCCGGCAACAGGGTGAGACTGGCGGAAGCAGAGGCCGTGCTGTTCGGCCACGTCACTGTGCCTGGCGCGTTCCCCGTCTGGCTGCTCTGGACGGTCTGGCCGTCAATATCGAGAACCGCGTTGTCTGCGTCGCCATTCAGCGAAAAAGGCGTGATGGTGATCGAAACCGACGGCGCCGAGCCGCCGGAAGGGAAGAAGGCGCTGCGGATTTCGGCGGCCGACTCAAATGATTTCAGGGTCGACTTCGCCAGGTCGCGGCTGGTGCGGGCATCCTGTCTCCAGGTCCATTCCTGGCCGGTCATGTCGATCAGCGGCGCAAGGTTCTGCGCGAAGAAGCGGTCCATCAGCCCGCCCGGCGCGAAAAGCTTGGCGAAATCCCCTATCGATATCTCTTCCGTGCCGTCGCTGGCGAAGGGATAGCGACCGTTGACCACCTGCTCGCAGACTTGTGTGACCGTCTGGTCGAGATTCTTGTTGAGGTTGGCCACCGAGGCTTCGGCGACATTGCCCTCAAACTCGTCCGCTGCCGCGTTGATCATGTGCGCAAGCGGCTTCGGAAGGCGCGAGACATTGGCGCGCAGCGTGGAGATCTGCAGCTGCAGGTTGGCGTTGAAGCGTTCGGTCTGTGAAGGGACATCGGCGGACAGCTTCAGGCTTTGAAAGATGTCGCGGAAATTCCGCGTCAACGCATCGAGCGGCCGCCGTCCGCTGGCGCCGCTGACCAGGGACTGGAACGATCGAAACTGTGCCTCGACGCTCGCGCCGGCATTCTGCGCAACAGCCGAGCCAGAGCCGGCACGGCCCTGTGACTTGCCACTGGCGATCTGCAGGCCGATGCGTGCCAGACCCTTGGCCATGCTGGCGGGGTCCTCCCGCGCCGCGCTGCTCTCGCCTTCGGCCATGGTGCTGTCCTTCGTCAATGCGGTCTCATCGGCGACCGCCGTGAAGAGCTGATCGAGAGGCGAGTCCGGCGCGGCGAGGGCGGAAAGCGCCAGATATTGAGGCCTGTCCTTGAGCAACGCCTTGAACTTCAGCTGGTCGAGTACGCCGTTCCATGCGGAGGAGAATTCCTTGCCGTAGCGGTCGATCAGTTCGGGACCGAGCTTGGGCAGGTCCTGATCGATGCCGCCCTGCTCGCCGCCGCCACCAAGCACCCACTGGTCGTTGACGAGCATCTGCGCGATGCGCGAGAGTTGCGGCAGGAAGAAGCGGTTGAAGCCGGCGCGCGTGTAAAGCCCGGGAATGTTGAGATCAGCGAGGTCGCTGCCATCCACGCGTTCGAACAGGAGCTGCGCCTCAGGGCCGGCTTTCGCTTCGACGGAAAAGTTCTCCAGCCTTGCGGCGTAGATCGCCGACTTGATCAGCGCCGAAGCGCGGTCGGCAAGGCTCATGCGCCCAAGCGAGCGTTGCGCGGCTTCGATCAGCGGCTGGTTGAGTTCGAAGACGGGATCATAGGCGTCGTCGAGTGCAAGCATTGCGCGCAGATGCTTTTCGAGCTGTGCGCGGCCCTGGCGGTTGTTCTCGCCGGGATAGCGGTTCTCTTCCCAATCCTGCCTCATCCAGGAAACGATCAGCTCTTCATCGACCTTGGGAGCCTTGCCGCCCAGCATCAGGTAGATCTTCAGCGGCTCGTAGAGCGCGATGGGATCGGCCATCCTGGCTTGGATGGTCCGCTCCGCCTGCACCAGGAGCCGGGAGCGGAATGTCCGCTCGAGCGCTTGCCGATAGGCAGCCCTGGAGGCCGACAGCAGCCTCTCGCGCTGGCTAAGCCCGAACGTCTCCTCGATCGGCTTTCCCTGATCGCCGTTCTCGAACCCGGCCGGCAGGTTGCGCAGCTGGTCGAGCGGGCCGATGACGTTTTCCAGGTCGACATCGGTCACCGTCGTGCTCTTGAGCAGCGAATCCGCGCTGTCGCGATAGTGCGCCATGGCTTGCCTGGTGGAGGCGATCAGCGACTTGTTGGCGAAGAAGCTGAGGCCGAGCACGCCGAGCGCCGCCAAGGCCGCCACCGCTATCGTGGCGAGCCCGCAAAGTCTCGCGAGCCTGGCGCGCCGCTCGGCCGCCCGGTCGAAGGATACCCAGCCCGATTCCGCGAAGATCACCTTGGTCAGGAGATCGTACAGGAAGAAGCTCTTGCCGGTGCCGGAAAGATGCGCCTGCGCGGCGCTGCCGAAGCTGCGGCCGATTGTGCCCAACACCTGGTCGAACGGTGTTCCTTCCTGAGTACCGGAGGAGAAATAGAGACCCCGCAGGCTGACATTCACCCGCAATCGAGAGGCATCGAACAAACTGCCGATGAAATGCGTTATCCGGTTCCTGAGTGCGCCAAACTGCGCCGGGAAGCCGAAGATGGCTATGCGCGCCACAGGGTCGGCCTCTTCCTGCAGGCGATCGACAACTTCTTCTGCCAAGCGCTTCGCCAGCCCGTCGAATCCGGCCGGTGCCTCGCCGGCCATGTTCCTTGTGCGATCGGCGGTCTGGAACGTCGCGCCCCACACCTTGCGCCTGCGCGCCTCGTCGAATTCACCGAAATAATCCATGAAGCCGGAGACGAGATCGGCTTTGGTGAAAAGCAGATAGACGGGAAACTGGATATTCAGCACCTCGTGCAATTCGCGCAGGCGGTTTCTTATCTCGGCGACATGCGCCTCGATTTGCTGGTCGTCGAGGCCAATGAGATCAGCGAGGCTGATGGCGAGGATCACGCCGTTGATCGGTTGCCTGGTGCGGTTCTTCTTGAGCAATCCGAGGAAAGCAAGCCAGCTTGCCTTGTCGCGCTCGCGGTCCGATTCCTGCGTCGTGTAGCGGCCGGCCGTGTCGATCAGCACCGCCTCATCGGTAAACCACCAATCGCATGACCGCGTGCCGCCGACGCCGGCCACCGGCTGGGCATTGCCGGAGCCCGCAAGCGGAAATTTCAGCCCGGAATTGACCAGGGCCGTTGTCTTGCCGGCGCCTGGCGGGCCGATGATGATGTACCAGGGAATATCATAGAGGAAGTTGCGCTTGCCGCTCGTCCGCTTCAGCGTCGCGATGGCTTCGCTCATGCGCGCTTCGAGCGCCTGTGAATCGTCGTTCCGCTCGTCTCCGCGCACAATGGCCGTTTCGAGCGCCTTTTGCGCCTTGCGCCTTTGCCAGAAGCGAATGCCATAGAACAGCGCCAGCACCGCAATGGTGACGCCGATGATCACTGCCCTGAGCCAGATGGATCCAAGCGGGTGGGTATCGGCGAAGCGGATCAGCGGTCCGGCATACCAGACGGCGGCCGAGTAGCCGGCCAAGGCAAGCATGCTGAATATCCGCAGCGCCCAGCGGATCAGCCGCTCCTCGCCGCGCCCGCTCACAACGTCTCGTCCTTTGGGATCATCACGTCGACGCGGCGGTTCCTGGCGCGGCCATCCGCCGTCGCATTGTCGGCAATGGGCTCGTCTTCGCCCTTGCCGTCGACGCTCAGACGCGATGGATCCTTCAATTGCTTGGCCATCATGGCCTGCACCGCTTTCGCGCGCGCGACGGAGAGATCGAAATTCGATTTGAACGTGCTCGACTTCTTCGGCTTTACATTGTCGGTGTGGCCGACGATCCTGATCGGTCCGGGTTCGGCGTCGAGCGCCGTGGCGATATCCGCCGCGATGGGCTGGAACTGTGCCTTCAACTCAGCCTGGCCGGATGCGAACAAAAGCTGGTTGCTGATCTCGACAACGATAAAGTCGCCCTTCGTGCCGACGCTCAGTCCGCCAGCGGCGATCTCCTTGGCGAGTGTAGCGCGGATGCGGTCGATCTGCGTGGTGCTTGGAGGAACTGGCGGCGGCGGGTTGGCTTGCACCGGTTCAGCGGGTGCCGCCACACTGGCGCGTTCAATGGTAACCGGGGTAGAAGGATTGAGCGCCAGCAACTCGCCGGCGGTTGCATCGCCTTCATCGGTGATCAATATCCGTAGACCGAAGAAGGCGGCAGTCACCAGAGCCGTCGCGGCAGCCGCAATCGCCCAGAGCGGCAGCCTCCTCCTTGGCTTGGCCATCGCCGCAGCCATGCCTTGCCACCGCGGAGAAATGTCCTCGGGGGGGCGCGGCCTGAAATAGCGTAGGGTGTCGTAGACGTCGCGCCGGACGCGTTCGAGCATGTTCGGCCCGCCAGGCAATCCCCGGTACTGGCCTTGGAATCCCAGCGACAGGCAGGCATGCATCAATTCGAGCAGGTCGTAATGCGCTTCATGCTTGGCGAGGATATTGTTCAGCGCTTCGTAGAAGCTGGCGCCTGTCGGTTGCATGTGGAAGAACTGCACCACCAGACTGTGCTGAAGCCAGGTTTCCTTGTTCGGCCAGGGCAGGTTGCCGACGAGATCGTCGGCGGTTTCGCAAAGTGCGAATTTCGCGATCCGCGCATCTTCTTCCACGATGCCGGCTTTGGCGACGGTACGGTCGAAGGTCTCGATGGCGTCTGCTATATGCTCCGCCAAGGCCGCCGCTTGCCGTTCGACCGGGATCAGCCGCAATTGACCGAACAGCAGAAGCAAAGGGCCCGCAGCGGCAAGGAGAGGATTTGCGGCGGCATACTCCACGCCAGCAGTGACGTCGAGCAAGACATCCTGCTGCAATGCCGGTGTCGCTGCGGGCATCATTCCGTGCTTGGCCTCCTGGACGACCACGGTTCCGGACGACCAGCCGGGCGGCACCTGCCGGCCGACGCCGGGGTCGAATACGGTCGATTCCCTGGCGGGCGATGGACGAGGTCGCACGCTTCGCGGACCGGAACTACCGGGAGCCACGAGCGGCTTTTGCCTTGGCCGCGGCGCGCGGATGACGGTTTTGTCCGGCGGCTCGGAGGGGTCGTCCTTCGAGCTCATCGGCGCACCATCGTCGAGGTCCAACGAGCTTCTTTCAGGCCCGATGAAAGCTGCGCACCGGACTGAGTATCAACAACGAGCCGCACGGAAAGACCGATCTTGCCGAAACATGACATTCCTGCACACGCTCCAAGCCACGCTGCTTTGCCAGCCAGGCAAGCTCCCACGTGCTATCCTAGTCGCACAGCAAGCCGATTGAAATCGGAAAGCAGGATGACCAAAGAAGCGGATTTCCCACGAGGCCGGTCGCACAGCCTGTAAGAGCCGTGTTCGCGACTTTTGCCGAGCATGGCTATTTCTGCTTGCCAGCCTTGGCGTAGGCGTCGGCGAAATAGGCAAGGAAGACATCCAGCATGCCGTTTTCGTGCTTGTCCTCCATCGTCCGCCACGTTGCGACGAGCGCATCCCAGGCTTGGCTTTTCCTGGATGAAAAGGACGCCGGCGGGATTCTTTTGGCGGTCGCCTCCGGCGACAGGTCGTCGAGCAATCTCGAGAGCGCGGCCTGCATGGCGGCGTAGGTCGCGATTTCGTGGGTCTTCAGGTCGCGGAACGCGTCCTCGATGCTATGCCTGGCATCGAGATAGCCAGCCCGGCGCTTGGCAAACATGATCTCCAATATGTCGTCGGTGCCCGGAACGAATTTCAGCGGGTTGTTGTCCTCGGCGCCGATCATCGTGCGGTTCGCGCTTTTGGCGAGCACCTTGGCCGCCGCGCGCGCCTTGAGCAGCAAGGACAGTTGCTCGACGGTCGTTCTCAACACTGAGCCGATCTCGGCGGCGACGTCATGCGGGTTACGCGACTGCAATAGCTCCGGCGATAAGCCGGCTGCCTTGGCGATTTCGCGAAGTATCCCGTCCGCTTCCACTGGCTGCATGGCACCGACAGCCGGGCTGGGCTGCAGTGCCGGAGACGTCGACAGCGGCGCTGCCTCGACGGGGCGCTGCTGCGCCGGATTGGGGAATTGCACACCGCCGGGTTCAAGCTGTCTTCCCGTCGACGATGGCAACTCGTGCTGCGTCGAACCGGTCCTGGCTTGCGAATGACCCGTGGCAACGCTCTCTTCGTCAATGGCAACGACGATGACATAACGGCCGATCAGCAGCCGGTCGCCTTGGGTTAGCCGGTGCGGCGCATTCATGCGCTGGCTGGAGCCGTTGACGAAAGTGCCGTTGCGCGAGACGTCAAAAAGCCAGAACGAGCCCGCCTTGTAGCGGACTTCGCAATGCCGGCCCGAGATGAACTTGTCGGGGTCGGACAGCGTCCAGTCGCAATTTTCACGCCCGATTTCGAAGCTGCGGTCGCGGGCGCCGTAGCTCTTCGCGATGCCTGGCGGCAGCCTGTCAACATTGCTGATCTGGAGCGAAATGAACATTCGAAGCCGCTGGCAATCCTGAATCCTAGACATTCTAGCAGCTTGCCAGCGCAGTGGGACAGGTGCGTTTCATATGAACGCACGCCATGGTTTAGCCCTTGCTCTTATTTGGCCTTCATCAAACATATGCTACGCTTGCAGCGATCCGATGCGGTGAATTCGAAAACCTTCCGAACGTGAGGGCGGGGCTTCAATCCATCACACTGGCCGCGTCGAGGAGGGGCACGACCCATGCCGAACGAACGTGCCACGGCTGTACAGACGCCCGTCGGCGCCGATGTGCTGACCTTTACCCATCTCGTCGGTCGTGACGAGATCAGCCGATGTTTCGCCTATACCGTCGGGTTCGTCAGCAAGAGCCGTGACGTCGATCCGCTGAAGATCCTTGGCGGCGTCGTTTCCGTCGAAGGTGAATCCGATCCAAAGCGCTGGTTCAGCGGCCTGGTGTCGGATTTCAAGCTAACGCGCATAGAGGATCGGTTGGCCTATTACGAGGCCAGCGTCAGACCATGGCTCTGGTTCCTCGGCAACACCACCGACTGCCGCATTTTCCAGAACATGACCGCTGTCGAGATCGTCGAAAAGATCTTTGCGAAATACGGCATCGCAAAATTCGAGAAGCGACTGCAGGGTTCCTATCCGTCGCGCGAATACTGTGTCCAATATGACGAGAGCGACCTCGATTTCGTGCAGCGATTGTTCGAGCACGAAGGCATTTTCTATTTCTTCGAGCATGATGAGGGCAAGCACACGCTCGTGCTGTGCGACGCGATGAACAAGCTGAAGCCGGCGCCAGGCTACGAGAAGGTGCTTTACAATTTCGAGGGCCATGGCTCGCGACGCGACGTCGAATACATCACCGAATGGATTCCAGGCAGCGCGGTGCGTCCGGGCGCCTACGCTCATACGGATTATGATTTCGAGAAGCCCGGCGCCGACCTGATGGCGAAATCCTCCCAACCCTTCAGCCACAAGGAGGCTTCGGGCGAGAACTATCGGCAGCCCGGAGCGCATCTGGATGTCGGGCGCGGCGACACGATCGCCGGCATCCGGCGTGAGGAACTGCAGGCCGTTCACCAGCACAGCACAGCGGTTGGCACTGTGCGCGGCCTTTTTTCCGGCTGCAAATTCACGCTGGAAAGTTTTCCGCGCGACGACCAGAACCAGGAATATCTGGTGGTCAGCGCCGAATACCGGCTGTTCGATCCGGGTTACCGGACGCAGAATGAGGCCCATAGTGAGAATTTCAAGGTGGTGCTCGGCGTTGCGCCCACCAAATTGCCCTACCGGCCAGCGCGCATTACACCGCGACCGATCATGCGTGGCCCGCAGACCGCGACGGTAGTAGGTCCTTCGGGCGAGGAGATATTCACCGACAAATATGCCCGAGTGAAGGTGCAGTTCCATTGGGACCGCCTCGGCAAGAAGGACCAGAACTCGTCCTGTTTCGTGCGCGTGTCGCAGACCTGGGCCGGCAGCGGCTGGGGCTTCATCCAGATACCGCGCATCGGCCAAGAGGTCATCGTCGATTTCATCGAGGGCGATCCGGACCTGCCGATCATCACCGGCCGCGTCTACAACGCCGCCGAGATGCCGCCTTACGCGCTGCCGGGCAACGCGACGCAATCTGGCTGGAAATCCAATTCCTCGAAAGGCGGCGGCGGCTACAACGAGCTGATGTTCGAGGACAAGGCTGGTTCCGAACTCGTCAATTTCCAGGCTCAGAAGGACCACCATCTGCTGATCAAGCACGACCGTAACAAGACGGTGCAGCACGACCAGTCCGATCGTATTGACCACGACGCCAGGCACTCTGTCGGCCACAACCTCGACGAGGACGTCGGTAACAACAAGACCGTCAAGGTCGGCGTCGACCAGACCACCCATATCGGCAGCAATGACACCGAGACGGTGGGCGCGAACCGCTCGCTGACGGTCGGCTCGAACGAGACGATCCATATCGGTGCGAACTCGACGGAAAATATCGACGCCAACCATTCCCAGACCGTGGCGATCGTCCAGACCATCACGGTGGGTGCCGCGCGCGTCGACACGGTGGGGACTTCCGAGACGCGAAGTGTCGGAGCGGTGCAGACGAACACGATCGGGGCCTCGCGGAGCGTGACCGTCGGTGCGGGACAGAGCCACAGCATTGGCACATCGGACAGCTGGACGGTGGGGGCAAACCAATCGGTCGATGTTGGCGCAAACCAGAGCTTCAACATAGGTGGAGCGCATGCCTCCCAGATCGGCAAGGGACGGGACGCCAAGATTGCCGAGGACGATGCGACCGATGTCGGCGGTTCGCGGGCGTTGAAAATAGCCAAAGGCAGTCTGGTAGAGGTCGGTGAGGACGGAGCCATAAAGGTCGGCAAGACCCTGATCATTGAAGCTGGCGATGCCATCACAATTACATGCGGCTCGGCTGCGATCGCTATGAAGAAGGACGGCACGATCAACATTTCCGGCAAGGATATTACCGTGAATGGGTCGGGTAAGATCAATGTGAAGGCATCGAGCGACATCACCATGAAAGGCTCGGAGATAAAGCAGAACTGAGGGGCCTCGATGACAAAGATCGTAGAGCGAATTGAAGGCGTGGTGATTGGCATATTCCTGGGCTTCGGCGAGGACGCGCCCCTTGTCGTCTTCCCGGGAAACCCTCGAGAAACAGCAGCGGCCGCGCGCAGCCTCACTGAGCTCACGTCGGACATGATCGGCGCGGAGGTGGCGCTGTTGTTCCAGGATGGAGATCCCGGTCGACCGTTGATTGTCGGGCGCATCATCGATCCCGCGCACCGGTCAAATGTTCCCCACGTCATCAGAGACGGTGAGAAAATGAGGATCACTGCGAATGAACGTCTTGAGCTGCGGTGCGGCAAAGCTACGATCATCATGGAAAAGGATGGGCACATCACCATCCGCGGCACCTATGTGACCAGCCACGCAAGTGCCACCAACCGCCTCCGCGGTGGCTCGGTCAATCTGAACTGATGCCAGCGCCCGTTCTTCACGAGATTGTCCGCCAACACGCTGAGATGGCTGCGTTCCTCTGGACTGTTTACGACTACAACCTGCTCAACCCCGGCAAGAATCCGGACATGGATGAGGAGCGGCTTGCCCGACTCGTCGAGCGTTTGGAAGCGCATCTTGACGGATTGCGAGTGGCTGGCGAGGTCGGCATCGAGATCGCGAGCGAGCGCTACGCCGAATATCCCGAAGCCGGGGAGTTATTCGTCGTGCGCATGCTGTCGATCAAAGAGGCGTTGCGCATTGCCGATCTCGACCTCAGAAGGGTGCGGGCTTATCTGGCTGCGAAGCCCAACCCAGACACGCCGGCCGTCTCAGGCCGTCAGGTGTAGTCAGGCCCGACCCATTCCGAGCCGTCATATCTTATGGCTGAGTTCCCGCCGGCCACCGTTAGATACGAGCCGTTCGACGAAAGACGGTAGACGGGAAAACCGTCTTTCAGGTTGGAAACCGTTGCCCCGTCGAACGTGAACACCCCCTGTCCGCCGCCGGCAATGTGGATTGTCTTCCGGTAGAATGCCATTTTGTAGAAATCCCGACCGCGTTGCGAGACGTCGGTCCAGGCAAGGCCCGCCCCGCGAAACAGGGTCCCTGCGCTGCCTGAGACCAGGACATCCGTCGACGACAATCCCAGCAGTCCAACCAGGATCGCGTTGGTCGGCAACTGGATTTGAGTCCACTGCCTGCCGTCATAGTGCCAGAAAAGCGCTCCTTCGCCGGATACATAAAGGTCACTCGGCGACGACCCTGCAATGCAAAGAATGGTGTTGCCGAGCGCGGGGCTAACGGCGGCCCAGCGTGCGCCATCCCAGCGATAGACAACCTCCTCCGATCCTCCGGCGTAGACGGTGTTGTCGTCGAAGCCCCAGACGGTATTCAAGTGGCGAGGCGAAACTTGGCTTGACGTCCATTCGCTCCCCGAGCCCGAATGCACCATGCCGTTGTCGTCGCACACATAGAGACGACCGGAACCGGAGCGCCATATGTCGGTGAACCAACATGGTTTTTCGTAAATTCGTTCAGTCTGATTGTCGTCGCTGGCCACGTCGGATTCCGAAATGACGAATGAGTAAAAACTCTCTCCGTCGTAATACGCGACGGCGGAGAAAATGGTCCCGTCATCCGCTGCAACCGTGCCATTTACCGTTACGCTATAATCAGCCATGTTATCTCTCCTAGCGTCTGCGAACCGTGCTCGATGGGGTTGGTTTGAACTTGCCGGTTGCTGGTGCACGCGCCTCGGTGCTGTCTTTCTTTTTCTCCGGTCCGCTCATCATCTCCTTGAAGTGAATGTCGCAAATCATCCTCAGGCATTCGATGGCGGGGTGCTCCTTGCCTCGTGGTCCATCCGGGATGTTCTTGGCCTTTTTCATGGCCTCCATATTGGCTTCCCGAACTTCCTCGTAGCTTGGGTTCGTGCCTTTCGCGCGCTGTGCCTTTGCCCATTCGCCTTGGGCGGCTGTTTTGCGGCCATGCTCGGTGTTGGGATCGGTGGCGTCTTGGAGGCAGACGCAGGGCGCATCGTTCATCGTATAGCTCGGCGTCGTGCTGATGGCCTGGCCGCCGCGCGAATTCTGGAAACAGGCATTCTGCAGGATGTGGTCCGATTGCTGATTGGACGAGCATTCCTTGCTGGCGTCGCCGTAGCGGTGCACCTTCATGCCGAGCTTTGCCAGAATTGACGCGCAGGACTGCTTGCCGACCTTCAATTTTCCGATCTTTGGCCAAGGCGGCGCGTTGCCGGTCGGAGAAGCATGATTGTTGGTCGACAGGTCAGTCATGCGGCTGACGGGTTCGCCATCGGCTTTCACGTCGCTCGACCAGGCGACAGCATATTCCTTGCCGGTATTGACCGAAGTGATCACGCCTTTCTTGGCGGCGCATCCGGCCTCTGTGCCGCTGGTCTTGGTGTAGTACGACTTATTCTTCTGGGTAATGGTCTCGCCACCGATCTTGACGGTGCCGGTGCCGTTGTCGGTATCGGAATCAAGTCCGAACGAGGGATAGGGAATGGGGACGCCCGGCGGCGTCGCGGGGGTTTCGGGCGGCGTGAAGCAGACGTCCGGAAAGGCGGCGATCACCTTGTTGGCCTGTGCCTTGCAGGCAACCTCGAGACCGTTCGCGTAGACAGTCATCAGGCTGCCCTCGCGGCGAGGATTGCCGCCCCGCAGGCACCGGCATCGTTCGACGCTTCGATCAGCACTGGATTGCCGGCGGCGTATCCCTTGCGGGCCGCCATCCAGGCCATGCCGATCATCAGCGGGACCACGGCCGCGCCGACATTGCCGAGGGATTCGCCGGGCGACCAGATGTCCTGGAAATCGTGACGGCCGCGTAGCAACCTCAGGCTCGCCAGGGCGCTCTGTTTGAACCAATATTGTTCGCCGATGAGATCGGCGATGCGGTAGCCAAGCCGGTTCATCTCGATGCCGGTTTCCTTGAATGCAGCGCTGTAAGCGGACGTCATGCCGTCGGCACGCAGCGGCAGATCCTCGGCATTGTAGATTGTTGCGGATTCACGCGCCAAACCCAGTCCGAAGAGGCGGAGGCCGTCGCCACGCGAGCCCGTGCATAGAACGGCGGCGGCGGCCTCGCCTGGAATGAAGCCATTCGGATTGTCAGCGGCAAGCAGGCGATTTTCGCCGAGATAATAAGCGATGGCAGGCGCCGTCAGATAGCTGTCTACGCCCGCGATCATCACATAGGGAACCTCACCCGAAGCGATCATCCTGCGCGCCTGATCAAGTGCTATGTGTCCGGAAGTCCGGCCATGCGCGACAATACGTGAGCGCATGTTGGGTTCGATTTCGGTAATCTCCGAAACATTGCGGAGCAGGCGCACGCTATCGCCGGCCGGACGGCCCGGGCGATCTTCCTCGGCGAGGCAAAGGATGAGCGCGGTCTGGCCACGCGCCTGAGGGATAGTCTCGAACGCCTCGCAGATCGCGGCTGCGGCCAGGTGCGCCATACGTTTTTCGCCGATCCAGTCCCGTGGCAGCGGCACGGGCGCGCCGATCAGCAGATCGGTTCCCGAGCCGACGAATCTCGTCTCTTGGAAGCCGTCGAGGCGCGCACGCATTGCAGCGCAGGCCGAGGGTGCATCGAGACCGACGGCCGTCACCATGCCGACAGAGGCTATGTCGAGCCTCGTACTCATGCGTCTTCCACCTCCTCGGACGCGGCTCCCTCGCTTCGGACATAGTCCCTGCCGGTTGCACGGGCACGCAGCATCGACTCCGTCGGCGGACCGACCCAACATTCCGAGAAATCGAGGATAGTCTTCTGGATGCGCTGCGAAACACGCCACACGAGCGAGAATCGACGGTTCTCGGGATCGAGCAGGATAGTGTCCGGGTGAATGCTCGCCTCCAACGACTTCTCGTTGCCCTTGAACAAGGTGATCGGCAGTGCCGTCGAGGGCAGCCGGAAGCCAACACGTCCCTCTGGAGTCAAATTCACGAGCACCACCTCCTCCCCGCCTCTTGGATGGTCGATCTGCTGGTCGGGCGGCGCCATCTGGAAATAGCGTTCGTCGAAATCCTGGGGCAGGAAGGGAAAAACGTTGTCGATCCAGTTCTGATCGTAGGTGCCGCCATATTCGATGCGGCCCGGCCAGCCCCGGCCCATTGGCCCGAAGCTCATCGGCTTGTACTCGCCGAACGGCGAGCGGATCTCTTCGCCGACGGCCTGGGTGTTCGGCAACCGCAGGCCCGGAACGAAACGCTGGTTCTTCGAGCGCGACCAGCCCGTGCCGACGGGATTGTACTTGTAGCTGGCGGGAAGCTTGTCTTCCGGGTCCAGCCGGTCGACGCCACCCCACGCGACGTCGTAGGAGATCGGCAGTTTCAGGAAGGGCTGCGGCGCGGTTGCGGTGAAGACCGGCCCAATCGAACGCCACTCGCGATGGCCGACAACCTCGAACAGCTTCGACCAGTTGCCTACCTTGATGCCGACCGGCACGCGCTTCGCCGGACGTCCTCCCGGCGCATAGGCGCAACCGTTGGCGATCACGTCGCAGCGCGGTTTGCGGAAGGCGAAATCAGTCTCCCAGAGCGTCGCCGAATAGCCGGGCGCGCCGGTCTGCGTATCGGCCATGACGAGCGGGACCTGCTGCGCCGATTTCTGCACCAGGCCGCCAGGCTTCGCCGGAAAATCGAACGTGCCTTTCACCACAATGACAATCCACTCATGGCCGGCCTTGTCCATGCCCATGGTGAACTGATGCGGATAGCCCATCTGGTTCCAGATCTGCATCAACTGGTCTCCCAGTTCGCGGCGAAGATCTGCTCCAGGGTCGGTTGAGGCGCCTGCGGATCGACATCGAAAATATCCGAACGCGCTGTCCAAACGACCAGGTCGTCAACGACGTCGCCATTCTGCTCGACGCATGGCACCGGCAGGGCGACAAGCGCGGCGTCCAGTTCGTCGGGCGTCATCTCGCCGCGTTGTGCGGCGAAGGCAGCGTCCTCGATGCTGTCGAACCATGTATCGGCGTAGGCCAGCTGAAGGGGAGTTCCGGCGAGCTGCGCCACGATGCTCAACGGAAACCGCCTTCCGACCCTGTCAGCGCTCCGCAGCACGATGCCGGCCGAGGCGCCGAAGGTGGTGGGGCCAGCCAGGAAGCGCAACGCCATGCTCTGGGGCCAGGCTTCGAGCTCGAACAACGGCACGATGTGCTGGGCCAGCCAGCGGTCCCATGTGCGCACGAAGTCTCCAGGCAGCCGCCGGGTCACGAAATCGCCGGTGGCGGGCATCTTGCCGTAGAAGCCGGGCACTATCAGATCTGCGGCGGACATGTGAACTTCTTGAACATTTCGAGCGTGTATGGGTTCTCGACGCTGGCGGCCTTGAGTTCGAAATCGGCCCACATTCCCTTCGTGCCGAGCCGCAGGCTGTAGACGTCGGTGAGCTTGGTCGCGGCGAAGCGGCCGCCGCGCAGCATTCTGAGCCACGCCCAGCTGCCGGTCTCGTTGAGCATCACCTCTGGCGAGCCGTCGACCGGCTGGAAGGCGAGCGAGATCACCCCGGTGCCATCCTTACCGGGCCACGTCATCGGCTGCGGCCTGGTCGCGTTGTTGTAGTAGACGAGGTTCTGGCCATCAAGGTTGAGCGTGACCCGCGCCACATTGGGTGAGAGGTCCTTGGGCTCCAGCGTAAAGTTCATCACCGGGCCGGTGCCGCCGGGAAACAGGTCGTCGCGGATATGCCTCGCCTGCTCGAACGCGGCGAGCGCCGCGGGATCGAGGCCGAAATCGGCCCGCCACTTCCATGGCTCGCTGGCGGTGTCGACATAGTTGATCAGATGGTCGTTGGTGAAGGCATCGATCATGCCGGTCGGTCCGAACAGACGTTGAAAGTCGCGCACATTGACGTCGACCGCACTGTCCGGGCTGAATGGATAACGGTTGTTCAGCGCCGCCTGGCAGAAGGGGAGTATGTCGGCCCGCCAGATGGCGTTGAGCTCGTTGGTTACGGCCTTCTGCGAGAGGCCGCTGGTGTCGCCGGCAATGCCGCCCAGCCAGTCATTGATCGGCGAAGGCAGGATCTGCGCCTGCCTGGCGACCGCGCCCGTCAGTTCGGCAAGGCCGCCCTGTTTCTTGATCGCATCCTGCGGGTTGGGATTGGCGGTCACCGTCTGCAGCACATTCGACAGCGCCGTCAGCGCCACAATGGCGGCGTCCAGCGCTGGGGGCTGGCCGTCGACCTGGGCGATGGTGCCTTTGAGCGGCTTGAAATGCTCGGCAACGAGGCTGCCGGTCATGTCCACCTGACTGGCGGAACCGGCGCGCGGCAGCAGCTTCGCCCCTGTGGTCACGACCTTGCCGAGTTTGCCGAGTTTGCTGAGCAGCTTCGAGCCGGTCGTGACGGCAGCGCCATTTTTTTCGGCCGACGTGTCGTCGGAGCGGGTGAGGTCGGTCTCCTGCACCACTGCCGTCAACAGCCGCTTCAGCGCTGAGTCGGCGCTTGAAAGATCCTTGAGGTTCTCACTGGCGATGTTGAGATCGGTAAGCGGCGCAAGCCGCATGTCGCGCAGGAAAGAGTCCCATTGGGCGATATAGTCGTCATAGTAGAGCTTCAAGATGTCCTCGGAGAGCGCCGAAACCGAGGTCTCCGAATTCTCCGAGCAGCCGCCGGCAAACACCGCGCGATCGAGGGCCGCCTGTCCCGCAACATCCTCGACCCGGTCGAGGATGGCGTCGTGAAAACCCGCATAGGTATAGGGGCCAGGAACACCGACGCGCAACGTCTTGTCGGAGCGGCGCGCGAACACTTTGGCGCCGTTCGGCCCAGCAAAATTGGCCGGCACCCATTCCTTGAGGGCTGCCACTTCCGGGTCCGCCAGCAGTTGCTTGTAGGCGCGCTCCGGCAGTGAGATCGTGCATACGGTCTTCAGTGCCTCCGCGACCAGTTGCTTATCCGGGGCGATGTAGCTGTCGTCCACGGCCATGCGGCGGATAGCGGCGAGCTGATGCTCTTCGGCGTCGGCAGTGGGGAATGGCGGAGCCGCCGCGAATTGCGGCAGGCTGTTCACCCACCAGTTCTGGGCGAAATCGGTGTCCATCTGCGACAGGCCGGTCATCATCCGGTAGGTCTTCAGCGCGCCGAGCATGAAATCCGGATCGCGGATTTGCCGCCACATCGTGGCCTCGAGCAGGGCGACCATATGCGGCTCGAGCACATTGCGCAGCGCATGGTCGTAGGTATCGGTCTGTGCGCGCACCAGCTCCGCCGAAGCGGTCGGGCCGAGCAGGTTATGGACGGCGTCCGGTGGCTGCGTTCGAGCCGTCGTCACTGCGTCCATCGCCGCCAGCGCGCCGTCCATGGTCGGCTGCTCGACCGCGGCCGGAATGGCGGCGACATCGGTGAGCGGCCCCTGCAGGGCTTCGAACTGACCGGCCTGTGCGGTGATTGCATTGCGGTTGTCGAGGTAAGACCATGTGAACACCCCGCCGGCCAGCAGAGCCGCGAGCGCACAGGCGGCGGCAGCGCCACGCCAGATCCAGGCGCGGCGACGCTGCGCCAGCGGATCGTATGTACCGAGGCCAGCCTCCTTGAAGATCACTTCGGTGAGGAGGTTCCTGAGGAAGAAGCTGCGTTTCTCGACGCGCGCCGTCAGCAGGGCACGGCGCGGGGGCAGTCCGAAAGAGGACGACAACGCCGCGGTCAGGCGGTCGATGGGCGCGCCTTCCTGCGTCGCTGACGTCAGATAGAGGCCGCGCAGCCAGGCGGCTTCCTCATAGCGGCTTTCGCCGAACATCGCCTCGACCAGCACTTGGATCGGCTCGGAGAGGCTCGCCAGCTGCGCCGGAAAGCGGAAGATCTCGGCACGCGATCCGAGCTTGTCCTCGTCTTCCAGCCGGGGCACCAGCCGCCGCTCCAACTCGGTGGCAAGCCTGGCGAGCTCCGTCTGGATCGTGCCGGCATTGACGCGGGCATCCAGCGGGAAAGTGGTTCCCCATACCTGCTCGCGCGCGGTCGTCGACAGGCCGCCGAAAAAGGCTTCGAACCCTTTGATCAGGTCGGCCTTCGTCAGCATCAGGTAGACAGGAAGACGAATTTCCAGCCGATCGTTCAGCTCCGCCAACCGGCGGCGGATCTTGCGGCCGTGCGCCTTGATCGCCTCGTCGCCCTCCGAGAGCGCATCGATCGACAGCGCTACAATGACGCCGTTGAGCGCGCGGCGACCCCGGTGCTTCTTCAAAAGGTCCAAGAAACCCAGCCATTCCGCGGCGTCGACGTCCGGCTGGCTTTCCTGTTGGACGTAGCGGCCGGCGGTATCGATCAGCACCGCGTTCTCGGAGAAGAACCAGTCGCAATTGCGTGTGCCGCCGACGCCCTGCAGATCATCGGTGAGGTCGATCGGGAAGTTGAGGCCCGATTGGCGCAACGCCGTGGTCTTGCCGGTGGCAGGAGGCCCGACGATCACATACCACGGCATTTCGCGCAGGAATTTCCGTCCGCCGAGCTTGCGCCGCTTGAGCTCGGCCATCACCTCGCCGAACTTGGCGCCGACGGCCGCGACACTCTCCTCGCCGGGGGTGAGCCGCTTTTCGGCCACGGGTGCTGCGATCTCGGCGACGAACATGCGGTTAGCGCGGATCGCGCGCCGTTGCGCGATGATAAGCCAGATCAGCCACAGGATGATCAGCCCGGCGATGATGGCAACGCGCACATTGTCGGATTCGAATGGCGCGTAGCGGCCGACCTGCACGATGGGGCCGAACACCCAGATCAAAAGCGAAAGCAGCGCAATGCCAATCAGCGTCCACAGAAAACGCGAGGTGACGACCGCCCAGAGGAAGCGCAGGATGAACATCTCAGAGCCTCTTCTCGACCAGGACTTCGACGCGCCGGTTGAGCGCGCGGCCCTCGCGCGTCGAGTTGTCGGCCACCGGCTCGGCGTCGGCGCGGCCTTCGGAATGGACGCGCTCCTGTGGCACTCCCGCCTGCACCAGGAGGTCCGCTATGGTTTGGGCACGCGCCTCCGAGAGCCGCTGGTTGCTCGCGAGCGGATTGGACCGTTGCAGGCGCACGTTGTCGGTATGACCGACGATCGTGATGTTTCCGATCAGCTCCTGATTGGCGAGGATCACCTTGGCGATCGACTCGATCAGCGGCTCATAGCCTTGGGACAGTGTCGGCCGCGAGGATTGGAAGAGCTCGGGGTTGGAGGACTGGATGATCAGCTTGGCCAGCGAGACGCTCTCGGTGCCGCTGAGCGCGCCCTTGAGGTTCGCCGGCGCTTCGGCCTTGAACTCGGGCAGCAGCGCGAAATCGACCGGCTGTGGCGGTTCAGGTTCGGGAGCATCCTGCTTGGGTGCGGCACGGGTGACGTCGCTACGTGAGGCCGGCGGCAGCGTGCGCACGAGCGCGGAGAGTTCGACCGCCTGGCCGCTCAAGCCCATCGACAGACCGATATAAGCGGCGGCGGCGACGACAACCGCGGCAAGCGGCATCACCCAGATCGGAACGATGAAGCGCTGCGGCTCGTCTGAAGCGATCACGCCTTTCCAGTTCGGCGACAGCGGCGCGTCCTCGGCGTCCGCATTGCGCAGGAAGCGCGCGGCTGCCACACGCACGGCATTGAGCGAGCGGTCACCGGCGCGGCCCGGCACCCGATACTTACCGCGGAAGCCGAGCGCCAGACAGTAGTATTGAAGCTCCAGCATCTCGCGGTCGCGGTTCGGATGACGCTCCAACTCGTCAAGGCGGGTGAAAAACTGGGTGCCGGCATCGACGTCGCCGCGCAGCATGACCACCAGCGGCTGGCGCGGCCAAGCGCTGGCGCCGCCCCAGGGTGTGTTGAGCGCGAGGTCGTCGAGCAACGCCGCCACGGCCCAGGCCGCCTGGTCCGCGCGCTCCAGCGAGGAGCCCGCGGCCATCGCGGCGTCGCGCGCCTGAACCAACTCGTCGAGCAGGCGCGTCCGCATCACTTCCGGGTTCTCCGGCGCCAGCGCGCTTTCGAGTTCTGGCGCGAATTCGAGCAATGGCGCGAAGATGTTGATGAGCGTGTTGGGATGAGCGCGCGACCTTTTGACCGGTGCGCCCGGTACCAGGGGCGCCATCGGCCGTGGCGCGGCGCCCGACAGCCTGATGCGGGTGCGCTCTCGATCCTCCGACAGTCCGAAAGGATCATCCCGGCTCATGGCCTCACCTGTTCACTGAATAGCAGTCGACCTGCGGCTCGCTCGGCAGGACACCGGAAACGCCAATGACGAAGCCGGGGGCGTCGAGCAACGAGGCCCAATGCTCGCTTTTCTGATCCAGTTCCAGGCACAGCCGGTCGCCATCATAGGGAATCTCGCGGGGCTGCGAATGAAGCGGCTTCAGCGGAATGCCCGGCAGGCGGGACTTCCAGAGCCCTTCGAACTGATCGGCGGCGCCGACTGTCGCCTGGTTGACGAAGATCTTGCGCAGCGCGTCTTCCGACAGTTCCGATCCGACGCGGATGACGATGCGGCTGGCGACCAAAAGCTTCGGGTTGTCGATGCGCACTTTCCAGACATTGGTCGCGTGCCGCATCACCGGCAGCGCGCGCGATTTCGGCTCGATGTAGCGCAGGCTGAGGATGAGCGAACGCAAGGCGTCCGCCAGCGCCATATAGGGGGGGCCAGGTGCCATGTGGTCATAGGCCGGCAGTTCGCCGAGCCGCCGCGAACTCGAGCCATACGTTGCCATCTCGCCGGCGAGTCCGGCAAGTTCGAGATAGAGTTCGGCCGGATGAAAGACATCCTGGGCAAGCATATGGGCAAGCCTTGGGCGAGCGGCATTGGCGAGGTGCAGCATCAAAAGGTCTTCGACGCTGCGGCCGGCGCCGCCCATCACCATCTTGCCATGCGCTTCGGCGATCTGGTCGAGGCCGGTGACGACCTCCTGCAGCAATTGCCGGTACCAGTGGACCGCGCCGGTGATCAGCGTCGGCGGCAGGAACGTCTCATCGAGCGAGACGCCGCCGTCGGCGCGCACGCCTTTTATGTCGGCGATCGGCAAGGCGGTGTAACCGCCGACCGATTTGCCGGGCGCGATCAGGGCCGCTTGCGGCCGTGCGATCTCGATCTCTTCCGGATCGGCGCCGCTCTGGACGGCGTCGCGCACCGAAACGACCTTGCCGTGGTAGCGCGCGCCCGTCGATGCCGCATGCGCCGGGTCGAATCCGACGCCACCGGGCGGCTCGAGCGGCAGTGCGATCAACACCGGACCGGCACCGGTATCGGCCGTGACCGGCAGCGGCTTCGGTGCATCCATCAGTTCGGGGATGGAGAAAGGCGTGCCGTCCGGGAAAATGCCACGGGCGGACACGATCGAGACCTGGCCGGCGTCGAGCAGCGATTGGTCGAGGGTCAGCTGCTGGAAGCCGAAAGTATGAAGCTGGCCGGCCTGCAATGCGCCGCGCACCATGCCCTCGAAGAACCGATCCTGCTGCTGGAAATGCTGGGTCCTGAGAAACAGGCCCTCCGACCACAGCACCCTGTTTGCATCGCTCATGCCGCTACTCTCTGCACGCAACCATCTGCTGCTTTGTCGCTAGGCGGAAATGCCGCCCTTGCCGAGGCTGACGTTGATGGTGAATTTCGACCCTGGCGACACCGACTTGGTCGTGCGCCAGTTGCGTCCGCCAGGCTCGCGGATCAGGGCCACGAAGCCGAGGGCCGCTGCGTTCGGTTCGACCGTTATGGTCTTGGCCGCCGTCTTGCCCGGCGCGACCGAGATCGTGTCGGAGCCGAGGAGGTCGGCCCCGAGCGCCGAACTCGCGTTGCCCTGCAGCGCGAAATAGTCAGCCGAGTTGAACTTGCCGGTGCTGGCAAGCCGCATCACCAGAACCGTCACCGGCCGGTCGCCGCCGCCCGGTCCTGGATTCATACCGGCGCCGCCGGTCACGTTGACCGAGATAACCGATGGTTTCGGCGGGCCGCTCTGGCAAGCCGCAAGCAACCCCGTAGCGCCCAGGGCAACGACGAATTCGCGTCTGTCGATCATGTCCTACTCCTCTTCATATGCGTCCCTGAAGTCCGCGCCGATCTCGCCCAGGAAACTCGATTCCGCACTCTGGGCGATGTCGCGGTGGCGTTTCTGGTAGAGCTCCCACAGCTTGGCGTTGCGCCCGCCGGAGAGCAGATTGCCGATGGCGGAATTGGATTTGAGTTCTTCCTCGATAGCGGCCGGGTCAAAACGGTCGATCATGCGCCTGAGTGCGGCCTGCACCCCCCGCCAAGCGCGCACATGGTGCTGCGCGAGATCGCGCACCGCATCGGAAATCGCGGCCTCGCCGGAGAGAAAGCCCGGACTGCGTTCCGAGATGATGGTGACGATGACATCCTCGACCGTCGGCAGGAATTTAAGCGGGTTGACCTCGGAAGCACCGACCACCGTCTGGGCGACGCGGGCGCTTCCCTTCTCCTCGGCGCGCTTGCGCAGGAGTTGCATCAAACCATCCAGCATCAGCCGGTATTCGCGCCCGAACTTTTCCATTTCGGCGATGGCATCGCGGCCGGGAAAATCGGCCTCGTCGACGCCCATGCCGCGTAGAAATGCGGCACGAAGCCCCATATCACCGGAAGCAGGCCGCGCGGGGCGCGACGGCTTTGACGCAGGAACGGCGCGGCGCGGCGGCGGTGACGCCGCTTCCTGCGCCGGCATATCCCAAGAATGCGCGGTTCGCGGCTTTTCAACCTGATGCTGCGCACGTCCTGCCAGGTCGGCGCCGTTGGTGAGAGGCGGCGTCGCGACCGGTCCAAAGCTGAAATCGTCATCGTGGCTGGCTGGCTTTGCCGCATGCTCGGGCGCATCGTTGCGCGAAGACATTTCACCAAACCCGAACGGATCTGGCTGACCTGGAGCAGCGGCACCGCTGGAGTCCGGCGTCGCCACCGGGTCGAGGCTGAACGGATCGTCAAAGGCGGGCGAACTGCGTTGGCTCGATGGGCGGTCATAAGCCCCAGGAACAGGCTGCTCGAACGGGTTCGGCAGATCCGCCGGGCGCGGCGGCCGCGGCTCTTCCTCGACCTTGGCCGAGAAGAAGTCGTCGCCGCCGATGCTGGCCGGCGTTCGCGCTCCCGGCGATGACCACGCAGGCATGGGATGGCTGGCGACCGGCGCAGGGCCGATCGACGTCTGGCTCGCTTTGGATTGAACCTCGACATAGACCACATAGTCGCCCATGCGCAGCCGCATGCCGCTCTGCAGCCGCATCGACCGGCCAGGTCCTAGAGGGCTGTCGGAATCGTCGACGAACAATCCGCTGCTCGACGTGTCGGTAACGAAATAATCAGCCCGGCCGCCGCTGATCTTGCAATGCGCGCGCGAGACGAACATGTCCGGGTCGTCGATCTGCCAGCCGGCATCGGCGCCGCGCCCGATCACCAATTCGCCCTCGTCCAGCCGGGTCTGCCTGACCACTTGCGAGCGCGGCCCCTGTTCCAGCGTCAGCAGCAGGCTCATGCGGCCGCCTCCGCGATTTCCGGCCGCCAACCCACGATGGTGCGCAACCTGAGATCGTCGGCGTCACCCTTTTCGGCGGGCCGTGCCAGCCAGGCCGTCCGGCCAAGCTGGACAGTCCCGACCCGTGGCGGCGGCACGGCGTCGCGCGCGAGCACGATGCGCAGATCGACGTCGAGCGTCTCGCCGATCATGTCGCGCACCGCCTTCTTGAACAGGCCAAGACGCCGTTCGCCGGGCAGGAACGACTTGAAGTCATCGAGGCTCAGCGGGCCGACGCGCAATTCGATCCTGCTTTGGCGGCTGAAGACCCGCGGCCCAATCGTAGCACCGCGTCCGAGACCGGCATAGGCCTTGCCGAGACGCGTCTGCAGCGCCGTCGGTATGGTGATCCAGGCGGCGACGAATTCCTTGATCTGCACCTGTACCTTGAAGGCGGTGGCGAGAAACAAGGTAAGCCGCTCCACGCCGTCGACCTGGTTGGCGAGCGATCCAGCCTGTCGCAGTCGCACAGCGTCTAGTTCGGGATCCTGCGTGCCGGGGAGGCCGATCCCGGACATTGCCTCCAGCATGCCGCGAACGCGCCCGCCGACGGAACGCTCGACCTGAACCGCCGGATGGGCGTCAGCCCAGGCGCGGTAGTAAAGCGCCATCATGCGGTGCTGCAGGATGTTGACGAAATCGACGAAGGTCGTGTCGCTGGTCTGCTCGGCGTCGGCCCCCGTGAACCAGCGCTGCGATAGCCGGTCGAGCACCCAGCGCGTCAGATGCAATGGCATCGGTCCTTCCGGTCCAAGCAGCCCGAGATTGGCGACGGTTACCCGCGCCGGGGCCTTGCCCCCGGTGTCATGGAGCTTGACGACGTCCCGGGCAGAGAAGCTCAGGCGCACATGCTGGCCAAGTCTCGCCGGTTCGCGGTCGGCCGTTCCGGAATGGCCGAACAATCCACGGCGCTGCTCCAGGCGTCGCAGCAGCTCGAAAAAGTCGAAGCTCTCCGACAGCGGTTCGGCTGCGACCGTTGCGGGCTCCTCTAGATCAGGTAGCGATTGCCGGGCGTCATCGGCCATGGCACATCCTCCTGCTTCTGCAACAACCGCGTGCGGGTCCGCACAAATCCGTTTATCCCAGCGTGGCGGGCGAACAGCCGCGAAAGCAGGGCCGAAAGCAGCAGCGAGCTTTGACCCGCCAGCACGGACTGGTCGACATGCAGTGTTATCTCGGTGCCGCGTCCGAAGCACATTGGCCCGTCGATCTGGAGCCGCTCGATCACCGGGCGCGAATCGATACGGACGATCGAATGCACGTTGCGGGCAAGGCCGGGATCGCCCCGATCGGCATAGAGGTCGAGCAAGGCATGCAGCGGATCGACGCCACGGCCTTCCTGGGCAAGGCTGAGGAAATTGAGAGAGAGCTGCGCCACCAGCCGCCAGGCGAGATTGTCGGCGCGGGATTCGCCTTCAGCGCCGGCCGGCAGGGACGCCGGGATTGCCGGCTGCGGCGCCCGTAGTGCCCCGAGCAAGCGTACCGCTTCGACCGGATCGGCCGTCTCCAGCGTCAGCGTCGGCGTATCGTCCAGGATCGGCAGGTCGCGGTTGGTGCAGAGCGCCGTGATGTCTAGGCGCTTGAGCGGCCGGTTTGGTGCGCTTCCTGCCGGGCGCGAGACGGCGATAAAGACATCGTCGCCCGTGTAGGAGGTGCGGGTCAGGCCCTCGCGCCGCTCGTCTTCCGTGGCCCGGCGCGGCCGTCGCTCGGTCGAATAGACCCAGCCGCTGCCGCTGTTCTGCCCCAGGCTGAACAATTCGGGAATTGTCGCCTCGCCGCTCTCCGCGTCGGCATCCTCGACCCGGGAGACCCGGAAGATCTCGAAATCCCGCGCGCGGGTGCGGTCGGCGTGCAGAACCTGACGCGTTTTGCGCGGATCGATCTCGATGACGTTGCATTCGCGTTCGAAGAGATTGATGACCGGCGTCACGAACAACTCGAAATCGGCGGCCGTCACATCCGCGAGCTCGGGCACGGGGCGGCGGAACAGGAAGATGATCTCGATCCCCGCATCGCACTTGCGCACCACCGGCTGGAGGCCGGCGACCCGCACATAATGGAAGCGCTCCGGGATCATGAAATATTCGCGCAGCAGCCGATATCCCTCGAAGGTCGGACGGGTGCGCGGCATCAGCGCTTCGTCGTCGCGGATGCCGATCATTTCGGGCTCGGGCAGCGCCGATAACCGATCGGTCTTGCCTTGGGCCCGCGCGCCGACGGCCGAGCAGGCGCCGAAGATTGCATCGAAAAGCATCGGTGCCTTGGCACGCCCGGCGAAATAAAGGTCGAGACGGTCGAGCGACAACTCGCTGAGCTTGCCTTTTCCTGTCCGGGCGAGGGTGACGCGAAACGCCGCCTCGCCGCGCACATCGCCGATCGGCGCGATTCCGGCGGCGGCGAGCGCGCTGCGATCCTGGAAATAGCTGAGCGAGGTGATGGCGATCGGCCACAGCGTGACCTCCTGCGCGGTGGTGAAGGTGGAGCGCGTCGAAAGCCCTGGATGCAGGCCGGAGACCAGTCGTGTGCCGCGCGCGACGGCGTGGCCGGCGATCATCGACTGCACCTGCTGGCCGGGTTTCAGCACAGCCATCGCCGTTGCCGGCGCCGATGTCACCAGATCCGGGTAAAGCACATCGAGCACGGCGCGCGAGAAGCGCGAGCGCTCCGCGTCGACCTTCAGACGGGTGCGCGCGGCCAGGAAGGCCACGCCGTCAAGCAGGCGTTCCACATAAGGATCGGGACATGGGACCGTATCGAGGGAAAGATTGCGGGCAACCGCCGGATGCATGTCGGCGAATTCTGCGGCCAGCGCCCGGATATGGGTCAGTTCTTCTTCGTAGTACTCCACGAAGACCCGATCCATCTCAGGTCTCCCGGAATTCGGTTCGTGCCAGGCCGTTGTCGAGATTGATCGTGGTGCGCAGCCGCATACGCTCCGGCGTCGGGGCCATGATCAGCACCGCGTCGATCTCGATCTTGAGGCCGACGTTCTTGTCGCCGAGCGTGACGTTGACGGTCGTGGCGCTTTCCTTCAGGCGCGGCTCGAAGGTGGCGAGCACCGCGCGGATTTCGCGCGCCAGCGCATCGCGGTCGAAATCCCGTGACGAGCGGCCGGAAAAGGACGGCACGCCATAGTTGATCACGCTGCGGCGCACCTCCGGAAAGTCGGTGAGCGACGGCAGTTCGTCCAGGGGCTGTTCATGTTCGGCGTCGGAGAGCATCGGTACGGATTCGAAACGCTCGGTGTTGAACAGGGCCTCGATGTCGCGCCGCACGGCTTCTCTCAATACGCGCGCCGAAACGACCACGCCGCGGCTTTCGATTTCGGCGCGATGCTCGGTCTGGAAGGCCAGCCGGTGCAGGCGCCGTTTCTGCTCGGATGTGAGTGCGGCGTCGGTATCGACGGGGCGCGCGCTGCCGGCAAGAAGGGCCTCGACGCGCTCGTCGCCGAGTTCTTCATCCAGCTGACGGCGCAGCCCGTCGATCTCCGACGTCAGCCCCGGCAAGTCGTTGACGAGGCGGTCCCAGAGGGAGGGCTGGACCGCCTCGCGCTTTGCCCGCGAACTGCCGGCAAGCTGCGCCTTCGCGCCGGGCCGCTTGGCCTCACTTGCCGACATAGACGTCCATTTCGATCTCGTCGTCCTTGTCGTAGACGAACTTGATCTTCTTATAGGCGAAGCTGACTTCTTCCTCGATGAGGTCCGCCTCGTCGGCGGCCTGCCGCATGTCGTATTCCATGATCGAGGCGTCGGTGAGCGTCACGACCAGATAGTCGCTGGTCTCGCCGTCAATGGTGCGGCGTGCCGAAAACACCACCTCGTCGAGTGCCTTGTTCTCGAACAGAGCCTTCTTCAGATATGGCGACGACTTGTCGTAGTGCTTGGAGAATTTGATCATGCCCATCGACACACGGCCGCGTCGCGAAAGCGAGTTCGGGTCGTAGGGAGCAATCATCTTGTAATCGACGCCATGCACTTCGATCTCGTCTTCATGGCCGTCGCGCTTGCTCGGACCCTTGATATCCGGAACTTTCAAAAACCCATCAATCTTCATTGAAGGAGCATCGCTTCTCTCTGTGGTCGGCATTGTCTTTCTCCACCGCTTTCAAAACGAAACAGGATGACTTCACTGCGATTTCAGCCCTTCACCGACGGCAGTTCCGACACCAGCCGGAGGGATGCGTTGATGCCTTCCAGCTGGTAGTGCGGGCGCAGATAGAAACGGGCATTGTAGTAACCGGGCCGGCCTTCGACGCTGTCGACCTGAACCTCGGCCGCAGCAAGCGGGCGCTTGGCCCGCGCCTTGTCGTCGGCAAAGGCCGGATTGGCCAGCACGTACCGGTTGATCCATTCGGTCAGCCAGATCTCCATATCGGTGCGTTCCTTGAACGAGCCGATCTTGTCGCGCGCGATCGCCTTGAGGTAATGCGCGAAGCGCGACACCGGGAAGAGGTAGGGCAGGTTGGCGCTCAGCCGTTCGTTCGACTGGGCGTCGGGGTCGACCAGACGCCCGGCCCGCGTCTCGTCATCCTGAAGCGAGTGCGCGCCGATGAAGGCTGCGAGATCGGTGTTCTTGCGGTGTAAGATCGGCATCAGACCGAGCTTCGCCAGTTCCGCCTCGCGCCGGTCGTCGATGGCGACCTCGGTCGGGCATTTCATTGCGATCGAACCGTCGTCCGTCGGGAAAGAGTGAACCGGCAGGTTGAGTACCGTGCCGCCATTCTCGACGCCGCGGATCTGTGTTCCCCAGCCATAGAGCTTGTGGCTGCGGTTGATGTTCACGCCCATCGGGAAAGCGGCGTTCATCCAGACATATTTGTTGTGGTCGCCACCCACCTCTTCCTCGAAGGTGAAGCCCTTCACCGGAACGGTTTCCGAGCCGTAGGGCAGGCGTGCCAGAACGCGCGGCATGGTGAGCCCGATATAGCGTGCGTCCTCGCTCTCGCGCAGCGACTGCCATGAGGCATAGGCCGGATTGTTCACGATCATCTGCAGGTCTTGCGGGTTCGGCAGTTCCTGCCAGCTGTCCATGCGGAACAGCCGCGGCGAGGCTGCCGCGATGAACGGCGTATGCGCCGAGGCACAGACGCCCGAGATGTTGCGCAGCAGGCCGACGTCACGTGGATGGTTGGAAAACTCGTAGGCGCCGAGGATGCAGCCGATCGGCTCGCCGCCCAGCATCGAATACTCGTCCGTGTAGACTTTCTTGAAAATCGGGCTCTGGTCCCACATCTGGCCTTCATAGTCTTCCAGCGTGTCGGCCAACTGCTCCTTGGAGATGTTCATCACCCGGATCTTCAGCTTGGTATCCGTCTCGGTATTGTTGATGAGATACCAAAGGCCTCGCCAGGTGCCTTCCATCTCCCGCACTTCCGGGGCATGCAGGATCTCGTTGACCTGCGTCGTCAGCATCTTGTCTATGCCCGCGATCAGCGATTTGATCGACTTGATCGCATTGGACGAGATGCTCGTCGTCTCGGAACGGGACTGAGCGGCCAGCGCCAGGTTGCGCACCAACTGCTGCAGCTTCTCACTGTCGTCCTTCTTGACCTTGAAATCCTTTTCAAGGAGGCCGCTAAACTCGCCAAGATCGATGGCTTCCGCCTCGGCGGTAGCGGCTGCGGTCTTTTGCTGTTCGGCCATGACTTACTCCTCGCCCTTGCCGTCAGATATCGCCTGGCCGGCGATCTTGCTCAGCAGCGGCTCGTTGTTCAGAAGCTGCGCAATACGCTTTTCGGCGTCGACGCGGCCATCCATGAAGCCCAGCAGTTCCTCGAGTTGACGCCGCATCTTGAGGATCTCGGCCAGTTGCGGCACCTGCTCGGCGATTTTGTCCGGCGCGAAATCACCCATTTTGGAGAAGGTGAGATCGAGCGCCAATTCCTCGTCCCGCTCGGCGCCTTCCGCTTGCGGCAACGTGTTCTTCACGCGCGCCTTCACGCGCGGTCCCATCGCTTCCATGAATTTGGGGAAGCGATTGGCGTCGGTTTCGACGAAATTGCGATCCAGAACCGACTTTGACGCTTCCTTGGTCTGCGAGGCGCCGGAAAGGTCGGCCATGACAGCCATGACGAACGGCAACTCGATCGTCGTCGGGCTGCCATAGGTTTCGACGTCGTAGGCGATCTGCACGCGCGGGGCGCGGTTTCTTTCGATGACCTTCGCTTTGCTCTCTGCTGGCATGCCTGTTACCTTTCATCCTTCTGGGTCGGCTTCTTGGGATCGGGGACACCGGCAAGCAGCCGGAATTCCTTCAGCCCCGACGGGGCGAGATCTTCCATCAGTTCCACGAAATCCATGTGCACCATCCGACGCACGCGCCGGGCGAGATGCGGGATAGGACTTGACGGTTCGGTGCGGTCGTAGAATGCGACCACCAGATCCAGGCATTTGACGACCTCGTCGCGCGAGTTGATCCGGTCAGGCAGGCCGGTGCTGGCTTCCACGGAGCTTGCCGCACTTGCCATCGTCTCGGCTCCATGACCGTTTCGGGGGGGCGTCGATGCCGGTTGAGATGCCTGGGGGGCAGGCTTTGCCTGACCGTTGGCCATGGCGCCGGTGCTGGAATTCCGCTCCAACGTCGTCAGCATGCGCTGCAGGAACTTCTTCAAATCCGGAATGGCCGCGCCATTGCCGTCGATGCGGGCATTGAGCGCGGTATCCACCGCCTCCAGCGCCGAAATCGCGGCGCGCGCGTCGGCCAAAAGTGTCGTGACGGTGTCCGCTGCCTGATCGAACTGCGCCGTGCATCCTGTGCGAACCCGGTTCAGCATCTGGTTGTGGGCGGCCGTCAGCGCCGCCTTTTCGGCGGTCCCCAGGCCGGAGGCAGCTTCCTGGAGCATGACGCGCTCGTCGAGTGCTGCCTGTTCCAGATCTCGCCCGCTGATCGGCCCGATCGCGCGCGGTGAGAAGAAGACAGTCTGCCTAAGGTTCGCCAGCAGGCCTTCCTGGCCGTTCTGGAGGTCAAGCAACGCATTGATGCGTCGCAGCGCCGCCTCGCGCGGCGTGGCACCTGTCCGCAAAGCCGGATGCATCGTATCCCAATACTGGTCGAAAGTCTTTGCGATCAGGGTCAGCCCCAGGGCGAGGCCGGCGAGCCTCTCTTCATTGGCCAGAGCGCGCGTGACGATGACCAGAAGGCGCAGATCCCGGCCGCGCGACTGCAATTCTTCCGCTTTTTCGAGGACGGCCGCCCAGTCCACCGAGATGGTCGACTGCGAAGCCTTGTTGCCGCCGTCGTGGATGACCTTGAGCTGGGCTTCCGTGAGCCGCTCCAGCTCGTGGAAAGCCGGGTCGTTGCGTAAATCCTCTCCCGACGGATTCGCACCGTCCAGAGGATTCAGCCAGAGTGCTAGATCAATCACACGTACCCCCAGCAGGCGGCCCCGTGACTCCGATGTGACGCAACGTTATCATCGGTCCCACGCCACGACAATTGAACACATGCTCGAAAACTAACAGAAGCTGAATGCCTCACTTATCTTTCGGCGAAACCCCTTGGGCGACTGGCGGATCAGGCATGTAAAATGCTTCGCATGGTTCGAACCGCAATCGTCGCAGGAGTGTGCAAGGTTTGTGTAACCGCGCGGTGCCGCCCGGATAAGCTTCGAAGAACTCGCTCGTCATACGGCTTTGTCAAGCAGCCGCTTCTATGGCAGGGTATGGCCAGCAGATTTCGGGGGCAGGTTCAGATGGAACAGCGCCGGTCGTCGCAAAGTTTCAAGCGCAAGGAACTCGTTGCGAAGCTCAATCCCACGGGGGTGCGCGCGTTCAAGGCCGCGGCGGACACGGCCAAGCTGCGCGGCAACCCTTATGTCGAACTCGCCCATTTCGTCCAGCAACTGGTGCTGTCCGAGCGCTCGGATGTGCAGATGATCGTCGCCGATGCCGGGCTGGATGTCAGCCGGCTGACGGCGGACATGACCCGCGCCATCGACAAGCTGCCCTACGGCGCGACCTCGGTGGAGGAATTCTCCGACCATATTTTTCACGCGATACAGGAAGGCTGGAACCTAGCCACGCTGGAATTCGGTGTCGAGGAGGTACGCAGCGCGCATATTCTTCTCGCCTGCCTGAAGACACCGGTGTTGGAAGGGCTGGTTTCGAAGATCAGCGCTGAATTCGACAAGATCGACGCCGACGGAGTCATTGCCCGCTTAGCCGATGTCACTGAAGGCTCGCTCGAAGCTGGCTCACCTCCCGCCGCCGCTGCCGAAACACCATTGAAACGCGGCCCGGGCGGGGATTCGGCGCTCGCCAAATACGCGACCGACCTCACTCAGCGCGCCCGTGACGGCAAGATCGATCCGGTCGTCGGTCGCGATCCTGAAATCCGTCAGATCGTCGATATCCTGATGCGGCGCCGGCAAAACAATCCGATCCTGACCGGAGAGGCGGGTGTCGGCAAAACGGCGATCGTCGAGGGCTTCGCCTTGCGCATCGCCGAGGGCGACGTGCCGCCGCCGCTTCAGAATGTCAGCGTGCGCATGCTCGATGTCGGGCTGATGCAGGCGGGTGCCAGCGTCAAGGGCGAGTTCGAAAAGCGGCTGAAGGCCGTCATTGACGAGGTGCAGGCCTCAGAGACGCCGATCATCCTTTTCATCGACGAGGCCCACACACTGATCGGCGCGGGCGGCGCGGCGGGAACCGGCGACGCGGCCAATCTCCTGAAGCCCGCGCTGGCGCGCGGCGAGCTGCGCACGATCGCCGCCACGACGTGGGCCGAATACAAGCAGCATATCGAGAAGGATCCGGCGCTGACCCGTCGGTTCCAGACGGTCAAGGTCGACGAGCCTTCCGAAGCGGTGGCCGTGCTGATGTTGCGCGGTGTCGCCGGCGTGCTTGAGCAGCACCACCAGGTGCAGATCCTTGACGAGGCGATCGAGGCTTCGGTTTCCCTTTCACACCGCTACATCCCGGCCAGGCAGCTGCCGGACAAGGCGGTCAGCCTCCTCGACACCGCCTGCGCCCGCGTTGCCGTCTCGCAGCATGCGACGCCGGCCGAGGTCGAGGACATCCTGCGCCGCCGCCAGGCGCTCGAGGTGGAGAAGGGCATCATTGGCCGCGAGGCAGCGATCGGCATCGAAGTGGCCGACAGACAGGCCCGCGTGGAAGCCGGGCTGGCGGAAACCGAGACCACCCTTGCGGCAGCGCAAGCACGCTGGGATCGGGAAAAGGCACTTGTGACCGAGATTCTCGACCTTCGCGCCAAACTCCGTGGCGAGGGCATGCCGCTTGACGTGGTGGAGGACGGCGAAGCTGTTCCGGGCCAAGCTGTCGAAGCGCCAGCGGCCGAAGCGCATGAAAAGAAGGCACCTGGGGCCAAAACGCCGGAGTCCGAGGCGGCGGAGCCCAGCAGCTCGAAGACCGGATTCACGAAAACAAAGGCGGCAAAGACGGAGGCCGTTGTGGCCCACGAGCCTGCTCCTGTTTCGGATACCGCTACTGATCTGGCACGACTGCGCGAACTGATGGCGGAACTTGCCGAGGCGCAGGGCGAGACCCCGTTGATCCTGCCGTCGGTCGACCGCAATGCCGTGGCGGCCGTTGTCCAGGACTGGACCGGCATCCCGACGGGACGGATGCTGTCCAGCCAGACCGAGAAGGCACTCAATCTCGCCGCCACCTTGTCCGAGCGCGTGGTCGGTCAGGACCATGCTATGGAGATGATCGCGAGACGCGTCCAGACCAGCCGCGCCGGCCTCGGCGCGCCGGAAAAGCCGGTCGGCGTGTTCCTGCTTTGCGGCCCGTCCGGCGTCGGCAAGACCGAGACAGCCCTGGCGCTGGCCGAAACGCTTTATGGCGGCGAGCAGAACCTTATTTCGATCAACATGTCCGAATTCCAGGAGGCGCACACTGTCTCGACGCTGAAGGGCGCGCCACCCGGTTATGTCGGCTATGGCAAGGGCGGCATCCTGACCGAGGCCGTGCGGCGCAAGCCCTATTCGGTGATCCTGCTCGATGAGGTCGAGAAGGCGCATCCGGACGTGCACGAGATCTTCTTTCAGGTCTTCGACAAGGGTATGATGGACGACAGCGAGGGTCGTCGGATCGACTTCAAGAACACGCTGATCCTGCTCACCTCGAATGTGGGCTCCGAGGTCATCATGGACCGCACGAAGAATGGCACCTTGCGCGCCGGCATCGACGATCTGGACAGCGCCTTGCGCGGCCCGCTGCTGAAAGTGTTTCCTGCCGCTTTCCTTGGCCGGGTCGTGACAATCCCTTATTATCCGCTTTCCGATGCGATGATCGAGGCGATCACCAGACACCAGTTCAGCAAGATCGCGCGGCGGCTCAAGGCAAGCAACGATGCCGAGCTGGTGATCGGCGACGGCGTCATGGATCTGGTCAAGGCACGCTGCACCGAGATAGAGTCTGGCGGACGCATGATCGACGCCATCCTGACCAACACGCTGCTGCCGGAGTTGAGCCGCGGCGTGCTCAACCGTTCACTCGAAGGGGCGAAGATGACAAAGGTCACCGTGGGCGCCTCGGCGGAAGGATTCATCTACTCTTTCGAATAGACTTCGATTGGAACCGGCCATTCGAGCATTCGCACGCCGACAAAAGCGCATTACCCGACGTCGTTGCCAAATTTCCGTGTCAGGCTATATCTCACCAGTTGGTGGAGACCGCCTCCAGCGACGTTTGTCATCGGCAGAGAGGGACCCCTCCGCACGCTACGCCAGTAGCCAAAACGCTGCATTTCGCGGCTGTCATGAAACAGAAGAATATTCGTCGACCAGGCGAATCGTGACCGGGTAGACCGTCATGATAGATGCGCAGTTCGGCCGGCGATCAGCTTCCGGCAGTCAGCGATTCGAGGACGCAAGGGTTCTATGGCGAGCACCGATGAGTGAGGCGGATGTGCCCCGACCAGGAGACGGCCTATCGAACCGGATGGTTTTCGGATGACATCTGTGCGGCATGATCGCAGTCAGGCAGATCGGCCATAATGTTAACACAATGTTATACCGTTACCTACGGGTGAAGCGGGGCAGGCCGGTCCGGCCTCTCGAACTGCAAGAGGAGAAAGACATGCGTTCCTTTCCATTCGCGGCGGCGCTGCTGTTCGCGGCGACGCTGCTGGCAGGCGCTGGCGCTCGCGCCGAAGACAAGGTGAACATCGTCGCGGCCGAGAATTTCTATGGCGATCTCGCCCGCCAGATCGGTGGCAGCCACGTTTCCGTGACCAGCATCCTTGCCAACCCCAACGACGACCCGCATCTGTTCGAGACCAGCCCCTCGACGGCGCGTACTGTCGCCGACGCCAAGATCATCATCTACAACGGTGCGGACTATGACCCTTGGATGGACAAGCTTCTTTCGGCCTCGACCAGCACGCAGCGCACGACAATCGTGGCCGCGGATCTGATCGGCAAGAAGTCGGGCGACAACCCGCATCTGTGGTACAATCCGGTGACGCTGCCGGCGATCGCCAAGGAACTCGCCGCCGATCTTTCGAAACTCGATCCTGCCAACGCGGCGGATTATCAGGCCAACCTGGCGAAGTTTCAGTCGTCGCTGGATGCAATCAACAAGCAGATAAATGACGTCAAGGCGGCCTATGGCGGGACCGCGGTAACCGCTACGGAGCCGGTATTCGGCTACATGGCTGAAGCCCTCGGCCTCAAGATGTTGAATTACGACTTCCAGGTGGCGGTCATGAACGACACGGAGCCGAGCGCGACACAGGTGGCTGCGTTCGAGAACAGCCTGAAGGACGGATCGGCCAAGATCCTGTTCTACAATTCGCAGGTGACGGACGAGGCGACGACGCGCCTTCTCGACATTGCCAAGCAGAACAAGGTCACCGTCATAGGCGTCACCGAAACGGAGCCCGCCGGCCAGACGATCCAGTCGTGGTTCGGTGGCCAGATCGGCGACGTGCAGAAAGCCCTTGCCGCGCGCACGCAATGAACGTCATCGCCTTCGACAGGGTTACATTGACCTATGGGGGACGTCGGGTGCTTTCCGACGTCTCCTTTTCCATTCCGCAAGGCGCGTTCGTAGGGCTGCTCGGTGCCAACGGCGCCGGCAAGACGACCATGCTGCGCGCCATCCTCGGACTTATCCGCCCGGCCAGTGGAGCGATTTCCGTTCTTGGCCGGCCACCGACACGCGGCAATCCCGTTATAGGCTACATGCCGCAGGCGCGCCGCATCGTGACCCATGCCGGCATCAGCGGCTTCGATCTCGTCGTCACCGCGGCGGGCGGCCATCGCTGGCGCTGGCCCGCGGCGTCGGCGCTCGAGAAGGACATGGCATGGAAGGCGCTGGAAGAGGTTGGCGCGGCCGATATCGCCAGGAGGCCATTCGCGGAGCTGTCGGGGGGCGAGCGGCAACGTATCCTCATCGCCCAGTCCTTGATCGGCGACCCCAAGCTTCTCCTGCTCGACGAGCCGCTGATCAGCCTCGATGCCGCGCATCAGCGCACCATCATCGAACTCGTCCATGAAGTCGGCGAACGGCTGGGCATCGCCGTGATTTTCTGCTCGCACGAGATCAATCCCTTGCTGCGCGTCGTCGATGCCGTGCTCTATCTCGGCAACGCCAGTGCCGCGATCGGCAGCGTCGATGAGGTCATCAACGGTCCGGTCCTGTCGAAGCTTTATGGCACGCACATCAACGTGGTGCGGGTAGCCGGACGCATCTTCGTCATGGCGGACGGCATCGAGTTGGAAGGGGCTGCGCATGTTCACGATGTTTGACTACGAATTCATGCGCAACGCCTTCGCGGCTTGCACGGTCGTCGCCATCGTGACCGGGGCGGTCGGATATTTCCTCGTGCTGCGCGGCCAGACTTTCGCCGGACATGCGTTGGCCCATGTCGGATTTCCCGGCGCGACAGGCGCCGGCTTGCTCGGCCTGTCGCCATTCTTCGGGCTGACCGTCTTCACCGTTCTGGCTGGTATCGGCATCGGACTTCTGGGGGAAAGAGCGCATCGTGACGTCGCGATCGGCATCGTGCTGACGCTTTCGCTCGGTCTCGGTTTGCTGTTCCTGCATTTCTACACCGCCTTCGCGTCACAGGCGACGAATGTGCTGTTTGGAAACGTGCTCGGCATAAGTTACCGGACAGTCATCATCCTTGCTGTCCTGTCCGTGGTGATCTTGGCGGCGTTGATCTTCATTTCCCGGCCCTTGCTCTTCGCCAGCCTGCAGCCCGAACTGGCGGAGGCGAAGGGCGTGAACCTCGATTTCGTCTCGACCATGTTCATGATCATTGTCGCGGTGACGACTGCCGAGGCGACCCAGATAGTCGGCGTGCTGCTCGTCTTCGCGCTGATGGTCGCCCCGGCGGCAACAACGCTGCGCCTGGCGCGCGGCGTGCTGCGAGGCATTCTTATTTCGATCGCGCTAGCGGTCATCATCGCCTGGACCAGCCTGTGGCTTGCTTTCCTGACCGATTGGCCGACGAGCTTCTGGATCACGTCGCTCGGAGCAGCCGCCTATCTGGCTGCCGGCCTCATCCAGCGTTGGAGGGCGGCGCATTGACGGGCAGAAGGACCACGCGTTTCTTCAGGCCTGCCGTGCCGTTCACGGTATCGACCTATGCGTGTCTTGCTTCAAGGGATCGCGCGGCCGGGTGAATTGCGGAGCAGGCGGCTCGTAGCGGTATTTGCCAGGGCTCGACCCGTTGGATGGAGCCTCCGATGGTTGGGACATGGCTGCTGGAGGCTTGGTGGCGATGGCCGCGCCTCCGAGCAGAAGTCCGATCGCGACCAGCCAACTGCCCAGGATGCGTGCGCCGATCGTGTACCATGCAGGTCGGAAAATCCGCCCGGTCAGGCCGATTGCGACGATGACCCAGAGGGCAATGATCGTCCCAAACAGCGGGATTCGAGGGTCGTTCACGGTAGGGTCGGTGAGCTTTATGACGACGGCAAAAAAAGCGCCGATCGGCGCCGCCGCCACAGCGATTGTCCAGCCTCTGAAGCGACCGGAAACGATAAGGACGATGCCAACTATCAGCATCGAAAACGGCGCAGTGAGGAAAGCGTGAGTCGTCGCGCCCGGCACGTCCGCCATAAGGGCAAGATATCGATCATAAACCAACGCCCCGACCAGTTCGCCCAGCAGGAAGGTCGCGAGTGTGAAAACTCGAAGCCTCACGCCTACCAAAGCGGTTCCAACGCCCAGTCCGACCAAGGGCAGGATACGTTCGGGCGAAAGGGCGCTGTTGAGGATCCACCATGATGTCTGTGTCCTTTCGGAGGACGCTGCGAGCGCGGCGATCATGGCGATCCCGGCGACAGCCAGAACCGGGCCCGACCATCGATACAGGAATCGCCCGGCCGAGCGCCCGGGAGTTGCTTCAGACGGCAAGGAAATAGAGGCCTCCCGCCGCGATCAATCCGCCCAAGGCCTGGGACAACCGCCCGCCGAATGCCTTGCCCAGCAGAAGTCCGACACCGATGCCCAGCAGGTGGATGAAGCCGGTGGCGATGACAAACCCAATGGCATAATCGGCAGGGTCGGCTGCATTGGGCAGTTCCGCCCCATGGGCGTATCCATGGCAGATTGCAAACACGGCAATCATAAGCAACGCGACCCATTCCGCCGGCCGCCAAGCGCATGCAATGGCAAGCCCCAAGACCATGATCGAGAGGGCGATACCAGTCTCGACACCGGGTAGCGCGACCCCTGCAATCCCGGCGATCCCGCCCATGACCATGATCAGCGGGAACGCAACCGGCAGCGCCCAGATCGAACGTCCGCCGATCTGGGCGCCCCATAGTCCCACAGCAAACATCGCCAGGAAATGATCGGGCCCGGTCAGCGGATGTTCAAAGCCGCTGCCAAATCCACCTGTCCCTGGCTGAATGATATGCGCTTGCGCCATTGTCGACCCGGCCGTCAAAGCGGTCGCAGCCGCCACGAGACGGTAAGAATAGTAGCCAAGCCGGATTTCGTATCTGCCGGACGGCAGGCTCGCTTTTTCTTCAGGAAACTGCGCCACTCACGGACCTGCCACGATTGCCAAAACGCCAATTGCCGTTGATGGAGCCATCAAAATTGGACTTTTATGGGTAGTGGGTCGGTTTCTAAGCCATTCGATCGCTTTCTGTAAGGCTCTCGAATGATTAGTTTCTCGGCTTCCTTGGCCTCGATCGGCGCGACGGTATCATCGATCTCTCGATGGCTTGCCAACGATACCGGCGGCCACCGCCGGGTGATGCGCGGTGAAGCATGGATGCATCCACCCAAGTCTCACATCTTTCTGCTTGATACGTTATACTATAACCGATAACAAGATGAAAACCGTCCCTCAACGGAGTTCCCTCCATGCAGACCCAGACTCCAGTGACCGTGCTGACCGGCTATCTCGGCGCGGGGAAAACCACGCTTCTGAACCGTATCCTGTCCGAAAATCACGGCAAGAAATATGCCGTCATCGTCAACGAGTTCGGCGAGGTTGGCATCGACAACGATCTTATCGTCGACGCCGACGAAGAAGTGTTCGAGATGAACAATGGCTGCATCTGCTGCACGGTACGCGGCGACCTGATCCGCATCATCGACAGCCTCATGCGCCGTCGCGACCGTTTCGACGCGATCCTGGTGGAAACGACCGGACTCGCCGACCCGGCGCCGGTCGCGCAGACTTTTTTCGTTGACGAGGACGTTCGCTCCAAGACCAGGCTCGATTCCATCGTGACCGTGGTCGACGCCAAGCATCTGCTCGGCGAGATCGATGAAGCGCACGAAGCCCAGGAGCAGTTGGCATTCGCCGACACGGTGCTGCTCAACAAGACCGACCTCGTCTCGGCCGAGGAACTGAAGGAGGTCGAAAGCCGCATCCGGCGCATCAATCCCACCGTTTCCATCCACCGCACGCAGCGTTGCGACGTCGATCTCGACAAGGTTCTCGGTCGCAATTCATTCGACCTCGACCGGATCCTTGACGTGGAGCCGGATTTCCTCGTCGAGTTCCACGAGCATGAGCACGATGACCATGTGACCAGCTTCGCTCTGGTCACCAGGGAAGCGCTCGACCCGAAAAAATTCCTGCCATGGCTGCAGACGATCACGCAGCGGTTCGGCATGGATATGTTGCGCATGAAGGGCATTCTCGCTTTCAAGCAAGACGACGACCGCTTCGTGGTGCAAGCCGTCCATATGCTGCTCGAGGGCGATCACCAGCGGCCATGGAAGGCCGATGAGGAACGGATCAGTCGCCTTGTCTTCATCGGTCGTAATCTGCCGAAGGACATCATCGAAAGCGGCTTCATGGAGTGCCGGGCGTAACCTTTGCCGATCAAGAGAGGCTGAGAAGCTGGTGAAATTCGTCAATCCCTTTGCTCCCAGACGGGGGCCGTCATCATCGAATGCCGACAGGATCAAACAATGGATGCGCAATGGGCTTGATCTGAAGGAAGATGTCGCAATCACCGTTACGGAGGTTCGCTGCCGCGAATCGGGCTGTCCTGATCTGGAAACCGTCATCAGCATATTCGAGGAGGGGCGTCCGATGCGCTGCTTGCGCGTCGGCAAGGCCGTGGCAATGATTGGAAAGCCTGACATTGCACTCGCGCTGCAAATCGAGCGGCGGCTTCCCTGCCAGGCGACGGATGGTTCACCCCGAAAGGTGAACGTCAAACAGCATTGAAGGCATGGACTGGATCGAGGATCAAATTGAATGGAGCGCCGATGGCAACAAGGTCGCCATCGGCCTGACCCGTTTTGGAGCGGGCAAGAGCCTGCTCCTGCTGCCGGCGCTCAGCTCAATCTCGACCCATACCGAGATGCGGTCGCTGCAGGAGCGGCTCGGTACATCCTTCGCGACGACCGCCATCGACTGGCCCGGCTTCGGCACCTTGCCTCGCCCTAAGGTCGAGTGGCGCCCGGAACTCTATCGTGCATTCCTGCGCTTTGTCATGAGTGTCGTTCAGCCGGCTGCCACCATCGCGGCCCGTCTGGCGGGGCTTGCTCACCGCGCCCAATTGGCTCCCGACCCGGCGTTGGCCGAATAAAGCTTCAATTCTTCATGCAGGAAATCCGCCACCCGGCGGATACGCATGCTGGTGCGCACGTCGCGATGCATCGCGAGCCAGACCGGCAATACCGGCAGCGGCAGGTCCGGCAGCACCACTTCCATCAACGGGTCGCGGCGGATCAGCGGCTCCTGACCGATGCCGATGCCATTTCCAGTCCGCAGCGCTTCCCACAGAACGATCTGGTTGTCGGCCCTGAAACGGAAAGCATTGCGGGTCAATGAGATGCCGAACTGGGCAAAAGCGCGGATCATGTCGTCGCTGCGGTCGAAGCCGACCAGATCGTGGGCGGCGAGATCGCCGAGCTCCCGCGGGCGGCCTCGCCGGTCGAGATAGGATATCGCTGCGCAAGTGCACAGCGGTATGTCCGCGACCTTGCGCGCCACCAACTCGTTCTGCGCCGGCTTGACCATGCGAATGGCGATGTCGGCATCCCGGCGCAGGAGATTTTCAACCTGGTTCGAAGCGACGATTTCGAGCTCGATGCCGGGCTCCTCGACGGCAAGCCTGGCGGTCATCTCCGGCAGGACATAGGCAGCCACCACCTCGCTGGCCGCGATGCGCACGCTGCCTTCGATGGCCTCGACGGATCCCAACGCCAGCCGTGAGAAGGCGCTGGCCTGCTCGCTCACCGCCCGGCCGCGTTCGAAAAGCGTGCTGCCGGCCTCCGTCAGCGCATAGCCGCTTCGGCCGCGCCGGAACAGCGTCACGCCCAGCGCTTGTTCCAACTCGGCGATGTGGCGGCCAAGCGTCGGCTGACTCGCGGCGAGCTTTCGCGCGGCGGCGGACAGGCTGCCGGTTTCCGCCACGGTGACAAAACTCTTGATCAGGTTCCAGTCGATCTCTGTCATTCATTTGTGAATATCAGATTGCCGTTTTCTGTCAATTTCTATTCGAAGTCAAAGGCTTCATACAGCAGGTGCAAGCAAACACGGAGACGGCCTGCAGCCCTCCCAGAAACCACCAACCTTGAAAACCAGGAGTATCCAACATGACCAAGATCGCAATTACCGCCGCCGCCATGCTCGTTGCCATGGGCGCCGCCTTCGCCGGCAGCGACAATTATGGCTCGGCTGATGCCAACCAGCCGGCCGCTACCGTCGACAACCCGTACACGGCTTCGATCAAGAAATCGGAGCCCGCGGCCAAGCAGCCCGTCGTTCAGGGCAGCGACCGTAATCTGTTTGGCAGCCATTGACAGCCGACACTTTGGCAGCAAGCGACGGGAATCCCGTCGCTCTGCTGTCGGTCGGTTGCCGGAATGCCGAGGATGCGTCTGTCGCCTCGCACGGTCCGCAAAACTCGTCGCGGACCGCCCTCATCATCACCAACGAAGCCGTTCGAACTCGAAAGAATCCCATGACCAACACATCATCCCATGCCGCTCTTGCCGAACCCTGGCGTCTGCTCTGGAACGGAGATCTATCTTACACCGACAAGATCATCGCTCCGGATTTCGTCGCCCACGCCGCGCCGCTGACCGGCTTCGGCGATGACACCATCAAGGGCCGCGCCGCCCTCAACGCCTGGGTCGGCGGCATCAATTCCGTCCTCACCGGCCTCGATTTCACGATCGAGCAGGGGCCGATCATCGATGGCGACTTCCTGGTTGTTCGCTGGCGGGCACGGGGCACCTACCATGGCGGTTTCCCCGGTGCATCGGCCAATGCGGTCGGCCGCACGATCACCTTCACCGGCACGGACACGTTGCGCATCGAGCATGGTCTTCTGGCTGAATATTGGGCCAATGCCGACAGCCTGCTTTTCATGCAGCAACTGGGGGTAGCCAAGGTTCCTGGCGCTCAACTGTAGGGCCGATACCTCAGAGCCGGCTTACGCATTCGTCCGTACCGGAGCCAGTGACATGAAATTCCTCTTTGAGAACGACGCCTTCTCGTTCGACCCCAATCCTGATCGCGGCGACGGCTGGCAACGTGCCTGAGGCCTATACGCTGAGTGGGCAAAACCAGGTTCCGCTCGGCGAACTGTTGAACCCACTGCGCCACGCCCACCGGTGCAAGCTGCCTTGCGCAAGTCCCCTTCCTGATCTATCGCGCCGACAAGCTGACCGCGTTGGAACTGGCCGACGCTGTCTCCAGCTATGCCACAAGGCTGAATGACTGGGCCGCGGAAGGCGCGCCAGCCCGCGCGGCCGCGTGAGCGGTCGCCCTGTCTTCCTGGAAATAGCTGTAATGACCCCGCAGACCAAACACTTGGTGCCATTCTGGCATCGAAAGGCCGCTCAGCGATCCCTGCGGTGATCGGCGGCTGCCTCGCGGGTGGCAGTTTTTGTGGGATAGTTGTCATTGCGGCGAACCTCCGTGAAGCCGGATATTCCCTCATGAGATGACAGAGCGGCGCTTTCGCACCCAATCCGATCGCTGGCTCCAGTTTTCCGCCTGCCATTCAATTGGGGAGGGAGCCATGAACGAAATTTCCAATGCGTCGAACGCTGTCCGGCTTGCTCTGCTGGAAGGCCAACTGGTCACGGGACAAATCGATCGTCGGGTTTTCCTGGACGGCGCGACGCAACTGGGCCTGCCGGGCCCGGACGCCGACCAGGCGGCACAGAAGTTTATGGCCATTGGAGCCAACCAGACCGCGCTCCGATCTCGACTGAGGAAGAGTTACGAGTACATCGTGGTGGGGGCCGGCGCCGCGGGCGCTGCGGTGGCTCGCCGCTTGGCCGAGAATAGTCTTAACAACGTGCTCCTGCTTGAGGCAGGCGGCGATGACCTCAGGCCAGGAATCCTCATGACCGAATCCTGGTACCTCAACCAGGGCACCGACGTTGATTGGGCGTACGAAGCCACGCCGAGCGCTGGCGTCAACCACCGCTCGATCAAGCACGCCTCCGGCAAGGCGCTCGGTGGCGGAACGAGCATCAATGGCATGGTGTGGGCACGCGGCCACAAACATGATTTCGACTCCTGGGCCAGTGCAGCGGGCGATGCGGACTGGGGCTATCGGCATGTGCTGGAAATCTACAAGCGCATCGAGGACTGGCATGGTGAACCCGACCCGGAACGCCGTGGCCAGGGCGGAGAAGTCTTCGTCCAACCGGCACCGGACCCCAACCCCCTCGCGCCGGCCTTCCTGAAGGCGGCTGAATTCTTGGGGATACCTGTCTTTGAAGATCAGAACGGCGTCATGCAGGAAGGTTCCGGAGGCGCTGCCATCTCGAACGTCCGCATCCGTGACGGCCGCCGCCTGAATACTGCTGCTTCCTATCTCTACCCGGTGATGGACCGACAGAACCTTACGGTTTTGACGAACGCGTTCGTCTACCGCCTGCTGGCCGATGGCAACGCGGTCACCGGGATCGAATTCGAATGGCAGGGTGAAATTCACCGGGTAGCGACTTCACGGGAAGTGGTTCTTTCGGCGGGCGCCATTCAAACACCGAAGATCTTGTTGCTCTCCGGTATCGGCGATCGTGCCGAACTGGACCGGTTCGGGATTCCACTGGTTTCGCATTTGCCCGGCGTTGGACGGAACCTTCAAGACCATCCCATTATCGGCTCCGCGCTATGGGAACCACACGAGCCTATGGTGGTCCGTAACAATGCCGCCGAAGCCAATCTGTTCGTCAAAAGCAGCGCCGATTTGGCCACTCCCGATCTTCATATATTCCAGATCGAAGTTCCCTATGTCTCCGAAGTCACCGCACAATATGCCGTAAACGGCGCCTGGACGATTGCACCTGGCCTGGTTCGCCCGGCGAGCCGTGGCTTTCTCAAACTTAGATCGATCGATCCTCGCGCTGCGCCGGAAATAAACTCGAACTTCCTGTCGGACCCGCGCGATCTTGCGGCCTTGCGACGTGGCATGCAACTGGCCCGCGATCTCGGCAATTCCGAAGCGATGAAGCCATTTGTGAAGCGGGAGCTTCTGCCCGGTGATCGTGCTGGGGAGGAATTGGACAATCTCATTCGCGACGGCGCGACCTCCATGCATCACCCCACGAGCACCGCCAAGATGGGGCAAGACGATGCTTCTGTCGTGGATTCAAAACTGAAGGTCTATGGCGTCGACAATCTTCGCATCGCCGACGCGTCGATCATGCCCGACATCATCACCGGCAATACCCAGGCGCCCAGCATAATGATTGGTGAACGCCTGGCCGAGATCCTTACCAAGTGACGCCCAGTGATTTCGGAAGGATCGAAGAAGATGAGCACGGTCACAAATCTCGCATTCTTCCGCTCTCGCCCAGGGCGGACGAATGAGCTGGGGATTGCGCTGATGGCCCTTGTCGAGCCTA
This sequence comes from Mesorhizobium sp. B2-4-17, assembly GCF_006441275.1. NCBI lineage: Bacteria > Pseudomonadati > Pseudomonadota > Alphaproteobacteria > Hyphomicrobiales > Phyllobacteriaceae > Mesorhizobium > Mesorhizobium sp. B2-4-17. The sequence continues at coordinate 132,641 of NZ_VFUX01000001.1, read as the reverse complement.
CACGGAGCGAATCGGAGTGTCTGACCTACAACCTGCACCAGTCCGTCGAGGATCCCGATGTTTGGTTCGTCTACGAAAACTGGAAAACAGCCAGCGGATTGGACGCCCACATGCATGCGAAACATGTCCGAGAGTTCCTGGCAGCAGCACCGACACTGATCACCGGCGACGTCGAGTTGCGCAGATTTTCCATGATTTCGGCGTTCCCGACGCGAGCCTGGGACGCATGACGGACAGAGATCGACAGCCGATCACGGGGGATAAGATGCGCTTCACGGGAAAGAACATCGTCATTACAGGCGCCAGCGGCGACCTTGGTCTGGCCATCGCCGAGCGGCTGATATCGGAGGGAGCAAACGTGCTCGCCGTGGTGGAGCGCGAGGAAGAACGCACCAAGCTGGACAAGATTTCGCCGCCGCCGGGCGTGTTGGAGTCCTTTGTCGCCGACGTCACAAACACCGAGCAGGTAAAAGCGTATGCCGAAAAGGCGTTCTCGCTGTGGGGTGCGATCGACGGGTTCGTCAACAATGCCGGCATCCAGACCCGGGTTCGTCCGATTGTCGACTTTCCCGAAGCGGATTTTGACCGGGTCATGGCTGTCAACGTTCGCGGAGTCTTTCTCGGGATGAAGTACATTTTTCCGCGAATGCGCGACGGAGGATCAGTGGTGAACATGTCGAGCGCGCTTGGCGTCGTCGGCGGCCCCGGCATCGTCGCCTATGTCGGCTCTAAACATGCAATTGTCGGCATGACGAAGACCGCAGCGCTCGAAGTTGGGAACCGCGGCATCAGGGTCAATGCATGCGCTCCAGGTCCAATAGCAGGATCCATGACATTCAAGCTTGCCGAGGAAGTGTTCGCAGGGTCCGACAAGACGTTCGCCGAGACCGTGCCGCTCGGTCGCCACGGCACACCGGAGGACGTAGCCGGGCTCGTGGCTTTCTTGCTGTCCGATGATTCCCGCTACGCGACAGGCACTGTTCATGCCGTGGATGGAGGCTTCACCACGCCGTAATCGACACCGTTGGGCCCGGGCCAACCCCGTCAAATAGAGGCTCTGGGAGCACAACAGTGAGCAGGTGTCTCGATTGCAATGAGCTCGCTCCGAACCGCGTAAAGGCCCTATTGCCGCCGCAGGCGGTGTTGAAAAATAGGCGACAAAAGTCGCTCGGTGACTGTCGCGGCGACGATTTGAACCGACCAACTACGCAAAAGACAGCCGGATCATTGCGAATTGAGTTGGCAGCCGTCGCCGGCTTCGTTTGACCTCTCCACCGATCTGTTCCTGGTGGCGAAGCGGCGGCGATACTCACGAGGCGGAATGTTTAGCACGCGCACAAACGCGGCCCGCATTTGCTCCTCGCCCCGATATCCGCAAGTCTCGGCTATCCCTTCGATCCGATCGTCGCTTTCTTCAAGAAGGCGTCGCGCGGCGTCGAGGCGTATTGCTTCAACCGCCTTGGCGGGAGTGCGCCCGCGTTTTTGGGTGTAAACACGGGTAAAATTCCTCAAGCTCATGTGCATACGATCCGCCAGGGCCTCGACATTCAGCGAGGTGGTGAGATTCTCGGCGATCCAACGGTCGAGTTCGATGAACGTATCAGAATCCGCTTCTCCTTGAGTCGCGAGAAGCGCGCTGTACTGCGATTGACCGCCGGCGCGTTTGAGATAGACAACAAGCATCCGCGCTACGCTCATCGCCGCCTCGCGACCGCAATCGTCCTCGATCAGTGCCAAGGCCAGATCAATACCTGTGGTCACTCCGGCAGACGACCAGACACGTCCGTCGCGGACAAAAATGGCGTCGGGTTCCACGGTTATTTCGGGATACCGTTGGGCAAGCAATTTCGCGTGCATCCAATGAGTGGCGGCGCGTCGACCCTTCAACAGGCCTGCCGCGGCGAGCAAGAAACTGCCGACGCAGACGGAACATACGCGGCGGCATCGCGGGCCTGTTTTTGCCACCCATTTGATGAGATCGACATCACGCGTGACGTCATCGACCAGAAACGCCCCGGGCACGATCAGCGTATCGATCTTCACACGATAGAGGGATTTGATCGATTGAGCGACAAGCGGCACTCCGTCGGCGGTGGCTACCTGGCCGCCTTGCGAAGAAACAACGGTGCATTTGTAGCGGATGCGGTGCTCGCCTCCGAACTCCGAGAACACGCGGAAAGCCTCCAGCGGTCCGCCCAGATCCAACAGCGATACACCCGGATAAACAGCAAGGACGATATGCCTTTCCTCGGTCAAGCGTGTGGCCACGTTTTGTTTCCTTGCATCTGGGGGCAACGGTATCGGCGTAGTTGATCGGGGCGGACTCTATGGTCGTGTCTATGACGGACAGCCCGTGCCGCTCGATGTGAGCTTCACCTAGGTTTCCAGCCATACCTCTTCGAAGATCGTTTCCTGCATGGGATGGGTGCTATAGTTCTTCACCGCCTGTGCAGAGTGATTGAAGATTTTGCGCCAGTAAGCCTGAACGAGGACACCGGAGTCCTGAAGGATCTTCTCGACATCCTTCATAATCGCGCGCCGCTTCTCTACGTCGGGGGTAGCCATCGCCTGAGATAGTTTCTCATCAAATTCCTTGTTCGAGAAACCGGACTCGTTCCAAGCTTCGCCAGAGCGGTAGGCAACCGCCAGCACCTGCACGCCGAGCGGCCGCATCGACCAGACGGTGAGCGAGAAGGGATATTTCGTCCAATCGTTCCAGAAGGTCGAGCCTGGCAGAACAGTCCGCTTCACTTTGAAGCCCGCCTCGCGCATCTGCGCCGCGATCGCGTCGCCAGTGTTCTTCTGCCAATCCTCGTCGACCGTGATGATCTCATGCTCGAAGTCCGCTTGACCGGCCTCGGCCATCAGCGCTTTCGCCTTCTCGATATTCCTCTCCACTTTGGGAAGCGGCGCGTATTCGGGATGGATGCCGCACACATGATGGTTTTCCGCCACCTCGCCAAGATTGTTGTAGCCCAGTTCGAGCACCGCTCCATTGTCGACCGCGAGTTGCACGGCATTGCGCACCCTCTGGTCGTCATATGGCTTGTTGTTGACGTTCATGCGGGCCGTAAGTGTGCCGGCGGTCAGAATCTCGCTGCGCACCAGCCCCATCTTGTCCAGGATCGCCACATAGTCGCCGGTGGTCTCATAGTTGGTATGGACTTCACCCGCCTCGAAGGCGCTGATCATGGCGTTGGGGTCGTTGCTGTAGTCGATGAATTCGATGCCGTCGAGATGAACCTCGCCGCCCCACCAGGGCCCGCCGTTCTCGCGCCGCTTGTAGACCGCGTGCACCGCGGTTTCGTAGGAGACGAGTTCGAACGGTCCGGTGCCGATCGGGTTCTTCACGAAATCCGAACCCATCTTCTCGAAGTCGCGATGCACGATGAGGGCTGGATAATCCGAAAAGGCGGGGATGATGGAAATGTCCGGCACCGACGGCGTCAGCTTCACCGTATGGTCATCGACCTTGGCGATGGCGCCGTTCCGGGCCTTGCCCGTCGCCGGGTCGATCAGGCTGGCCATGCGCGCGGCCATGGAATTGCCTTCCGCAGATTTTTCGCACCAGCGTTCGAGGTTGAAGATGACGTCGTCGGCGTTGAAATCGTCGCCGTTGTTCCATTTCACGCCCTTGCGCACATGCAGCACGTACTCGGTCGCATCGTCGTTCACGTCCCATTTTTCGAGAAGCATGGGCTTGAAAGTGAAATCCTTCGTGTATCTGACAAGCGGCTCCAGGACCTGGCGGGCGATGTTGCCCATTTCGCCCCAGTCGAAGCTGCGTATATCCTTCATCTCCTTGACCAGCATGGCCACCTTGATGACGCCGCCTTTCTTCGGCTGTGCCGCCGCCGCCGCCGGGGCCGCGAGACCGATCATGCCGTAGGCGACGGCTGTCGAAAGCCCGAAGACGCTGGCGAGTGCCAGGAATTCGCGGCGATCCATGCGTCCCTCAGCGGCCTCCACCGCCATCCGCTGGACAGTTTCGGGAACAGGTTTGTCGTTGCGTGTCAGAAAGCCCATTTCTTCCTCCCATTGGCCATCAGGCCCGTTTCGTCCGCCATGCCCGTCAGGAGACGGGCATGGCGCCGTCCTCTTCTATGCGGCTCGCAATGAACCCATCCGAGATCTCGGCCGAGGCAGCGGCCACAGGAAACCCTCGAGCGTCCGCTCCAGATGCCGTTGGCGCGTTCGGTTGCCGGGCGCGAACTGGTCTCCGTCGAAGCGCCGAAATTCGAAAGGTCGAGGACTGGCGGCTCGTGGAAAGCGGGGGCGTTCGGATCGGCATTTCAAAGCGCGGAAGCCAGCGGCCGCATGGCATGTTGAGCCGGCGGCGAATTCAGCCCGGCCGATCCGGACCACATCCGTCCCACCGAGCTTGGCGAGGTGATACGACACCAAAGCGCCGGCGGCCCTGCCTCCGATTGCGACTGCTCGGTAGTGTGACTTCAATCCTGCCTCCCAAGACCAGGATGATCACCATTGGACATATATGTACAATGATTGGACAGATATGTCCAGTAGCTCCTTGCGCGATGTTTTGGGCTGTGTCATTCGTCAGTGATGATCAAGCTGATGCCGCAGAAAGAGCCCGCCCCCGGCAACATCAAGGTGACCCGTTGGGATTGGATCAATCTGGCTCTGGAGGTGCTAGTCACCGAGGGCGTGGAAAGCGTACGCGTCCTGCAGGTAGGCGAGAGACTAGGCGTGTCGCGATCGAGCTTCTACCATTATTTCGAGAACCGTCAGGATCTGCTGAATCGTCTGCTGGAGCATTGGCGCGACACCAACACCAGGGCAATAGTCGAACGGGCGGCAAGGCCTGCACCGAATATCATAGGCGGTGTAATGAACGTCTTTGAGTGCTGGGCGGACGAGAGCCTGTTCGACCCGCGCTTCGATTTCGCTGTGCGCGAGTGGGCACGCCGCTCCGCCGAAGTGCGCAGGATCATTGACACGGCGGATGATGAGAGACTGGGCGCCATACGCGACCTTTATCTGCGTCATGGCTACAGTGAAGAAGACGCTCTCATTCGCGCCCGCGTGCTCTACTACATGCAAATAGGCTACTATGTGCTCGACGTGAAAGAGCCGGCGGAGATTCGCCTTGGCCACCTTGCGGCCTATCTGCGCAGCTTCACCGGGCAGGAACCAAGCGACGCCGACGTGGCCCACTTTTCCACCTTCGTCATGCAGGCGCGTAATCACAATCGGATGTGAGACCCGCCATGGCGTCTTCGGCGTCGCACCACTGCAAGCGCCAGTTCCGATCACCGAGATCGCGGGCCGCAAACTCGGTCTCGGCGATCACAAGCGCGACCCGGACAGCGTTCTGGCCAAAAAGGAACTTGGCGGGGGTCGTCGTTCTTCTTGGTGCACTTTTCGCGCTGGGCGTCTGGTAATCCAAGACAATGCGGCGAACAGCCGAGAGGTGAGGTCGGCTCGTGGTCATCAGACACAATCGAGCACACCAGGCAAAAAATGGCGGAAACTATGGGATTACGGCATTTCAGAGGTCTTACCGCCCGAGGTAGAAGTAGACCTTGAGAGATCGCTGCAAGGGCTCGATGCTGACGCCGAGTCCGTCGCAAAGGGCCGGGCGGAGGAAGTGTGATTGACTTGGCAGATAAGCTTTTGATCGGTCATTCGGCAAAATCGGCTCGAGACCCCCGTAAGTGGTGTCGCGGCTTCGCTGGCGTGGTGGCGTTCCTGCTCTCCGACGAAGCGTCGTTTGTGACCGGCTCGGTTTACGAAATCAATGGCGGCCAGACCCAGCAGGAGCGGACCAGGTTCGACTGAAGATGGCAAGGGTGACCGCGCATCCCGGTTCGGGTTCAGAACGCAACGAATCCGGCAGAGCGAGAGCTGGGACTTGGTGATGGCGCCCGACGGCAGCGACGATGCTGTCGGGGTCAGACAAGGTGCTTTATGAGCGCTTTTACGGCGATGGACGGTATAACCGAGCGCGCCTGCAGTGCCGTCGTCTCAATCTGATCAAGGCGACTTTCAGGAAGGATTCGGACAAGACTTCCCTCCGCGATCGGGTTGTCGGCCAGATACCCAGGCAACAGGGCTATACCCAGACCTGCGCACGCCGCATCGCGGGTTACGTGCATGTTGCCGGTACTGATTTTCCACGGGATGCGTATCGATTGATTATCGATCGTCCAGTGGTCGAGATCCGTGCGAGTGAGGATGCCACGGTGGCTGGCAAGCTCTGCCGCCGTCCGAGGTGTTCCGGCGCGATCGAGATAGTCGGGCGAGGCGACCAGCTTCCTGTCGACATGACCAAGCCGACGCCTCACCAGATCGCTGTCGCCAAGCTGGCCAAGTCGTATCACAAGATCGAAGCCGCCGGCGATTACATTCACGAGCTCGTCGCTGAGGTGCAGGTCGATGCGTACCTCCGGATAGCGCTGCAGAAATGTGAAGAGTTTCGGCGCGAGGACATGCTGGCCATAAGCAATAGGGGCGGCGATCTTTAACGTTCCACTCGGGATGGCATGTTCCGCGAGCGCCTCGACCTGGGCCTGCTCGGCATCGTGAACGATCGGGCGGATCCGCTCAAAGTAACGCCGGCCGGTGTCGGTGAGACTGAGTGCGCGCGTCGAGCGCAGGAGCAGCGGCGCCCCCATGCGCTGCTCCATCAGCGCAAGCTGGCGACTGATCGTCGCCTTGGGAAGACCGAGCAAGCGGCCGGCGGCGCTCAAGGAGCCGCACTCCACGATCTTTACGAAAAGGGCCATCCCGGAGAGGTCAACGGCGTCAGTCATCGTTCCAAATGTAAGACGCTGGAGTTCCAAATGCGAGTCTACTGTTCCACCCGGCGCGGGTCCAAATTCCGTTCACCGTAACATCCATCCACAGGAGCAAACAGCAATGACTACGAACAGCTATACAAAGTCCAGGTTCACTAAAGACAACGCGGCACTTCTGCTGATCGACCATCAGTCGGGAATCTTGCAGCTGGTGCATGACTATTCACCCGCCGAATACCGCAACAACGTTCTGGGGCTTGCGAAGCTCGGCAAAGCCTTCAAGCTGCCTACCATCCTGACCACGAGCCTTGACCAAGGTCCCAACGGCCCGTTTATCCCCGAGGTGCTGAGCATGTTCCCCGATGCCCCGCTGATTCGGCGGCAAGGGATCATCAGTGCGTGGGATGATCCTGAATTCCTGGCCGCGGTCGAGAAAACGGGCCGCAAGAACCTGATCATGGCCGGTGTCACCATCGATGTATGCCTCGCCTTCCCCGCCATGCAGGCGGTCGAGGCGGGCTACAATGTGTATGGCGTGGTCGACGCCTCTGGCGGGAGTGACGAGACCCTTCGCGACCTCGCCATTGCCAGAATGCAGGATCACGGGGTCACCCCCATCAACTGGACAACCGTCGGCTTCGAGTTGCAGCGCGACTGGAGGCTGCCGACCGCCCAGGAATTCGGGCCGGTCGTTCGCGATCACTATCACAGCTACAGCCTGTTGATGGACAGCTTCGAGGCCCAGACCGCAAACCCCGCCAAGAAGGCTTCCTAGCTCCTCCCGCACCGGTCCTGACGGTCGACTGCGCCCGATCCCACGCTCAAGATCGGGCGCAGCGCCAGGAGCCAAAGAGGGATTTCGGCATGAACGCAAGATCAAGCCATCCACTGTTTTCCAGTGTCTCGCTGCGACTGCTCTGCATACTCGTCAGTTCGCCGTTTTGGATAAGCGGGCTGAGCAAGCTAGGCGATTGGAATAGCGCGATTTCGGAGATGACACACTTCCATCTGTCGCCGCCAGCACCTTATGCAGCAGCGACGATCCTGGTCCAGCTACTCGGAAGCGCCATGTTGATCGTCGGTCCATATAAATGGCTTGGCGCCATCGCGCTGAGTGGTTTCGTCGCGCTGACAATTCCGGTCGCCCACGACTTTTGGAATCAGGTGGGCGCCGACCGCGCGATCTCTTTGGATTTCGCCATCGAACACATGGCGGTCATCGGTGGATTGCTGGCAGTGGCGAGGCTGGCGGCGGAGAGCAGGTCTCCCTAGCGGTCAATAAGAACCGCACGAGTGCCCGCAAGGACCAGCGCTCGTCGTGGGCGGCTCGCATGCGATTTGCGTGCCCCTTCCGATGGCGCGTCGATACGAACTGACCCCGCTTTACGAATTTCGATCCAGAAGGCAGTCGATGAAGGCCCGCAATGCCGGCGTCGGTGAATGGCGATTCGAATAATAGAGGAAGAGGCCGGGAAAGGTCGGCGACCAATCCACCAGGACTCGTTGCAGGCGTCCTTCCTCGATTGAACGCACGATGCGATGATCATTGAACGTGTAGAGGATGCCGAGACCCTGAAGCGCGCCATCCAGCACCACCTCCTGCATGTTCGAGGTCAACGGTCCGTCGACCGACATCTCGAACGCCTTTCCGCCCTTCTCGAACTCCCAACGATAGACCGCGCCGCTGCCGGGGTAGCGCCAGTTGATACAAGCATGGGCGTGCAGGTCCGCCGGTGTGTTCGGGATCCCTCGCGTACTCAGATAGCCTGGCGACGCGACGGCCATCATCTCCATGTCCGGCGTCAGCCGAATGGCCACGACGTCCTTTTCGAGCCGCTCGCCGGCGCGGATGCCGGCGTCGAAGCGCCCGGCGACGATGTCGCTGAGGCTGTCGTCGGAGACGACGTCCAGCACCACGTCCGGATAGGCCCTGTGAAAGTGCCCGAGCCTGGGCGCGATCAGCATGATCGCAGCGTAGCCAGGCGCATTGATGCGCAGCAGGCCGGCCACGCGGCCGGTCGCGTCGACCGCTTCGGTCACCGCTGAATCAAGTTCCAGCAGGATTGGCCCCAGCCGCTCATAGAGCCGTTGGCCGACTACGGTCGGCGCCACGCTTCGTGTCGTGCGGTTGAGCAGCCGGGCACCGAGCCGGCTTTCGAGCAGGCGTATAGTCTGGCTGAGAGCGGATGGGGACAAGCCGAGATGGTTGGCTGCGCGGGCAAAGCTTCCATGCTCCACGATTGCCGCGAAGGCTTTCAGTTCGGCAAAGTCTGATCCTCGCATTATGCATCGTTCTCTAACTGACCCATCAGGATTATAGAGGATTATTTTATCGGCCGCGACGGTGCATCTTCAGTCCCATAACTTCACTCGTTCCTGGAGGGTTCACCCCATGACCCAATCGCTTGACCTTGCTATCTATCGCCTGCTCGGCCGTTCTGGCCTGCGCGTCTCCCCGCTTGCCCTGGGGACCATGACCTTCGGCTCCGATTGGGGCTGGGGTGCCGAACAGGACGAGGCTCGGCGCATATTCGACGCCTATGTCGATCGCGGCGGTAACTTCGTCGATACCGCCAACGCCTACACCAACGGTTCCTCCGAGCGCCTTGTCGGCGAATTCGCCGAGGGCAAGCGCGACCGGCTGGTGATCTCGACCAAATATACGATGGCGACGCATCCGGGCGATCCGAATTCGGGTGGCAATCATCGCAAGAGCATGGTTGCTTCGGTCGAGGAAAGCCTGCGCCGGCTGAAAAGCGACTATATCGACCTGCTCTATGTCCATCAGTGGGAGGGGCTGACCCCGGTCGAAGAGATCCTGCGCGGGCTCGACGATCTCGTGCGGCAGGGCAAGGTGCTCTATCTCGGCCTTTCGGATATTCCCGCCTGGCAGGCATCTCGGATGCAGGCAATCGCCGACCTGCGTGGCTGGACGCCCTTCGTCGCGCTGCAGAGCGAATACAGCCTGGTCGAACGCACCTCGGAACGCGACCTGATCCCGATGGCCAACGAGATGGGTATGGGCTTCATGCCCTGGGCGCCGCTGGCCAATGGCGTCCTCTCGGGCAAATACAGCCGCGCCGATCTCGGCGCTTCGCAGACCGGCATCGCGGGGTCGCGCAAGGCGGTTGCCGGCGCCCACGGGTCCCTGTCGGAACGCAGCCTGGCCATCGCCGATGTCGTCGGCGAGATCGCCCGGGAAACAGATCGGTCGTCGGCGCAGGTCGCGCTGGCCTGGGTCATGGCCAATCCCGGCGTGACGGCTCTGCTGCTCGGCGCGCGCACGCTGCAGCAACTGGAAAACAATCTCGGCGCCCTCGACGTCACCTTGAGCGCCGAACAGATGGCACGGCTGGATGCGGTGAGCGCCATCGAACTCGGTTTTCCGTACAACCTGCTGCACGGCCCATTCCTTCGCGCGGCGGTCAGCGGAGGGGCGCACTTCCCGGAGCGAACCTGGTAGCGAACGGCGCTTCGCAAGCCGACCGCTCCGGCACCTCGCCTGCCGCTGGTTGCCCCGTGGTCGGGTGCCGAATGATTGTCGGTATCCGGCGCCCGGCCACGATGCTCGATGCTTCATTCGCGGCAACGGCGCGTCAGCGATAGGCGCGGTTGGACGAGGCCCATGTCTCACGGCGTTGGCGGCAGTTTTTCTGGGATTTATGTCATTTCGATCGTCAGCGTCGCGCCATAGGCTGCGAGATGCCTCAAGCCGTCAAGGCTCGGCACCAACCTCGACGTCATACGACGGAGAACCTCGATGGCGACATACAAGATCACGGTGAATGGACAGCGCCGGGACGTAACCGTTGATCCATCGACCCCTCTGCTCTGGGTTCTGCGCGAAGAGCTGAAGCTGACAGGCACCAAATACGGTTGCGGCATCGGCCTGTGCGGCGCCTGCACCGTGCACCTTGCCGGCGAAGCAACCCGCTCCTGCGGCTTGCCGGTCTCGGACGTCGGCGATCAGGAGGTGGTGACGATCGAAGGCATCGGCGGCGATCGTGTCGGTCGCGCCGTGCAGGAGGCCTGGGTGGAGAAGGATGTCGTGCAGTGCGGCTATTGCCAGAGCGGCCAGATCATGGCCGCCGTGGCGCTCCTCAAGGTGACGCCTCGACCGTCGGAAGCCGATGTCGAGGGAACGATGACGAATCTATGCCGCTGCGCCACCTATGTGCGCATCCGCGCAGCCATTCAGGACGCCTCGACACGTTTGATCTAGCAAAGGAGCCGGACCATGCGGTTCGCATACCAGCCTGACAAGGGTCATTTGAGCCGCCGCACCTTCCTGCGCGCATCGGCAGTTGCCGCGGGCGGACTATTGGTTTCGCTGCATTTCGATCTTCCCGCGCTCGCGCAGGATGCCGGGGCGCCACCAGCCCCAGCCGACGCATATGTTCGCATCAAACCCGACGGGCGGATCGTGATCGCTGTGCGGCATATCGAGATGGGGCAGGGCGTGCTCACATCACTGCCGATGATCGTAGCCGAAGAGCTCGATGCGGATTGGTCCCAAGTGAGCGCCGAGCTTGCCCCGGCGGGAGATGCCTACAAGGCGCCACCGCTCGGGATACAGAGCACGAGCGGTTCGTGGTCCGTACGCTATGGCTATCAGCAGCACCGCGAGTTCGGCGCTCGCATCCGCGCTATGCTGGTGGGCGCGGCCGCCGACCGATGGAAGGTGCGCCCGGACGAATGCCGCACGGAAGCCGGCGTGGTCCATGGTCCAAGCGGCCAATCGGCGAGCTATGGCGAACTCGCGGACGATGCTTCGCGCAGGCCTGTGCCGGAGCAGGTCGTGTTGAAGAACCCTGGCGACTTCCGGATTGTCGGGAAGCCGACGCGCCGCATGGACAGCCGCCCGAAGACGGATGGGTCGCAAAAATTCGCGCTCGACATCGACCTTCCAGGCATGAAGATCGCGCTCATCGCACGGCCGCCGGTATTCGGGGCGAAGGTCAAGGCGTTCGACGCGCAGGCAGTCCGCTCGATGGACGGTGTGCGGGACGTGTTCGAAATTCCCCTCGTCAAGGGGAGCGCCGTGGCTGTGGTCGCGGATCGGTTCTGGAGCGCGAAACAGGCACGGGACCAGCTCAAGATCGACTGGGATTTCTCAGGCGTGGAGCGCGCCGACAGCCACGAATTGCGCGCCAGGTATCAGGCCCTCGCCAAAACGCCGGGAAACGTCGCTCTCAGCCGAGGCGACAAGACCGCGCTTTCGCGGACAGAACCCTCCAAGCGCCTCGTCGCGGATTATGAACTTCCATATCTGGCCGCAGCCGCGCTCGAGTGCCTGAACATGACGCTTCGCTATGACGGCGACCGCGCGGAAGCATGGATTCCGTCCCAATTTGCCACGCTTGACCAAGGCGTGCTCGCCCAAGCGCTCGGATTGGATCCCAGCCAAGTCACACTGCATGTGGTCTTTGCCGGCGGCGGATTTGGCCGGCGCAGCCCGCTCGACGGCAATGTGCCCTTCGAGGCCGCGGCCATTGCCAAGCGCGTGCGCGGCACGCCGGTCAAGCTCATCTACACGCGCGAAGACGACATGCGGAGCGGTTACTACCGACCAATGACCACCCATCGCGTCGAAATCGGCATCGGGGCCGATGGGATGCCATGGGCCTGGCGACACGTCGCCGTGGGCCAGTCGTTCATCATCGGAACGGCGATGGAGAAGACCTTCATCAAGGACGGCGTTGATCCGCTCGTCATCGAGGGAGCGGTGAACAACAAATACCGCATTCCGAACTTTGAGGTGTCGGTACACCATCCGGCGGTGAACGTGCCGGTCTACACCCTGCGCTCCGTCGGGCACTCACAGAACACTTTTGTCATGGAGACGCTGATCGACGAGCTCGCCGTTCGCGCCAAAGCCGACCCCATCGCCTATCGGCTGAAGCTTCTCGATCCCGAGGCCACCAAGGTCCGCGATGCATTGACCCTGCTCGAGGAGAAGAGCCGTTGGCGAAATGGCCTTGCGTCCGGCCATGCCGCCGGCATTGCCTGCGCTGACTATTGGGATACGGGTATCGCCTGTGCGGCCGAGGTGTCGCTCGTCGACAATCGGCCAAGGGTCCACCGCGTTACCGTTGCCATCGCCTGCGGGCTGCCGGTGAATCCGCTTTCCATCGAAGCGCAGTGCCAGGGCGCGATCGGCTTCGGTCTCACTCAGCTCATGTCGGCCATCACACTCAAGGACGGCGAGGTTGAGCAGTCGAACTTCGATGGATTTCGGCCGCCTTACCTGTCCGACGCGCCGGCGGCGATCGATGTCCATATCGTGCCAAGCGATGACGCCCCGCTGGGTGTTGGGGAACCCGCGACCCCAGTCATATCGCCGGCCGTGGTAAACGCGTTGGCGAGTCTCACTGGAAAGCGATACCGGTCTCTCCCGATCGATACTGTCTGAGGCAAGACGTCAGTTTTGCTCCACAACCGAGGCAACTGACGGCAAATAACGCCGTAGCATCATGACTTGGCAAGTCTGATCGGCAGTTGGAACGAAGAGGTGGCGGTGAGGAGATCACGGAAGCAGACAGAAGAAAATGTTGACCTGCCACAGCCTACGAAAATCGGCGCCGAATCCTGTCTTGAGCGCCAACTTATGAAGGGATATCAGATAGTTAGAAGAAAACGATTTTAGCAATTGGCATCGCGCTTTTTGTGCGTAAGCACTGCGGAAGTAGGAGAGATCGCGCCAATTTCGCCGCAAACCCTCTTGTGGAAAAATGCCATCGAAGTCGGCTCGATGGTGACGCGGTGGCCGAAGGTCACCCCTTCGGGGGCGAACAGGATGCATCGGCTGGTGAGATTGGTGTGGTTGATGACGGTGGCGTTAGACCGCTACCGCCTTTCCCCACACCAGTAGGTCAGCGATTCCGGCTTCGTTGCCTTGGATGAGTAATTTTGCACGCCGATTCACAACTGGCGGCGTTGCGTTGAGGAAACGTTCGTCCGAGGCTGAACGTCAGAACCACAATCGTGCCGGAACGTGGGTTTTCAGTCGGTGCGCACCCCCCAAGCGACATGGAACCATTATCCAAATGGCACGTTTTCAAGCTTGCGGCGAGATGTAGCTTGGCCGTGGGGCTTTCTATCCAAACGCAATCCATCGGCATCGGAGGGGCGCTGTGACCGTGCAGGCATCCAAAAGGGAACTGGACCATGTAATCATTCTGAATTCTCTAAGAGCCTTCCGCCGCGGTGATTTTTCCGTCCGTATCGACAACGTATACAAGGGGGTCGATTCCGAAATCGCGGAAACCTTCAACGAGATCGTTGACCTCAACGATCAGGTGACGCGTGAGTTCGAGCGCCTCAGCAGGGTTGTCGGCAAGGATGGGCGCATAGGTGAGCGCGGTCGCGTTCGCAACGCCACTGGCAGTTGGGAATCAAGTGTCCGGTCCGTCAACGATCTGATCGAGGATATGGTCCAGCCGACAGCCGAGGTCGCCCGAGTCATCGGTGCCGTTGCCAAGGGCGACCTGTCGCAAACGATGATGGTCGAAATTGACGGCCGGCCTCTGCGTGGGGAGTTCCTGCGGATTGGCAAGATCGTCAACACCATGGTCGGCCAGTTAGCCTCCTTCGCCTCGGAAGTGACGCGCGTGGCGCGCGAGGTCGGCACCGAAGGCAAGTTGGGTGGTCAGGCGCGCGTGAAAGGCGTCGCCGGGACTTGGAAAGATCTGACCGACAACGTCAACGCGATGGCCACCAACCTGACCGGGCAGGTGCGCAACATCGCCGAGGTCACGACCGCCGTCGCGTCGGGCGACCTGTCGAAGAAGATTACCGTCGACGTCAAGGGCGAAATCCTCGAATTGAAAAACACCATCAACACAATGGTGGACCAGCTCAATTCCTTCGCCTCGGAAGTGACGCGCGTGGCACGCGAGGTCGGCACGGAGGGTAAGCTCGGCGGCCAGGCACGCGTCGAAGGGGTCGGCGGCACCTGGAAGGATCTGACCGACAATGTGAATTCCATGGCCGAGAACCTCACCGGCCAGGTGCGCAATATCGCCGAGGTGACGACCGCCGTGGCTCTGGGCGACCTCTCGAAGAAGATCACCGTCGACGTGAAGGGCGAAATCCTCGAGCTGAAATCGACGATCAACACGATGGTCGACCAGCTCAACTCCTTCGCGGGCGAGGTCACGCGCGTAGCGCGCGAAGTTGGCACTGAAGGCAAGCTTGGCGGCCAGGCACAGGTGCGTGGCGTCGCCGGCACGTGGAAAGACCTCACCGACAACGTCAATTCGATGGCTGAGAACCTCACCGGCCAGGTGCGGAATATCGCGGAGGTGACGACGGCGGTTGCTTCCGGCGACCTCTCCAAAAAAATCACCGTGGCGGTGCAAGGCGAAATTCTCGAACTCAAGGACACCATCAACACGATGGTTGATCAGTTGAACTCCTTTGCCTCGGAGGTCACACGCGTGGCGCGCGAGGTCGGCACCGAAGGCAAGCTCGGTGGCCAGGCCGAGGTGAGGGGCATTGGCGGCACGTGGAAGGATCTGACCGACAACGTCAATCTGATGGCCGCCAATCTGACCGGGCAGGTGCGCAACATTGCCGAGGTTACGACGGCCGTGGCCCGCGGTGACCTGTCCAAGAAGATCACGGTCGACGTCAAAGGGGAAATCCTGGAGCTCAAAGACACCGTCAATACGATGGTCGATCAGTTGAACTCCTTCGCCTCGGAAGTGACGCGCGTCGCTCGTGAAGTGGGATCGGAAGGCAAACTAGGCGGACAGGCTCATGTCGAAGGCGTCGGTGGCACCTGGAAGGACTTGACTGACAACGTCAACGCGATGGCCGGCAACCTGACTGTCCAGTTGCGCGATGTGTCCAAGGTCGCGACGGCTATCGCGACGGGCGACCTGACGCAGAAAATCACGGTCGATGCCCTGGGCGAGATCCTGCAGATCAAGGATGTCATCAACACGATGGTCGATCAGTTGAATTCGTTCGCCTCGGAGGTGACGCGTGTGGCGCGCGAAGTCGGTTCGGACGGCAAGCTCGGCGGTCAGGCACAGGTGCGCGGCGTTGCCGGCACTTGGAAGGACCTGACCGACAACGTCAACGCCATGGCCGCCAACCTGACGGGTCAGGTGCGAAACATCGCCGAGGTGACGACGGCCGTGGCGCTCGGTGACCTCTCGAAGAAGATCACCGTGGACGTCCGTGGAGAGATTCTCGAGCTGAAGGACACCATCAACACGATGGTGGACCAGCTCAATTCCTTTGCCTCGGAAGTGACCCGCGTTGCGCGCGAGGTCGGTACCGAAGGCAAGCTCGGCGGGCAGGCGCAGGTGCGCGGCGTTGCCGGGACGTGGAAAGATCTGACCGACAACGTCAACTCGATGGCCGAGAACCTGACCGGGCAGGTGCGCAACATCGCGGAGGTGACGACCGCTGTTGCCCGTGGCGATCTGTCGAAAAAGATCACGGTCGACGTGAAGGGGGAAATCCTTGAGCTGAAATCAACCATCAACACGATGGTGGACCAGCTCAACTCCTTCGCCGGTGAGGTCACGCGCGTGGCGCGCGAGGTTGGCACCGAGGGCAAACTCGGCGGTCAGGCCCGTGTCGAAGGCGTCGCCGGTACCTGGAAAGACCTCACCGACAACGTCAATTTGATGGCGACGAACCTGACAAACCAGGTGCGTGGCATCGCCGACGTGGTCACGGCGGTTGCGCAAGGCAATCTCAAACGCAAGCTGACGGTGGATGCCAAAGGCGAAATCGCCTCCCTTGCCGATACGATCAACGGCATGATCGAGACACTCGCGACCTTTGCCGACCAGGTGACCAACGTCGCCCGCGAGGTGGGTATCGAAGGCAAGCTTGGCGGCCAGGCGCGTGTGCCAGGAGCGGCTGGCCTGTGGCGCGACCTGACCGACAATGTCAATCAGCTCGCCGCCAATCTCACAACCCAGGTGCGTGCCATTGCCGAGGTTTCGACAGCGGTCACCAAGGGCGATCTGACGCGCTCGATCAGCGTCGAAGCTTCGGGTGAAGTTGCCGCGCTCAAGGACAACATCAACGAAATGATCCGCAACCTGAAGGATCAGACGCTGAAGAATGCCGAACAGGACTGGTTGAAAACCAATCTCGCCCGGTTTTCGCGGATGCTGCAAGGCGAGCGCGACCTCGCCACTGTCTCGCGGCTCATCATGTCCGAACTCGCGCCGCTGGTGAACGCCCAATATGGGGTGTTCTACGTTACCAATCGCGACGAAGAGGAATCCTATCTCGAGCTGGCGGCGTCCTATGGCGCTGAAAGCAAGGCGGCGATCAAGCAGCGCCTCGACCTGCGCGAAGGTCTCGTCGGCCAAAGTGCTGCCGACAAGCGCGCAATCATGCTCGACAATGTCCCGCCGGAATTCCTGCGCGTCACATCAGGCCTCGGCAGCGCCTCGCCGGCCAACGTCATCATTCTTCCCGCCTTGTTCGAAGATGAGGTGAAAGCCGTTATCGAACTTGCCTCGTTCGGCGAGTTCCGCGACACCCACCAGTCGTTCCTCAACCAGTTGATGGAGTCCGTCGGCATCGTTCTCAACACCATAGCCGCGACTATGCGCACCGAAGGCCTGCTCAAGCAGTCGCAACTGCTGACCTCGGAATTACAAGCGCGCCAGACTGAACTGACCAAGAAGCAGGAAGAGCTGCATGCCACGAACGAGGAGCTGCAGGAAAAGGCACAGCTGCTCGAAAACGAAAAGAAGCAGGTGGAAAATAAGAATCTCGAAATCGAGATGGCGCGACGCGCATTGGAGGAGAAAGCCGAGCAGCTGGCGCTGACTTCGAAATACAAGTCCGAGTTCCTGGCCAATATGAGTCACGAACTGCGCACGCCACTCAATTCACTGCTTATTCTCTCAAATCTCCTGGCGACCAACCAGCAGGGCAATCTCAACGAAAAGCAGGTAGAGTTCGCGCGCACGATCAATTCCGCCGGAACCGATCTTCTCAGCCTCATCAACGACATCCTCGATCTGTCGAAAATCGAATCCGGGACGGTCTCCATCGATATCAACGATATGCCGGTGTCACACCTGCGCCAGCATATGGAGCGCACGTTCCGTCAACTGGCGGCCGACAAGGGACTTGGCTTCACCATAACGGTCGACCCAGCCCTTCCAGATACTGTCCGCACGGACGAGAAGCGATTGCAGCAGATTGTCCTCAACCTGCTTTCGAACGCATTCAAATTCACCTCCGAAGGTGAGGTCGGTTTGAACTTCCGGGTCGAGAAGGCTGGCCGCCGCAACCGAGCCGCGCACCCGATAAAGGCTCTCGCGATTGCCGTGACCGACACCGGCATTGGCATACCTGAGGATAAGCAAAAGCTTATTTTCGAAGCCTTTCAGCAAGCCGACGGCACCACCAGTCGTAAATATGGCGGTACGGGCCTGGGGCTCTCTATCAGTCGGGAGATCGCCCGGTTGCTTGGCGGCGAATTGCGCGTCGAAAGCACACCGGGCAAAGGATCGACGTTCACGCTGGTTATTCCGTTCGACGGCCCCAGAATGGCGACAGTGCAATCGGCCTTGCTTCCTGTGGTGGACGAAGTCGCGGCGCCAGCATCCCCCAACAGTCCACCTTCGGCCGAGTTAATCGATGACCGCGATTCTATTTCGCCGACCGATCGGGTCGTTCTGATCGTTGAGGACGACCCGACCTTTGGAGGCTTGTTGCTTGGCCTCGCACGTTCGGCCGGGTTGAAAGGCGTCTTGTCAAACGCTGGTTCCGGCACTTTGGCATTGGCGCGCAAGCTGGTTCCCGATGCCATTACGCTTGATCTCGGGCTTTCGGATATCGACGGCTGGGTGCTTTTTGATCTGTTACGCCATGATCAGAAGACGAGGACAATCCCCGTCCACGTTATCTCGGGTGCGGGAGATATTAATAGCCTCGCGCGCAAGGGCGCCTCCAGCATTTCCACTAAGCCCGTATCATCGGATGAACTGATGCAGGTGTTTCAGGACATTCATTCCAGAAAGCTGCGTATCCAACGCCGCGTTCTGGTCGCCGACCCCGATCCGGATCGCCGGCTATCGCTGGTCGAAGCGATCCGCGACGGCGTCACCTCGGTCACCGCGGTTGGTCGGATCGCGGCAAATGCGGACGACGTCGGGATCGCCTCGTATGATGCCGTCGTGCTCGGGTTTGGACGCTCGGCCAAAGACAATGCGCAGGCACTAGACGAGGTCACCGGCCAATTCGGCGAAGCCTTGCCGAAACTTTTGTTCTTTGCCCCCCATCCCGATGCGCTTGACCCGGTCCTGTCGCTGAATCCGGCTTTTGCGAATGCGCCGCGCGCCGAGAATTTCGCCCAGTTGGCGCTGCATATTTCAGCCACCCTTCCGGGAGAAGGCCGCGAAGAAAGCATGATCGAAACAGAACAGGACGCCAAGTCCGATCTCACCGGTGCGAAGGTTCTGATCGTCGACGACGACATTCGCAACATTTATTCCCTCACCAGCGTTCTGGAGACCTATGGGATCCAAGTTCTGCACGCTGAACGAGGCCGCGACGGCATAGCGCTGCTGGAACAGACGCCTGACGTCGATGCAGCGTTGATCGATATCATGATGCCGGAAATGGACGGCTACGAGACGATGCGGCAAATCCGCACCACATCCTCGATAGCTCACATTCCGCTGATTTCGGTTACGGCCAAAGCGATGAAGGGTGATCGGCAAAAATGCTTGGACGCGGGGGCTTCCGACTACATCGCCAAGCCAGTCGATCTCGATCTCTTGCTGGCGCTGCTTCGTGTCTGGATTGGGCGTTCCCGGTCACGCGGCGACACCCCGGAAAAAATGCTCGTGGCAGCGAACTGACGGCTATTCGATGCAAAAATTGCAAAGAAGCAGAGCAAGAAAACCTGGGGTCGTCCAACTGCCGGAAGGACCGGCACGAGCACGTATTCTCGCCGTGGACGACGATGAGCGCAATCTGCTGGCAATCAGCGAAGTGCTCGCCACCACCGGCGACGTCATCTGCGCCCAATCGGGCGAAGAGGCCCTACGCTTTCTGCTGAAGGAAGACTTCGCCGTTATCCTGCTCGATGTCCTCATGCCAGGGCTGGATGGATATGAAACAGCCGCGCTTATCCGACAGCGCGAACAGTCCAAACGCACGCCAATCATCTTTCTCACCGCGATCAACAAGGAGGACGCCCATATGCTGCGCGGCTATGATGCCGGCGCGGTGGATTATGTGTTCAAGCCATTTGATCCGACCATGCTGCGTTCGAAGGTCGCGGTTTTTGTCGAGCTTCACGAAAAGACGATCGAAATCCAACGGAAGGCGGGAATTGAGCAGGGACTGCTGGCGCAGGCGCTGCAGGCGCAGAAGGAAAAGCTTCAGGCGGAACGGGCTCTGCGCAGCGCAGAGGAACGGCAGGATGCCATACTGAGTTCGCTGCCTGTCTGCTTTCACGCGCGGACGGCCGAGCCGCCCTTTGCGACGCGCTTTGTCACCAAAGGTGTCGAGCGTTTGACCGGCTTTTCGCCTGCGGATCTGACTTCCGATCCAGGATTCGGGCTCAAGCGGGTCCA
Source organism: Mesorhizobium sp. B2-4-17 (assembly GCF_006441275.1). Lineage (NCBI taxonomy): Bacteria > Pseudomonadati > Pseudomonadota > Alphaproteobacteria > Hyphomicrobiales > Phyllobacteriaceae > Mesorhizobium > Mesorhizobium sp. B2-4-17. Next base: position 112,309 of record NZ_VFUX01000001.1, on the reverse strand, counting down.
TCCCGACGATCTGGCACGGCTCGAGCAGGCACTTCTGGCGGCCAAAACGGCTGGCTCGTACACGTGCGAATTCCGCTGGAAGTGCGCCAACGGCGAGTATCGCATCTTTCTTGATCAAGGCGTCATGTCGAACGGCGCTGACGGCCGCGAGTCCGAAATCCTCGGGACGCTGCTCGACGTTACCGATCAGCGTGGCCTCGAGGATCAACTGCTACAATCACAACGTCTCGACGCCATCGGCAAACTGACGGGTGGCCTGGCGCATGACTTCAATAACCTGCTGGCTGCAATTCTCAGTGGATTGGGGTTGCTCGAACGCCGCGCGACATTGGACGGTCAAGCACGGCAGGTCCTCGACTTGATGCGGCGTTCCGCGAAACAAGGAGCTGACCTGGTCACGCGAATGCTGGCTTTCTCCCGACGGCAGACCTTAAAGCCGGAAGCGGTGCGCCTGGCAGTGCTGGGCGACAGCATGAACGGGTTGGTCGCACCTGTTTTGGGAGCGTTGGTCCGATTCGACTGGCAAATCGACGACACGGTGTGGCCGGTGCACGTCGATGCCGGACAGCTCGAGCTAGCTTTAATGAATCTGGTTTTCAACGCGCGTGATGCCATGCCCTCCGGCGGTACGATAACCGTGCAAGCGCACAACCGTTCACTTAGAAGGTCTTCGGCGGATGTTTCGGCGGGTGACTATGTCGTTGTGACGGTCAAGGATACAGGGTCTGGCATAGCTCCTGATATTCTCGCCAAGGTCGTTGAACCTTTCTTCACGACAAAGCCGGTCGGGAAAGGGACCGGTCTGGGCCTCAGTACGGTCTATGGCTTTATGAGGCAATCCGGCGGTGCGCTTCGCATAGACAGCGTCGTTGATCGTGGAACGAGCATGCAACTCTGGCTGCCACGCTCCGTCGCGGAGCCAGACAGTCCTGCTGCCGAGACCGACATCGGATATATGCGCCTGGACGCCGATGCGAGGCGCCCATCGATCATTCTGATCGATGATAGTAACGCGTTGCGGCAGCTGACAGCCGAGTCTCTTCGTCAGCGTGGTTTTGATGTGACCTGCGCCGCAGGGGGGCCCGAGGCATTGGCGTTGATCGAGCGCGCTCCTAATGATTTCGACGTCATCGTTACCGACTTTGCCATGCCACTCGTATCGGGCGTGGATGTTATCCGCTTCGCACGCACTCTGCGCTCCGACTGGCCTGCGGTTATCATAACCGGCTATGCCGATGCTAGCCAGATCGCCGATCGACCGGCGGATGTGCCCTTGCTCGGCAAACCCTTCCACGACAAGGATTTGCTCGAAACCATTTTTTTAGCGATCGCAAATGTGGAGTCTAAAGGACTCAAAACGGCCTAGCCAAGTGAGGACGCCGGCCGCTTGACACCACGCGGCGCGCCAGCAAGAGCAATGGGGTGTAGAGAGCGTCGCGAGGCGGCCCAGCGGAGGAGGTGAGCGCATCATAACGCGGCCCCGGGATGCAACCGCGAGCTGCGTCGGCTGCAGCGTTCCCATGCCGGTCGCCGGTAAGAAGAAGCTCACACGGCGTGCCAGGCGATACCTACCAGTCTTGCCGTCGGTACCAATCGTCAATATCGCGCCGCACACGATCCTTCTCGATGCCGTAGCGCTCCTGGATCTTGCCTTCGAGTTGATCACGTTTGCCGGCAATACGGTCGAGGTCGTCGTCAGTAAGCTTGCCCCACTGTTCTTTGACCTTGCCTTTGACCTGCTTCCAATTTCCTTCGACACGATTCCAGTCCATGAGACGGTCCTCCTTGATTGCATTACGGTGCCAAACGTCATGCGCCCTGTGATGTTCCAGGTCGGTGCTCGCTTTTGCGCGTGCGGCGTGTTGATTTTGAGGGCCATCGATTTGGCCGGGTTGGGTGTTGGGCTCAGTGCCGGCCCTGTGATGCGTACCGACGGGGCTTTCGCGCGGTCGGGCAAAGCCATAGGGAGTGCATTGCCGCAGGCGTCGTGCCCATAGACATGGCTCTCGATGCGCCCTCGTTCCGGCCAGGGAAACCGCTATTTGATGGAAAACATATCCCACTTTAGCGTTTATGATCTTGGTGGGCAGGCGGAGGAATTTCTTGGCGATCGATCGTAACGGCATCTCCCCCAGTTCCGGACTGGGAGGACCCCTTTCCTTAGCGCGTCGGCGCACGGCGTTGCCGACCGTCGCCACTGTCGTAACCACTGTTGCGGCGTTGTATTTCGGACGAGAAGTATTCTTGCCGATCGCGATCGCGCTGCTCCTGACCTTTGCACTCGCTCCTCTGGTCTCGGCGCTCAAACGGGCAGGCATGCCGCGCCTTGCCGCGGTCATCCTGAGCGTGCTCGGGGCATTCGCGGTTCTGGCGCTGTTCAGCTTTATTGTCGCCTCGCAGGTCAGCGAACTCGCTCAGAACATTTCGCTTTACCAGTCAAACATCCTCACCAAGGTCCGTTCTCTCAAAGAGACGGGAGTGGGCGGCGGCGTGATCTCGAGATTGAGCAGTGTAGTCGAGCGGGTTGGCCAGGAGATCAACAGGCAAGAGCCTTCGCTTCCAGCCTCCCCGCAAACCCCGAAACGCGACCCGGTGCCGGTTGAAATCGTCGCCAAGGAAAAGCCGCTCGAAATCCTCCAGAACATCATCGGTCCGCTGATCAGCCCTTTGGGGTCAGCTGGCTTGATCGTCATCGTCGTCATCTTCATGCTTCTGGAGCGGGAAGATCTACGCGACCGTTTCATTCGCCTTGTTGGCTACGGTGACCTTCATCGGACGACGCAGGCGCTGCAGGACGCCGGCTCGCGGGTAGGGCGCTACTTGCTGATGCAATTGGTCGTCAACCTGATCTACGCGATCCCGATTGCGATCGGGCTATGGGTGTTGGGCATCCCCAACGCGCTCCTGTGGGGACTGCTGGCGCTGGCCCTTCGTTTCGTTCCCTATATCGGACCCGTGATCGGCGCGCTTCTGCCCCTCTTCCTTGCGCTGGCGGTGGCGCCAGGATGGTCGCTTGTGTTGTGGACGGCAGCTCTATTCGTGGTGATGGAGTTGATTACCGGGAATGTCATCGAGCCTTGGCTGTATGGATCGCGCACGGGGCTTTCGCCATTGGCCATCATCGTTGCGGCAATCTTCTGGACATGGCTATGGGGTCCGCTGGGATTGGTCCTGTCGACACCGCTCACGGTTTGTCTGGTGGTGCTTGGCCGGCATGTACCGCAGTTCGAATTCCTCGATGTGCTGTTCGGCAACGAGCCGGTACTGGACGCCCACGCGCGGCTGTACCAACGGCTGCTGGCAGGCGATCCTGACGAGGCAACAGACCATGCCGAGGAAACTCTCGAGGAGAATTATCTGGTCGAATTCTACGATAAGGTGGCCCTGCCCGCCTTGCTGCTCGGTGAGAAGGACCGCGTCCGTGGCGTAATGGACGACCAGCAGATTCAGCAGGTCGCAGCCAGCGCGCTGACGCTGGTCGCGAACCTCGAAGACAGCGCTCAACACGAGATGGACGAGGAGGAAGCCCCGGTTGTCGGCGAGGATGCGGGGTCGCTCGAGAACAATGAGACCGCGAACAATGGCTATGCCGAATTGCCGGATGGCTCGGGATTGAGGGTGCTTTGCGCTGGCGGCCGCGGTCCACTCGACGACGCGGCGGCGGCGATGCTGGCGCAGGTGTTGGAAGTGCAGGGCGCCACGGTGTCAAGGGCGAGCTTTGTAGACTTGGAGCCGTCGACAATTCGTCGCCTTGAGTTGGGCGGCGTCGATACAGTGGTGGTCGGCTTCCTCAACCAGGATTCCGTCAAGCATGCCCGCTTTCTGGTGCGCCGACTGAAGCGGGCCAAAGCGGACCTCAGGGTCGGGATCGCGCTATGGTTCAAATTCGACGGGGCCGACAAGGAGGACGCCGACAATCTGGCCAAGGACATCAGCGCCGATTTCGTCGCGTCCGGTATGGTACAGGCGGCCTTGGGCGCGCTGGCTTCGGCGCCGCCTGTGCCGCTCAAAATCGTCGCCAAGCGGCGCACACGCCGCCGAAAAACGTCACGAAGCGATTGACCCCGCCGCGTTGTGGGCTCCGGCGGGTTGGACCGCCTGGTGCTTGCCGGGTGCAGTCGGCGGTGCTCGCCGGGCATGGCTGCATTTCTGGACGGGCGAATTTGCAAGGCAGCTGATTGGAAGCGATCGGCCACGCCGGGTTCGGTGATGCGGCAGCCCGAGAGTCCGACAAGGGTGGGGCTTGGTCGATATTCGATCGCCCGGCGGCATCGCGCTCGGATGTCTTGGCAATCTGGAACCAAACCGGGATGTGTTCGTTCGCAACCGTTAGAGAACAGGAGGTCACGATGCCACGTGGCGACAAGTCGAAATACACTGACAAGCAGGAGCGCAAAGCTGATCACATAGCCGAGGGCTACGAGCATCGCGGGGTATCGGAAAAGGAAGCCGAACGTCGTGCTTGGGCAACGGTAAACAAGGATGACGGCGGCGGCAAGAAAGAGGGCGGATCGGGACGTGGAAAGCACACCGGCCACCCCGCGGCTCACAAGGGGGGAGAGAAGGGCGGCAAAGCCCAGGCATCTCGTTCCGCGGCCGAGAGGTCGGCCTCTGCGAAGAAGGCCGCCGCGACAAGGAAAAGGAATGCTGCAAGCCACTCCCACTCATAGGTCAAAGGCAGCACTTTCGCGCTAACGGCAATTGAGTTGGTGTGACGTCGTTCGGCGGTCACGGCCGTGATCTGGCCGATTTCTGCCTCCTGGCTGGACGCACGAAGGTCGAGGGCTTCACTGGCGGTCTTTTTGCGTCGGGCAAGGAAGACCGCTGCCTGCTATCCGCCACGCGAAACCAACCTTACCGGCACCGATTTGGCCGCGGGCACATGACCCTCAGGCCCCGGACACATCGCTCGACCCCGTCCTCGGCTGCCGATTCAGATCGATCTCGCCCCCCTCGGAAACCCAAGCCGTTGCATATCGCGTTTGTTCATCAGCAGAACCATGTGAGTCTCCTGTGGAACACTGGCGCGCGAAGACCGTTTAAGCCGCAATGCCGCCTTGGCAGGTAAACGGTATCCGGCGCCAGTGGATCTGTGATGACGAGAAAACCCTATGTCAAACCCACGCTCGTGAAACGCGGAAGGCTAACAGGGCGCACGGCTCAAATCGTAGCTTCCGGGATCATATTGGGCGAATAGGCGCGGGGGCTTTGGCCAAACCCCTTGCCCGCGCGCAATGTCATCGCACGCATGCCGGAACCACCCGTCAACGATTGGGTTTCCCGCCGAAGGAGATTTTCCATGTTCAGGTTTTTGATCGGTCTCGGCATCGTCTATGCCGCTTACAAGATTGGCAAGGAAGTCGGTCGAGACCAGGCTCTGCAACAAGGTCCGTCTGAATTGGCACGCGATGATCCCGAGGCAGCCGCCCGGCGTGTCGCTGGGAGCTGAACCCCGGCGGGCAGGGAAGCTTCTGGGAGCGGTGAACACCATTGATCGATAAGGAGCTCGGCGGACCGATGGCTCGGACCAAGAGCCGGCGAACAGTGGCGAGGCTGGGAACGGGACGTCGCCACGCTGGTTAATTCCCTTTCCAGCCATGATCGAAAGGCTCCTCTCATGTCCAAAACTGTTGGCGATTTCCTGATCTCGCGCCTCCACGCCTGGGGCGTACGGCGGATGTTCGGATACCCGGGTGACGGCATCAACGGCGTCTTCGGGGCCCTCAACCGTGCGGATGGGAAGATTGAATTCGTCCAGGCACGACATGAGGAAATGGCCGCGTTCATGGCGTCGGCCTACGCCAAGTTTTCTGGCGGACTTGGCGTCTGCATAGCAACTTCCGGTCCCGGCGCGACGCACCTCGTGACAGGTCTTTATGATGCGCGCCTTGACCACCAGCCCGTCTTGGCCATTGTCGGCCAGCAGGCGCGTAGCGCGATCGGCGGCCACTACCAGCAAGAAGTCGATCTTGCCTCGCTGTTCAAGGATGTGGCGGGAGATTTCGTCCATCAGGCCGCCGTGCCCGCACAGGTCCGTCACCTCGTTGACCGGGCCGTTCGCATTGCGCTGGCAAACCGAACCGTGACGGCGCTCGTCCTGCCGAACGACTTGCAGGAGATGCCTTATGAGGAACCGTCCCGCGCTCACGGCACGGTGCATTCCGGCGTCGGCTATCGCAAGCCGTTGGTTATTCCACACGCGGATGATTTGAAAGCGGCCGCCGATATCCTCAACGAAGGCGAGCGTGTCGCAATCCTCGTCGGCGCTGGTGCCCTTGCCGCGACGCAAGAGGTGATCGACATCGCCGATCGCCTTGGCGCGGGTGCCGCAAAGGCGCTTCTCGGCAAGGCGGCTTTACCGGATTTTCTCCCTTGGGTAACTGGCTCGATCGGGTTGCTCGGAACGGAACCCTCCTGGGACCTGATGCGGGACTGCGACACGTTGCTGATGGTCGGATCCGGCTTTCCTTATTCGGAGTTCCTGCCAAAAGAAGGTCAGGCCAAAGGCGTCCAGATCGATCTTAAGCCCGGCATGATGTCCTTGCGCTATCCGATGGACGTCAATCTTGTCGGCGATGCAACTGAGACGCTCAAGGCTCTGCTGCCATTGTTGAAGCAGAAGAAAAACAAGTGGCGCAAACAGATCGAGAAGAGCGTAGCCGACTGGTGGAAACTTCTGGAGAAGCGAGCCAAGACAAAAGCCGACCCAGTCAATCCGCAACTGGTGGCATGGGAGCTTTCGCCGAGATTGCCGGACAATGTCATTCTGACGAGCGATTCCGGATCCTGCGCGAATTGGTACGCGCGTGACGTCAGGATCAGGCCGGGGATGATGGCATCACTCTCCGGCGGCCTCGCCTCGATGGGCGCCGCTGTCCCTTACGCGATCGCCGCCAAGTTCGCGCACCCGGACCGGCCGGTGGTGGGGCTTGTTGGCGATGGAGCCATGCAGATGAACAACATGGCGGAACTGATCACCGTCGCCAAATACTGGAAGTCGTCCTGGCCGGACGGCCGGTTCATCATCTGCGTCTTCAACAACCAGGATCTCAATCAAGTTACTTGGGAGCAGCGGGTCATGGAAGGCGACCCGAAGTTCGAGGCGTCGCAGCGTATCCCGGACGTGCCCTATCATCGGTTTGCCGAACTGATCGGTCTTAAAGGCTTGTTTGTCGATCGCCCAGAAGACCTCGGACCGGCCTGGGACGAAGCATTCGCGTCCGATTACCCCGTCGTCCTTGAGGTCAAGACCGATCCCGAGGTCCCGCCACTTCCCCCGCATTTCACCTTCGACCAGATCAAAAACCTGACATCGTCGCTTGCAAAGGGCGATCCCAGTGAAACCGGTGTTATTCGCGGGACCGTCAGGCAGGTTCTGGGTTCGATACTGCCGGGCAAGTCAGACTAGCAGAAACTGGTGGAGTGCCGAGGTCCTTCCGTTGAGGCTAGATTTCATCTCAGGATGATCTGGTGCGCAGCCGACCCTCGTAATCATGCTTACCGAGCGGCACGCCTCGCGAACGCAGGATGTTGTATGCGGTGACGGCATGGAAATAGAAATTTGGCAGCGAGAAAGAGAGGATGAAGGTCTCCGCGGTGAAGGCAAGCCTTCGCGGGCCGATCTGAAGGTCCAGGTGCTTGCCCGAGCAGCCGTTGACCTCATCGGGGATGAACGCCTCCAGCATCATTTCTGCCTTGCCGATCATGGCCTGCAGGTCAGCGAAGGGAACAGGTCCGACCAAGGCGGGAGGGGTGAACGCGCCGGACTTGAGGGCCTCGACCCCCCAAACGGAATGATGCCACGCCGCCTCGATCTGAAAATGGAAGGGTGCCATGTCATCGAAGAGGCGGGTGTGCACGATGTTATCGGGATCGACACCGGTGTTCGAGAAATGCGTGGCCGCACGGTCGAGGAAACCTCCGATGGATCTCACGGTCTGCAGGAAGGTTGGCACGCTGAGATCGTAGAGCGATGTCCGCATCGGTCATTCTCACGAGCAATTTGAATTTCCACATTCAGCATGTGGCACGATGGCTGCAACCGCAAGGCAAGCGCAATTATCGACTGGCGGCGGTCTTGCCCAGTGGAACCCTGATTCGTGCGGAACATTTGGCTGCTCGTCGCATTTTTGCACCGGAATCGATGGAGGCAGGGAGGTTGGCTTGAAACGTCGAAAAATCGACAGGGAAAAAATAGAAAGAGCGAACAGAGAGTCCAAATTGGTGCTGGAGGCTGAACGCCAGGCGAGGCTGGCGAAAACGGCACGTCTTCGCCAACAGCGCCTTAAGCTCACAATGTCCTCCGAACCCAGGTCGGTAGAGTCCGTCAATGCAACTTCCACACCAAAATAGCAGCCCGCAAGGGTCGCTTTGAGGGATTAACCCGTGAATTCCGACCTTGGCTTATCGGGCCCTCGGATTGAGTGAAGTCAAGCCACGCGGTAGGCATCGATCCTGACGACATTCGCGACGAGGTGGGCGATCTCCCGGAATACATCGCTGAGGCGATCAACGAGCAGGACGCCCCGATCGAGTCCGACGATCGGATCAACAAGGGAGCCGAAACACGTTCACGGCTTTTTCGAGATGATCCCGCTGATGGGGCGCCATCAGCATTGTCTCGCCGCACTGGGGCCAGTGCCTGGCGCTATCCGGATTAGAGGCGCAACCGCTCGTTATGATTTTGCATGGAAACAGCGGCAATTTCCGCCGGCCTGTGATGGAACCCTCTTTCAGCAGCGATGTTATTCATCACCCAACCGGCCGGCAATCATAAGCCTGGCGGCGCAATGGGCCTCACGCGAAAACAAGGCGAAGTGGAGGATCGAACCCTTCAGTCGAACGGCCAAAACCAAAGACCGCAGGCAACACCGAGCCCGGCCATTGAGAAGACCTCCGGCGCTGGTCCCTCTATAGCCGAACACTCAAAGGATGCAAAAGCGGGGTAGTGGGTCAGTTTGAAATCTGACCCGTCGGCCTTGCTATGCAATAGAAACAAAAGCCGGCGAGCAGAGCAGCGAGTGCCCCTAGCGTAGCGAGTGATCTGAAATGCCCGTCACACGGAAGGATCAAAAAAGAAAAACTTGCTGCGATAAGAACCGCCGCTGAAGTCCACGTTCCCGGTCTTGCGGCAACAGAGCGTGGGAAAGCGATGGCTGCAGCAACTGCTGCTAAGTAAAGCGGCCAAGACATTAGGAAGCCGGCCGCAACATAAACGACGAAAAGCGAAAGTGTCTCAGACCATGGAATCTCCGGCGAAGGATTTGACACGGCTAACAAACCTCCAATCACGCCGAACACATAGGACAGCGTGATTTTTGAGGCGAGCGAGACCCTTTGCCTCAGTGTCATGCTACTGCCCGCTTCTCGTAACGGCCGCGCACGACCGGCCTTTCAGCTTCCTTCGCCTCGATCAGTGCCACGATATCCGCGATCTCCCAAAGCTTGTCGGTGACGCCAGCGGCCATCGCCGGGTTACGCGCAGAGAAGCATGAATTCGCACAAAATTATAATACATGAAGTGCAGGGCAACAGCATTTGCGTGAGCCTCAACCTTCTTTGAGAAGCCGTTGGTCAGGCGCGTGAAGCGGCGCATGTGCATGCGCATCTTAAGATTCTGGCGTTCCGAAAATGACGTGCTGACATGCTTGATGTCGGGGTTTCCTTCGATCCGCTCTTTACGTGCGCAAGTGCATTCGGCAGGGTTGTACTGACCCACTACCAAAAAGCGGCAAAGGGCGGCCGCCAGCCTGGCGCCTATGTGAACGACTGAAGATGGCCCGATGACTGCCGCCTCGCTTTCACGAGTACAGCATAAGAAAAATACTCGCGGCCACGGAATGCAAGGCAGCGTGGCCGCGAGTGACGCCCGGTCTCAATCGCTCTTGAGGCGGATGTGGGTCTCATCGAATTCGATTCCGCCGCCTCGGTGCAGCCGTTCATCGAGGCCTGTCGCAAGCTGCGCCTATGGGCCAGGGAAGGTGCCGTCAAACTGTGACGACGCACCGAGGCTGAACAGTCCTTGCGTCCTGGCCCTCGGGCCAGGCAGCGAAGATTGCACTCAATCGCTATCGGATGTCTCGACGTGGGTTGACCCCTCCGTCGCGAGCGCCAAGTAACCTTCTCTACGCCGATAGCGAGGTCGCCATGTCCATTATCGTCAACGGCTCAGCCGTGCCACTGCCCGCCGACCCACGGGTTTCACTGCTTGATCTTCTGCGCGAGGAACTCCGGCTCACGGGCACAAAAAAGGGCTGCAATCAGGGCGCGTGCGGGGCCTGTACGGTCCTGCTCGACGGCGAACGCGTGGTTTCCTGCCTGACCCTTGCCGTGCAGGCCGAAGGGCGCGCTGTCACCACTGTCGAGGGTCTTGCGCAAGGAGACGAGCTTCATCCGCTTCAGCAGGCGTTTATCGACCGCGACGGTTTCCAGTGCGGCTATTGCACGCCGGGACAGATCTGCTCCGCCATCGGCATGGTGGCGGAGTTGGGGCGGGGCCTTCCCAGCCACGTGACCGGCGATCTGAGAGCCGGTTCAATCCCTGCCAGCCGCGAAGAGCTGGCAGAGCGCATGAGCGGCAATCTGTGCCGGTGCGGCGCGCATAACGGCATCATCGATGCGATCGCCGCGACGTTTATCAGCAAGGAGGCCGCGCAGCCTTACCGGCCCGATAGCCCGGAGATGGCAGCATGACCCCGTTCCAATACTCCCGAGCGACAAACGCGGCCGAGGCGGTACAGAGAGCAGGCCTTGAGGCAGCCAAATATCTTGGCGGCGGCACCAATCTGGTGGACTTGATGCGCGAGACGATCGAGCGCCCGGCCATCCTGGTGGATGTGACCGGGCTGCCGGCAAACATAGATGAGCATGAGGGCGGATTGCTGATCGGAGCGGCAGTCCGGAACACCGCCTTGGCCGAGCACCGCGCGGTGCGCGAGCGCTATCCCGTTCTGGCCCGCGCCATCCTTGCCGGCGCCTCCGCTCAGATCCGCAACATGGCGACGGTGGGTGGCAACATCCTGCAACGCACACGCTGCGCGTATTTCTACGACGACGAGGGATCGCGCTGCAACAAGAGAACCCCCGGACAAGGCTGCGATGCCGCGGACGGCTTCAATCGCATGCACGCAATTCTGGGGGCCTCGCCGGCCTGTGTCGCGACGCATCCTTCGGACATGTGCGTGGCGCTGGCCGCGCTCGATGCCAAGGTCCATCTCGAAGGCAGGACAGGCAAGCGGACACTGCCGCTGACCGATCTTCACCGCCTGCCAGGCGAACACCCCGAAATCGAGACGGTTCTGGAGCCAGGCGAGTTGATCACCGCCGTCGAACTGCCGCCGCTGACAATGGCTTCAACCTATCGCAAGGTGCGCGACCGCGCGAGCTATGCTTTTGCCCTTGTCTCCGTCGCCGCGGCGCTGCGGGTGGAGAACGGTGCCGTCAAGGCGGTGCGCCTCGCCCTCGGCGGAGTGGCGCACAAGCCCTGGCGGGCCTGGAAGGCCGAGGCGGCGCTGAAAGACGGTCCTGTTACCGCCGAGGCCTTTCGGGCGGCCGCGGAAGCGGAACTCGCGGACGCCGTTCCGTTGCGTGACAACGCGTTCAAGATCGAACTGGCCAAGCGCACCATCGTCAGCGTGCTTGGCGAATTGGCGGGAGAAGCCGCATGAGCATCCTGGAACAAGCCGGCGAGGCGGCCAAGGGCGCGGCCCAGGGCCTGATGAAGAAAGCCATTGAACTGGCACCCGACAGCTGGTTGCCAGGCGGGAAGCCCGATCCGCTCATCCATCACCAGCATGGGCATGTCGGCAAACCCATGTCGCGGATCGACGGGCCTCTCAAGGTCAAGGGCGCGGCCCGTTTCTCCGCCGAGTTCCCGCTCGCCGACATGACCTACGCGGCTGTGGCGTTCAGCACGATCGCCAAGGGCCGGATCGCTGCCCTGGACATCAAGGCTGCGTCGGAAGCGCCGGGCGTGGTTCTGGTGATGACGCACCTCAATGCGCCGCCCATGAAGCCGACGCCGCTGTTCATGACGAATGCCAAGGCGGCGGGCGGCGATAATCTGGCGGTCATGCAGGACGATCGTATTCACTGGAACGGCCAACCGATCGCCGTCGTCCTGGCAGAAACCCAGGAGCAGGCGGATCATGCCAAGTCACTGATCCGCGTCGAATACGAGGCCGAGCCGGCGACCACTTCGCTGGCCGCTGCCAAGGCGCAGGGCACCGAGCCGGGTCAATTCATGGGCGAACCGCTGAAGCTGGAAATCGGCGATGCCGAGGCGCAATTGGCTGCGGCCCCGCACAAGATATCCGTGACCTACCGCACACCTCGCCAAAACCACAATGCCATCGAGCCGCACGCCGCGACTATGGCATGGAATGGCGAGGAACTGAGGGTGCATGATGCCTCGCAAGGCGTGGCGCACACCGCCTGGTCCTTGGCGAAGATCTTCGACATCGACGAGAAGCAGGTGAATGTCACGTCGCCCTATGTGGGCGGCGGCTTCGGCTCGAAGTGCCTGTGGCAGCACCAGGTGCTGGGTGCGGCGGCGGCGAAGCTTGCCGGCCGGCCGGTGCGGATCGCCCTGTCGCGCGAAGGCGTGTTCAGGGTGGTCGGCGGCCGCGGCCTGACCGAACAGCATGTGGCGATCGGCGCGCAGCCGGATGGCCGTTTTACCTCGATCATCCACACTGGCGTCACCGTGATGACCCGGCACAATGCCTTTCCCGAGCCGTTTATTATTGCGACGCGCAGCGGCTATGCCGCCGACACCTTCAAGCTCGATGTCGAGGTGGCGTATATAGACATGGCGGCTAACACCTTCATGCGGGCGCCCGGCGAAGCTGTCGGCACATTCGGGCTCGAATGTGCCATTGACGAACTGGCCGAAGAACTCGGCATGGACCCGATCGAACTGCGCATCCGCAACGAGCCGGAGAAGGATCCGACCGAAGGCACTCCCTTTTCGTCAAGGCATATCGTCGAAGCCTATCGGGCTGGCGCCGAGCGCTTTGGGTGGAGCCAGCGAACCGCGCCCGGGACGCGCCGTGAAGGAGAATGGCTGGTCGGCATGGGGTGCGCGACCGGCACCTATCCCTATTACCGCATGCCTGGTGGCGCGGCTCGCATCACGCTCACCCGCGACGGCCGGGCGACGGTGGCGGTGGCGGCGCATGAGATGGGAATGGGCACGGCTACCGTGAACTTATCCGTCGCCGCCGAAAGGCTTGGCCTGCCGCTTCATTCTGTTTCGATCGAATACGGGGATTCGACCCTTCCCGGTGTGATCCTGGCGGGTGGCTCGCAGCAGACGGCATCCATCGGAGCGGCCGTAATCGCCGCCCAGCGCGTGCTTGTGACCGAGTTGCTCAAGCTCGCGGGAAACGATTCGCCGCTGGCGGGGCTCGGCGCCGACCAGGTCGGCGGCTACGATGCAGGCCTGGCCAAGCTCGATGAGCCGGAACGCCACGAGAGCTACGCTTCCATCCTGTCGCGTGCGGGACGCGACGAGGTTGTGGCCGAGGCGAGCGCGCCTGCGCCGCTTGAACTGCAACACTGGTCGATGCACTCTTACAGCGCCATCTTTTGCGAGGTGCGCGTCAATGCCGTGACCGGTGAGACGCGGGTCAACCGTGTACTCGGCTCATTCGATTGCGGCCGGATCCTCAACCCGAAGACGGCTGCAAGCCAGTTCCGCGGCGGCATTATCATGGGCCTCGGACTGGCGCTGATGGAGGAAACCGAGTTCGACGAGCGCAACGGTCGCATCATGAACGCCAGCCTGGCCGATTATCACGTGCCGGTGCATCTGGATGTTCCGCCGATCGAGGTGATCTGGACCGACATCGCCGATCCGCACACGCCGATGGGCGCTCATGGCATCGGCGAAATCGGCATTACAGGCACCGGCGCCGCGGTCGCCAACGCGGTTTACAACGCCACCGGGAAGCGCATTCGCGACCTGCCTGTCACGCTCGACAAGCTGATGTGACCGATGTCGGCCTGGAGCAGGGCGCGTAGGCCCCACGATCTGCTTACTGATCGCGGACCGGCCTCGATTGATCGGTGATTGCCGGGTTGTCGGCAATCGCAGCATCCGCAATATTCGAGTCGAGCTTGCTGGGTACGAACCTTTGCTGTCTGCTGGACGATGGCTGACAGCGGATTGACAGCCTTTGTGTGCGAGATGCCTGGTTGATGACAACCATTCTCAAACGACTTGTCGTGGCTGGCCTTATTGGGCTCGCCGCCGCCCAGCCGCTCGCAGCGCGAGCCGGCGAGGATGACGACGGCGATCACGACCGGGCAAGGGACCTTTACGAGCATGGCCAAATCAAGGGCTTTGCCAGGATTCTGGATATCGTGCGCGCCAAGGCGCCCGGCGATGTTGTTGCCGTCGACCTTGTCCGCCTTGGGAGCAAATGGATCTATCGCTTGCAGGTTGTCGGCGCGGACGGCCGCCGCAAGCTTGTGGATGTTGATGCTGGAGCCGGCGTGATCGTAAGAGGCGAAGGGGGCGACCGTTGAGAATCCTCCTGGCCGAGGACGAACCCCGGATCGCGGCGGACGTCGCTGCAGCGCTGAAGGCGTCCGGGATGGCCGTCGATGTGGTGCGCGAGGGTGAAGAAGCCTGGTTTGCGGGCGATGTCGAGAACTATGACGCGGCCATACTGGATCTCGGCTTGCCCAAGCTCGATGGTCTAACCGTCCTCAAACGATGGCGAGCCAACGGTCGCCGGTTTCCAGTCCTCATCCTGACGGCGCGAGGCATGTGGACGGAGCGCGTCGAAGGCATCAATGCGGGCGCCGACGACTACCTGCCCAAACCTTTCGAAATGGAGGAACTGCTGGCGCGATTGCGGGCGATCCTGCGCCGTTCGACAGGCCAGGCAGCGCCGGTGCTCAGATCCGGACCCTTGCTTCTCGACACTCTTCAAATGCGTGTTTCGGTCCAAGGTGCCCCTGTTTCACTCTCGCCTCTCGAGTACAGGCTTCTGGCGTACCTGATGCATCATGGCGGGCGCGTCGTGGCACCGACCGAACTGACGGAGCATCTGTACGATTCCGGCAACGATCGTGATCCCAATGCGATCGAGGTCATCGTTGCCCGCCTGCGCAGGAAGCTCGGCAGCGACATCATCAAGACAAGGCGCGGCTTCGGCTATCTGATAGCCGATGATGGCAGCTGATGGGAAACTCGATCCGGTTCAGGCTCTGGCTGGCGGCCACGATTTCAATTCTCATCGCCCTTGCCATCGCAGGCGTTGGGTTGCGCTATCTGTTCGAACTGAATGTAGAACGGCGTATCGTCAGTGAGCTCACCGTAGACCTCAACGAACTGATCGGCGCCACCGCTTACGGTGCCGACGGCCACCTCTCTGTCCAGGCGCCGCTGACCGACCCGCGTTTTTCCATTCCTCTGTCCGGCCACTATTGGCAGGTGGAGGACATCGCATCGAGCTATCTTGTCCGCTCGCGTTCGTTATGGGATGCGACCCTTGCACTGCACGCACACCAGATCGGTGGCGAGCTCAAGGAAATCAAGGAGTTCAAAGGGCCGGAGGGAGAGCTCGCAATCGCGGTCGCGCGTACGGTCATCGATCCCGGCGGCCGATCGTTTCGTGCCATCGTCGCCGAGAACCACCGCAGCGTGGAAGTGGCGGTGAGCGAATATGTCCGCGATCTCGCGCCGGCCCTGATCGTTCTTGCCCTGGCCCTAATGGCCGCATTCTTCATCCAGATCACTGTGGGTCTCGCCCCGCTGGAAAGCCTGCGGGTCGCGGTCCGAAACGTTGTCGCCCAGCGCGCGACGCGGCTCGAAGTGGCGGCGCCTCGGGAGGTGCAACCGCTCGCCGATGAGATAAACCGCTTGCTTGAGGCCCAGGACAAGGCGCTTCTACGCGCCCGCTCACGCGCGACCGATCTGGCGCATGGGCTCAAGACGCCATTGCAGGTGCTCTCAGCGGACATTCGCGCGCTGCGGAAGAAGGGCGAGACGGAGCTAGCCGGCGATATTGAAAGAAGCGCCAGCGCGATCCGGCGACACGTCGAGCGGGAACTGGCCCGGGCCCGCCTTGCACCCGGCATTTTCGGCAAGGCCACTTGCCGCGTCTTCGAGACCGCGGCCGGCGTGGTCGGCGTGGTAAAACGGACGCCTGGCGGCAAGCGTCTTTCCTTCGAGATCGATGTCGCCGATGATCTTGTCGCGCCGATCGATGAAGGAGATCTGTCGGAGATACTCGGCAATCTCGTTGAGAATGCCACGCGCTTTGCACGATCATCGGTACGCATAGCGGCATCCGTGACAGCCGCGGCCGTAATTATCGCCGTTGCTGATGACGGGCCAGGCATCCCGGACGCGGACCGGCAATCCGTCCTGTCTCGCGGGGTTCAACTGGACAGCAAGGGCGGCAGCAGCGGCCTTGGCCTCGCTATCGTTTCGGACATCGTGGAAGCCTACGGCGGAAGCCTTGCCATGGCAAATGCCGACCCGGGCCTGATCGTGACCATTTCGGTCCCAAGGCACGGGTGACTGCTCGTCAGGCAAAGCCGGGGAAGTAGTCGACCTTTATCCTTGAACGGCGCACGCCCATGGCGCGAAGCTTCTGGCGAAGCGCCTTGACCATGGCCTGTGGGCCGGAAATGTAGAACGTCCGTTCGAGATAGTCGGGGACCGCCAGGCGTATCAGGCGCTCGTCGATATAGCCTGGATACTGGCCGCGCTCGGCGCCCCGTGCGACGGCATGGATTGTCCTGATGCCGAGTTTTTGCCTGGCGGTGCCGAGCACATCGCGATAGGCGATATCCTGCTGTCCCTCGGTTCCGTAGAGAACGACGATCGGGCGTCTCTCGTCGCGGTCGAGCAGATGTTGCAACATGGAGCGGAATGGGGTGATGCCGATCCCACCGGCCAGGAAGGCGATCTTTGTTCCATGGTTCGCCGGAAGGGTGAAGTTGCCTGCCAACTGCGCGGCATGGATTCTGCCGCCGGGCTTCATGGCGATCAGTTCGCGCTTGAAGGCGCTCGATTGCGGGTAGAATTTCACGCCCAGACGGACGGTTTCCTCGGTCGGCGCCGAGGCGATGGTGAAATAGCGGCGGTTGCCCCGATTGTCGGAGCGGTTCATGCCGAGCGTCCACTCGAGATATTGGCCCGCCTCGAAGGCCAGCTTTCGCGGCGAACTGAAGACGAAGTCGTAACTGTCGATGGCGGAGCGCTCTATGCGTTCCAATGTCAGCACGAAGCGGCCCTTCGGCCCTGCCGCGTAAGCAAACACATTGCCAGCGAGCAACGCCAGCTCCGGCGTGAAATAGAACGAGCCGATATGCACGTTGGGAGCGAACAGGAAACCGACGACCGCCGCGAAGGCGATGCGTGGCCAACGCGTGGTAGGCGCCGTCAACGGCTCGGTCAGCATCACGAAGGCGAAGAACAGCAGCGGCGACGAGGTCAGCGTCTCCTTGAGCGCCTCGCCATAGAGCGATGGCTCTGTCGTGGCCAGGATGGTGATCAGCGCCACGATCAGGAAGGCCGCGACGAGATCCAGGCGCCGCAGCTTTCGCACAACGAGAATGCCGCCGACCAGCACGAAGGGGAGCAGCCATGAATTGCCGCCGGCCCACCAGGTGGCGGGCTTGTCCAGAAGCAGCGCCGACAGCGCCACGCCGAGCGCCGCCGGGTTGAAAACATGCTTCCGCCCGACTGCGAAGATGAACTTGGATGAGATCGCCCAGACGGAGGCGAATGCCACGGCGCCAATGCCCGTGAGGTCCGTTGCGGCCACCGGATCGAGGATGAGGGCAAGGATGAGCGCGGTGATGTAGACGGACTCCTTGTTTGCCGGAACCTCGAAGACCAGTTCGAAGGCTTTGTTGGTGATCCAGCAAACCGCGAGCGTCAGCGCGGAGGTAAAGGCGAGCGCGAGTGGATCGTAGGGCACGAGCTTGGCAAAGGTGAAGGCGAAGGCCGTGACCAGCAGGGCCGTCAGATAATAGAGCACCAGCCTGTACATGGTCAGGTGATCGAGGGATCGGTCGAGCGCCTTGATCATGGTTCGCATAGGTCTCCGAAACCGGTTGTCAGCGTTGCCCGACCGTCGATGTCGATGACATAGCCCTCGAGGCCGGAAACCTGCTCGATGAAGTGGATGCCCTTCCGGCCCATTGCGAAGGCGGCGGTGGCGAAGCGGTCGGCGTCGAGCACGTCGGGTCCGACAACCGTCAGGCTGACAATCCCGGTGATCGGATCATCGAACCCATGCGGGTTGTAGATGTGTTGTCCGCGCGCATAGGTGCCGGAGGTCGCGACGCCGAGACCACGCGGGTAGAGGACCTTGACGATTTCATCCATTTTGAAGGGATTGCGGATGCCGATGCTCCAGTCGGTTCCGGAGGCGTTCTTACCGCTCGACTGGACGTCGCCGCCGGCTTCGATGAAGAAGTCCTTGCCGCCCGCTTGGCGAACGAGGCCCGCGGCGTTGCGGATTGCCCACCCTTTGACGATTCCCGAAGGATCGAGCGAGCCGTCCGGCCTGCGAATGTCGAAGTAACCGCCCGTCTCGTTCTTCGTGCGCTCGGCAAGTGCCAGCACTTCCATCATCTCGCGGCTCCAATCCTTGACCGGAACGTCGCCGCGATTGATGGCGGAAATCTCGCTGTCGGTCTTGTACGTGCTGAAGCGCCGGTCGATCCGGTCGAAATAGCCGAAGACGTCCTCGATCAGCGCGCCAGATGCGCCACCGATGTCGACCGTAATGGGCATTCCCATCAGAACGCGGGTTTCGTGCATCGAATTAGGAAGAAGCCTTCCTGAGCGCGCCGTGGAGCGATTGGATGAAGGCCCTGCTGCTCAGCGTTGCGCCTGAGATGATGTCCACATTGGCGCTTTGCGCGCTGATCGCCTCGTCGCGCAACATGGGCAGCGCCTGTCTGTTGATGCGGACGGAGGTGCTCCGGTCCGACGGATATTTCAGCACTTTCAGCGCGGTCAGACGGCCGCCCTGTATGGAAACCTGGATCTGCATGGGGCCGTAATAGGCGTCCGTAACGGGACCGGCATATGTTCCGTCCCTGAAACCGTGCGTGGCCGGACTTGTCGCGATCGCCTTCATTCCTGCGCGGATGACGCGAGCCGGTGCCTGGGGATAGTCCGGCCGCGATTGTGGGATAGGGATGTACACGGCGGGAGTTACGGCGAATGACGAAGTCTCCTGCGTTTCAGCAGCGACGCTCGGCTGAGGTTTGGCCACGGCTGGCTCCGGTGCCGGGGCCGTGGACAGCGAGGCCGGCAGCCGCGACGCCTGCGATAGCCTGACCGCGGCTTGCTCCGGCTCTGGTGCGGGCATCGGAATGGCCGCCGTCGTTTCCTTGCTGATCGCCGACGACGGCACGTCGACACGGGGCTCCAGCCGCGTGCTCTGCCGGCGAGGCTCGAGCAAGGCTGGCGCTGGACTAGGGGCGGTATCCGCGGGTGTTGCGGGGATGGCTGGCTGCCCGGCATCTCGCTCCGTAGCGTCGGCAGGAAGCGCCGAACCAAGCATATCGTCCGTCTGGGCCTTGCCGGGTTGTTCCCAGACATAGGCGCCGGAGGCGGCGATCACGAACAGCGACAGGGCAATCTTTTTCATCCGCGTTTCAATCCAGCTTGGCTTATGCACTGGCGAATCCATTCTGGATCGCTTGGGACGCATTATCCCACGACGAAGCTGACAATTGGCTGTCAGTAGGCAACGGCTCCGCCGTTCGACCTCGGCCGCAGCAGCGGCAAACCTGCGCCACGACGGCGTGGGCTTCCCCGTTTCCTGCACGATCGCCCGCTTCTGCTCGTCGCGAATCCGGCGGCAATTCGATTGCCCGTCCACGGCTTTTCGGTGTCAAGCGTATCTACGCCGCGCGCAATTAGCAGCGCTGCTTGATTAGGCCCAGGCACTCAGCCTGTTTCCAGTTGTTTGCTTCTGTTCCGGCGAATGCACTGTAGTGATAGTGCTAGGGCCCACACCCAAAAAGACGCGGTAAAGGGCCTAACCGCGTCAAAACAATCGAGTGGGAGTGACAGGTAAAAGCAGCGAGAGGGCCTGCTTCATGTCAGCAACTGCGTCGGCACCCCAAGCGCTGGACCGGCCTCACTGAGCCGCTGATCGAGCGTGTGCACTGTGGCGCCATGCTCCGATGCAATGGCGAGATGCAGCGCATCGCCGGCTCGAAGCCCAAGCATATGCTGATCGGCAAATTTCGCCGCGGTCCGGAATTGCCAGCCCGTCACGCCGAGCACGGTGAAGCTCTCGGCGACCAGCTTGTTGAACATGGCGAGCACCCCGGCGCGCTGTTCCAGGCTGATCTGGCCGGTCCGCAGCTTGATCGCCATGGCCGAAGACGTCTCGGTGATGGTCCAGTCGCTGATCAGAAGCTGCGCCGCATCCTGCTCCGCCAGCCAGGCCTGAACACGCGGCGTCATCGCTTCATTGGAGAGCGCCGCGACGATCAGCGACGTGTCGAGATAAAGCATCAGTAGCGGTCGCCGTCCCGCATCGCTCGCACCAGATCAGCAGCGCTTTCAGTCTGCGGTTGCATAATCGCCGTCAGAGACCGGAGCACGGCAGCGTCGATTGGTTTGCGAGGCTTGGCCACGGCGGTGAGCCGTGCAACCGGCTTGCCGCGCCGGGTGATGTTGATTGAATCGCCCGCCTCGACCCGGTCGATCAACTCGCTCAGATGGGCCTTGGCGTCTGCCAGATTGATCTCATCCATGCCATTCTCCTGACCATGTAGATGGTCATATAGCGTGTTCAGCTCAAGAATTCCAGCGCGACCTCTCGACGTCATCGATTTCGAACCAGCGGCGCTTGGTCAAGACTAGGGCAACGTGGAGCGGGATTGCAGTCCCGCTCCACGTCCCGGGAGGAGAGCGGAACACTCATGTTCCGCTCGGGGGGATCTCAGGCTGACCGCAACTGCCGGAAACTTGCGCGAACTTCCTCTGAATAGAATTGCGGCTGTTCCCAGGCAGCGAAGTGCGTGCCTTTGGGAAGCTTGTTGTAATGAATGAGCTTGGGGTAGGCCTTTTCCGCCCAGCTCTTTGGGGCGGTATAGATCTCGCCCGGAAACGCGCTCACCGCGAATGGGATGGTGTTCACGCCCTTGACGTCGAAAAAGCCCTTCTTCGCCGTGGCGCTGGCGTCCCAGTAGAGACGCGCCAATGACACCGCCGTCTTGGTCAACCAGTAGAACGTGATGTTGTCGAGAACGTCGTCAGGGGTGAGGCCTTCGGGTTGTCCGTCGATCGAGCGCGCGATCATCGCGTAGCTGCCCGCGTCGTGATCGAGGATCCAGGCCGCCAGGCCAACCGGCGAATCCTCGAGCGCGTATAGCGTCTGGGGGCGTAGTGACATCTCGTTGGCGTAGCCCAACCCCTTCTTGTAGAAGAGTTCGAGTTGGTTCCACGCATTCTGCTCGTCGGCGGAGAGCCCGGCGGGCGCCGGCTCGTGAAGATTGAGCGCCTTGGAGATATCGGCAGGAAGGGTCCCCGGCATGTTCGAGTGAACGCCAAGCAATCCGGGAGGTGCCTGCACGCCCAATTCGTCGCCGACCTGCGCGCCCACGTCGCCGCCAGCGGCGACGAAATTCGTGTAGCCGAGCCGCTTCATTAGCGTGACCCAGGCGCGTGCAATGCGTGGTGTGTCCCAACCTGTGACGGTTGGCTTGCCTGAGAATCCGTAGCCCGGCAGCGACGGAACCACGATGTCGAACGCATCCGATGCGCTCGCGCCATGCTTGGTCGGATTGGTCAAGGGATCGATGATTTTCAGCTGCTCGATGATCGAGCCGGGCCAGCCATGCGTGACGATGAGCGGCAACGCATTTTCATGCTTCGAACGGACGTGGATGAAGTGGATGTCAAGCCCGTCGATCTCGGTCACAAAATGGGGCAGGGCCTTTAATTGCGCTTCGCACCTTTTCCAGTCGTAGTCCGTCGCCCAATACCGCGCGACTTTCTGGATCGTCGACAACTGCACGCCCTGGCTCGCGTCCGCGACCGTTTCCGATTTCGGCCAGCGGGTTGCGGCGACGCGCCGGCGGAGATCGGCGAGGTCCTCGTCCGGAAAGCTGAAAGTGAACGGGCGGATCGCCTCCGCGTCAGTCGCCGCATGCAGCGCCTGAGGCAGCAGGCTGATGACCCCGGCGGCGGCGGTGGCAGCGAGAACTTCGCGCCGGTTGGGCGATAGCGAAATGGGTGACATGACGTGCTCCTCTCTTCGGTCGGTGCGTTACGATGCGCTACACAAATCGACTGTCGGCCGAGGCAAATCCATTGCACGTTGGTATCGGTAATACTTTCGGATCGGTTCGGGCAATGCACAGTCGGCTTGAAGAATCGACATGATCGCAAGGCACGGCAAAAGCGCGCCCCGTTCCCGGCGCACGCTTTCAAACGGATGTTCATCGACGCGCTTCCGGCCGATGCCGCCGACCGGATCGTCGCCAACGCTTGCCGCGTGAGCGGCTGGCAAGCAGGCCAACGGACTGCTGATGCCAGGAATCCTACTGCGGCAACGGCCTGCCGGCCCGCTCGGCGACCATGTACTCGGCGTACCATGCCGGCCAGTTCACATCGTGGCGGCCACCGTCGCGCTTCTCGTGCTCGCCATGGGCGGTCGCCGCGCGTAGCAGCGCGGCCTCGAGTTCGCCCGCCGAACTATACGCTGTGTCGCCCGAGTCCACGCGTCCGGGGAGTCGGGTGGTGATCTCCTGCAGCAGCCAGCTGTTGCCGTCCGGATCACGGAAGGTGGCAAACGAGTTGTAGGTGCGGCGCTCCGGATCAACGCCCGGAATAGCAGGGCCGCCAACGGCGGCGCGGTGGAACACTTCACTTACACCGGCGCCGCGCGCTATGAGCGCGGCGCGTGCGGCCTCGATGTCGGATACGACGAGATAGAGATTTTGCGATCCTGGCGCGGCCGAAGTGAGACCCTTGCCGAAGTGGATCGAACCCAGCGAACCGGGCGGCGTGAATTGCACGACCCGGAACGCATCACCTTTGACGAAGTCGGCGTCGAGCCTCCAGCCGAGGCCCGTATAGAAGGCCTTGGCACGATCGATGTCGGACACAGGGATGACGACGACTTCCAACTTCAAGTCGACGCGGGGCGCAGTGGCGGCCCCAGTTGAAACTTCCTTGGTTGCTGCGAGAGTGCTCATGTCGGGCTCCTTGAATTTGGCTGGCTTGAGTTTGGCTGCCTTGAGAGTGGTAACGGTCCCAAGGGCGGTCAATTGAGCGAAGGTATCGGTGGCTGCCGCTTCCTCACTTAGTCCAAGTCGACTCAGTCCAAATTGCCCAACAAATGGACCCGCGTCGGCCCTCCGATCCTCCATCATGCCTTGATATTGGTTCGTTGCGGACCAATCCAAAAGTATTGCCAACACCATCGTGTGATAGATTTGCGGGCGCCTTAAGTCGATCTCTAGCGTATCCGACAGAGGAGATGCGCCATGAACGATCGACGATTTTTCAATTCCGACACCATGACAATCAGAGCGCCCAGGGAGACCAGCGTCAGCCAGGCGCGATGGATACTCATGCCGCTGTTCGGATTGTGGATCGCGTTCTCGATCGTTGGTGTGGTCCTCGGATGATCCGGAGCCATGCAACGGCCTCGCCGCGGTCGGCGGGCTTTCTAGGAGGTTCGACCTTGACGTCCTTCTACCGGCTCTTTCGGGTCATCGATCTCGATCTTCCCACCTCAGATGCGCCGTCAGGCGCAGGGTTGCGCGAGCGCGCGGGCCGCGGGGAATTTCTCAAGATTGGATTTCGGACGTGAGCGCAACCACGGCACAATCGCCCTTCACTGTCGCCGGATTTCCTGTCTGGTCATGGGCCTTTGCGGTCCGCATCTGGATGGCCGCGATCGTCGCCTTGTTGGTAAGTTTCTGGCTCCAGCTCGAGGTTCCGTCCTCGGCCATGCTCACCGTGATGATTTTGGCGGAGCCGACGCGCGGGCAGGCGCTGGAAAAGGCCGGCTATCGCTTGATTGCGACTGTCATCGGGGTGGTCGCCTCGATCGCGATCGTGGGTTCGCTTTCCCAGACGAGGGAGTTGCTGCTCGTGGCATTCGCGGCATGGATGGGCCTTTGCATCTATGCGTGCGGACTGCTCGACGGGTACCGCGCCTACGCAGCGGTCCTATCGGGATACACCGTCGCGTTCATCGCCATCCAGCAGATCGACAATCCACAGAGTGTCTTTGAAGCAGCAATGGAGCGCGGTGCCGCGATTGCGGTGGGGGTGCTGTCGATCACGCTCGTGAACGATCTGCTGTTGGCCCCCGACCGTCATCCGCAACTTGGAACACAACTCGCGGTCCTTCACCGCCGGGTGCGAAGTTATGCGCGAGCCGCCATTCGCGGCCAGGCCACCGATACGGTGGCGGTCGCGACCTTGATCAGAGCGATCGTCGCGCTGCGCCCGGATATTTCAAGCCTCGCCACGGAGTCGAGCAGCGGCCCCGTGAGAAGCGATGCGGCTCGGAGCGCGATGGTCGCGCTTATAGCCGAGTTGCAAGCTGTGCGTGCCTTGGAGGTGCTTCCCGCGACCTTCGATCCAGCTCTGCGCCAGCGACTGGCTTCCTTGTTCGATTTGGATGCCGGCGAGCCTTTGCGGACCCCGCTGAACGAGGATGACCTCGTTTTGTCCGGCGCCGCGTCGACATCATCTGGATGGGCGCTGCAGGAACTGCTGCGGCGGGACACGCAGGTTCGCCTGCATTTTTCCGCGCTGAAATCCGCCGTTCGTCCACCGTGGTCATGGCGGGCGCCGCTCTACCGCTCGCAGCGCATGGCGATGGAAAACGGTATCCGGGCGGCAGCATGCGTCGCGGCAGCTTCGCTCTTCTTTGTTCTGGCGGGCTGGCCGAGCGCGAGTTCCGCGCTCTCGCTGGTCGCGGTCACCCTGGGACTGAGCGCGACGACGCCTGCGCCGCGGGCATTCGCCGCGATCGCCTTTGTCGGAGCACCGATCGCGGTCGCTCTGGCCGGCATCCTCGAATTCTTCGTTCTCAATGGCGTGTCCGACTTCCCGCTGCTGGCGATCGGCCTTGCTCCGTTCCTGATCGGAGCGGCGCTCCTGGTGACCCTGTCAAACCCGATCCTGTCCGGCCTCGGCAAAATCAACCTGATCTTCATTTCGGCCATCTTGGCGGCGAGCAATCCGCAAACTTACAATCCGCAGTCGTTCCTCTTCATTTCATTCTTTATCTGTGTCGCGACGGGCTTGTTGCTCGCGACCCAATACCTCATTCCTCCCATATCGGACAGCCAGCGCAGGCGCTGGCTGCTTGCATCGGCTCGAGATGACATTCGCCTGCTGTCGGGTGGCGCGGATCAACGCTACGCGCCCGAAGAGGCTGCCTTTCGCGATGCCGTACGGGTCGGACAGATCGCCGCGGCCGGCCCGACCGATGCGGAGTACCGAGCTTCCGTCGAGCAAGCGCTGGCTTGCTTCGATCAAGCAGCGGTGATCCGCTTGCGCGCAGCCCAGCTTGCTCGGCCGACGCATGGCGCGGCGGCTGGCTTGGTCGAGCAGGCGCACGCAACTCTGACCGCGCTTGATCCACAATACATCCGCGCCTCCGCCCACAGCCTGAGTGGGCGTGCCGGGGCTGGCGACGTCGCAGCCGCGACGAGTGCGACGCTCGTCATTGCCAATGCCGTTCTCGACCGGCCGCCCACCGACGCTCCCGATATTTACGGACGCGGGTCATGACGCACGACTTTCATGAACTCGTGATCGGCGGAGTCCTGTTCGCTCCTTTCGTTGTCTACGCGGTCGCGGCGCTCGCTATCGTGCTGGTGCTTCGGCCGGTCTTGCACCTCATCGGCTTCGCTAGGATTTTCAGCCACGTGTCGATCGCCGAGTTCAGCCTCTATGTGACCGTTCTCGGAGCCCTTGTGCTTCTGGCCTGATGGAGAATGTCAATGGAAACGCAGCTCAAGATGGATCTTGTCCGGGAAACGCCGGCGGTCCAGGCGACGGAGTCACCTAGTCCTCCATCGACGCAAACAGAGGGGGCAGCACCGACCGAGAACCTCTACCTTCTTGCGCCGGCCCCACCGCAAGACCGTGCTCAGACGGCTCTCGTGCCGCAAGGTGGCCCCGTGCAGAAGCGACATCCCGTGCAAGAAGCGTTGCTCGCAACGGCAAAGCGGCTGGCCACTCTGGTCGTGGCGCTGGCCGCCGTGCTGGTTTCCCTTCTGGCCTGGGACCACTATCTGACGGCCCCATGGACGCGAGACGGGCGTGTCCGCGTTCAGGTCGCGAGCGTGGCTCCCGAAGTTTCTGGCCGGATCAAGGATCTGCACGTTGCGGACAATCAGTTCGTGCACAAAGGCGATCTCCTCTACGTGATCGATCCGTTCGATTTTAACGTGGCTCTGCGCACCAGCAGGGCGACGCTGCAGCAAAGAGCCGCCGATTTGCAGGTGAAGGAGCGGCAATCGGAACGACAGCGTAAATTATCGAGCGTTGCCACAACTCCCGAGCAGCAGCAAATCTACGCCGGCAATGCGATTCAGGCCGAGGCCGCGTTCGAAGCCGCGCAGCAGCAGGTCGCCCAGGCTGACATAAATCTGAAGCGCACCGAGGTTCGCAGTCCGGTGAACGGATACGTGACCAACCTGCTGCTGCGCGCCGGCGACTATGCTCGCCAGGGCATCACCAACGTCTCGATCATCGACACCGACAGCTTCTGGATCGACGGATATTTTGAAGAGACCAAGATGGCGCGAGTCTGTACCGGAGCTCGCGTCGAGGCGAAATTGATCGGCTACCAGGCGCCGATCATCGGGCATGTCAATACGATCACCCGTGGCCTCAGCGTCGCCAACGCAACCGCCGGCGCACAGGGACTTCCAAACGTCGATCCGATCTATACCTGGGTGCGGTTGGCGCAGCGCGTTCCGGTGCGCATTGCCATCGACGAAGTGCCGCCCGGTGTGCCGCTCGTATCCGGCATGACCGCCACCGTGACGGTCCGGGACGCCTCCGATCGCTCGACCTGGTTCGACCGGGCGCAAGCGAGCGTGTTGAACGTTCTGGACGGACCCTCGGTGCGGCCAGACTGTGTTGCCACCGCCCCGACCGACGGTGACCCGTCGCAATCTGTCCCGGCATGGGAAGCGGAAGCGGCCCCGGAGCCGGAACAGATCAATCCAGGCTTGGCCACCGGCATACAGATGACCCCGGCCACAATTAGCGCCGCTGGACGAGCTGAGGAAGCCATCGAGGGCGGCCACTGATGGGAATGCGGCCGTTTCGCTGTCATTTGCCGCGCTAGCACCGTTCTTGGGCGCCTTAGCTTCCATCGCCCTTCAGCTCCAGCGCGGCTGTTTCCGCGATCCGCCGGCTGTTGAATCTCGCACATTGGCCCGGCAGCGCCGCCGCTTGCTGGTCTGGCCGATACCTAGGTGCAATTGCTGGCGGGCCTCCAAGCGATCACATTAGGCCTGCCAAAATCTCTGCGGAAATATCCGGTCCCCAAACGGGGTCACCACGCACGCATCAGGACCAGCATCGGACTTCGGCACTCGTGCTGAGCGCGGCGCCCGCAAGGCTCGCGCTGCTCAGCCGCCTTTCGACGTCTTGAAAATTTGGAGCCATCCAGTGGAAACATTCGACGTGGCCGACCGCATCGATCACAATCGCCTTCCGGCTCCCGGCACGCCATCGGGCGCCACGGCGGTCTTCGAAACGTTCAAGGTGCGCAGGGAAGGCGCCGTTCTGTTCGCGGATATTGCCGCACCGCCGATGAACCTTCTGGGGCCGGCGATGGTGCGCGACCTGGTTTCCCTCATTCAGCAGGCCGAGGCCGACAGCGGCATCAAGGTGCTCGTGTTCAGAAGCGCTGACCCGGACTATTTCATTCCCCATGTCGATGTGACCCAAATCCAGCAGTACCGTGAGGAGGCCGCGAAGCTCACGGGCGAGGCGTCGATCGGGCTCATGTTCCGCCGGCTGAGTGCGAGCCGACTGGTTACCATCGCGCAGATTGAAGGCCGCGTACGCGCCGCGGGCAGCGAGTTTGTCCTGGCGTGCGACATGCGCTTCGCCGCCCAGGGGGCAGCGATCTTCGCGCAGCCGGAAGCGGCATTCGGAGCGGTCCCCGGCGCAGGAGGCATTCAGCACCTGGTGCGTCTGATGGGGCGTGCGCGCGCGCTGGAGGTTATGTTGAGCGCGAGGGACTTCGACGCCGATCTGGCCGAGAGGTACGGCTGGATCAATCGCGCGATGCCCGCCGACGTCCTCGGCGATTTCGTCGGATCGCTCGCTCACCGGATTGCAAGATTTCCAGCTGCAAGCCTCGCCATGGTCAAGAATCGCGTCAATGACATCGCGCTCGCGCCAGTCGAGGCTTTTCGACGCGATTCCGACCTCTTTGGCGAGGCCTCACGCAGCCCAGAGGGCCAGGCCCGCTTCCAGTCGGCGTTCAAGCGCGGCTTCCAGACCCGGGAGGCGGAGATGGATTTGGCTGGATTGCTGGGCGAGCTGGACGATCACTGACCTGAGGGCCACCGGACAAGCTTTGTGCTCCGCCCGTGCGGAGGAGACCAAACCAGAATTCACCAGAGCACTTGCGCAATGTTTGTCAGCACAATGGAACCATCGGAGATACTCATGAGCACGTCCGCACCAGTGATGACCCCGTCTACCAGCGTGTACGTCACCCCAGCCTTCTGGGAGCGCTTGTGGCGCTCTAGCGGCATCCAGTCCGTCGGCCTCTTCATCATCGCTTACGTGATCCATGGATATCAGCCGCAGGTCGGTTCGTCGGCTGATGCCCTCGTCGCTTTCTACGATGGAGATCGCGCGCGGATCCTGATCGCGTCGATTTTTTCCGGCCTGGCGGTTCTCAATCTTCTGTGGTTCGCGGCAGCGCTGCGGACCACCTTGGCGGATGCAGGACAAGATGGCTGGGGCGCGGCCGCGACCGCCGCCAGCGCCATGCTCGGGGCCCTGATCCTCCTGCAGATAACAATGGGTACGGCGCTCGCCTACTCGATCGCCGGTTCACAAGATCACACGCTCCTATCCGGACTGAACGACTTCGCGTGGGTTCTCGGTGTGCTGACGTCGTTTCCACGCGCGATGCTGATCATGTCAGGAGCGTTCGGCCTTTGGCGGGCCAGATTGATTTCCAACGCACTTTTCGCAGCCGGTGTAGCGGCTGTCGTGCTCGGACTGCTGGGCGGTACCACATGGCTAGGCCACGGAATCTGGGCGCCCGATGGGGCCTATTCGCGGTTCGTCTCTCCCATTCTGCTTTTGCTGTGGGTTCTGGTCGTGAGCCGGGTTCTCCTGGGCAGGGCACCCGCGACGCGTGCCGGATGGTGGTGAGGATGCTGCCGCGGCTGGTCCTGCATCGGGGAGCGGCCATCGATCGGTTCGCACGCATCCCGCGTGATCGCGCCTGCGGGCAGACGTCGAGCCGGCCGCAGGCGGCAGCCGGCGACACCTTCGTCCAATCGCCGCGACAAACAACTCATGGTTAGATCGCACCCGCGCTCGGGGTATCACCTGGAAAATCAGGGTACGCGGCGCTCGTCATCAAATGAGGGCATGCGGACGCACGAGCGTCACGGCGACGCTATCGCATCGACAACGTCCCCGGTTTGAACCTATCGGTCGAAGAAAAGGAACCTAAGATGAAAATTCTCGCTGCAACTCTAGCATTTGCCGGTCTCGTGCTCACGGGGGCCACGGCAACTGCCCAGCCGGCCAAGCCGACAATCGTCCTGGTGCATGGCGCCTTTGCCGATTCGTCGAGCTGGTACGGCGTCATCGCCATTCTCGAGAAGCACGGCTATCCGGTCGTTGCCGCCGCCAACCCGCTGCGCAGCGTCAAAGGCGACGCCGACATCGTCCACGGCCTCCTCGCAACCATCAAGGCGCCGGTCGTGTTGGTCGGGCATTCCTATGGCGGCATGGTGATCAGCAATGCGGCGAACGGGCAGGCCAACGTGAAGGCTCTCGTCTATGTCGCGGCCTTCGCGCCGCAAGCGGGAGAAAGCGCAGGCGGCCTCGATAGCAAGTTTCCAGGGAGCCTGCTCGGCCCCGACACGCTCGCGACGCCGGTGCCTCTGCCGGGCGGTGGCAGCGATCTCTATGTTCGGCAAGACAAGTTCCAGCAGGCCTTCGCGCCGGACCTGCCCAAAGCAGAAGCCAAGTTGGCGGCGGCGACGCAGCGACCCATCACCGATATCGCGTTCGGCGAAGCGGCGACGGACCCCGCCTGGGGGACCATCCCGTCTTGGTTCGTCTATGGCGACCACGACACCGCGATCCCCCCGAAACTGCATGCCTGGATGGCCGAGCGCGCGCATTCTCGTGAAACCGTGGTCGTCAAGGGCGCCTCGCATGTGGTTATGATCTCGCATCCCGACGCCGTGGCGAAGGTCATCGAGGATGCGGCAACCGCCCAATAGGGCGACCCGATGTCGGGCACGAAGACCTACGGCCTCGCTGCGAGATGCTCTGTCGTGAGAATCCGATGTTCCCATGATCGAGAGATTCGGCAACGACCGTGACCAGTCTGGGCTTCGCCGGCGGCTGCCTCGGCCGCCGGCGAAGCCCTTAGTTTGCGATGACTCGACGACATACGGTATAATTCCACGAAGATGTCGCCGCTGCTTTCGGATTGTTCCGCGTGATTAGTGAGCACCGCCTCCGCCACCCAGCTCGATCTTTTTGGTGAAGAGGAGGGCGACCGCGGCAAGCGCGAGGACGATACCGATCACGCCGAAGGTGTCGCTGAATCCGAAAATGAGCGCCTGGCGATGCACGGTGGCGCCGATCACGCCGATGGCCTTGTGCCGTGCGACAGCCATATCCGTTACCCCATGAGCGAGAAAGTACTGTGTGAGCTGGTCGATCCTGTCGCGCACCTCGTCTCGATACAGGGTCACGGACTGACCGATGACATTGGAGTGGAACTGCTCGCGCTTGGTCAGCACCGTGGCCAACGTAGCCGTGCCGACCGCTCCACCGAGGTTGCGCAGCATGTTCGAGAGACCCGACGCGGCACCCGCCTCGCTCGGCGAAATGCCCGCGGTCGTGATGACGGTGATTGGAGTCAACACCAGCGCCTGACCGATGGCGCGCACGATGTTCGGCAGGAGGAACTGATCTCCGGCGCTGTCGAGCGACAGATGAACGTTCATGAAACAGCTGACGGCGAAGATACTGATGCCGACGAACCCGACGGAGCGCGCGTTGAAATGCTTCAGCAGGGATGGCACAAATGGAATTATGAGAAGCTGCGGCAGGCCGGTCCATGCCAACACCAAGCCGATCTGCTCCGCGTTATAGTGCTGCACCTGGCCGAGATACTGAGGCAGGATATAGACGGTTCCGAACAGCGCGATGCCGACCAAGACATTGACGATTATGCCGATGCCGAAGTTGCGGCGCTTCAGAAGGCGGAGCTGGACCAGCGGCTTCTCCACCTTGAGCTCAATGAGGATGAAAGCCGAAAGGAATACCGCCGCCGTCAAGGCGAGCTTTACGATGAACGGCGACTGGAACCAGTCGTCCTTGTTGCCCTCTTCGAGCACGGTCTGCAGTGCAGCCAGCCCGATCGCCATTGTAGCGATCCCTGCCCAGTCGCCTTCTTTCAGAAGCGACAGCTGCATGGGCTTCTTTTCGAGCGTGAAATAGAGTGCCACGACCATTATGATGCTGGGTGGCGTGTTGACGAAGAAGATTGTCTGCCATCCATAATTTTCGGTCAGAAAGCCGCCGATCGTCGGCCCGATTGCCGGCGCGAAGGTGACGGAGAGCGCAAACAAAGCCAGCCCGAATGGTTGCTGCGACTTGGGCAGCTTGGTCAGAACCATGGTGAACGCCATCGGGATCAGCACGCCGCCGGCGAAGCCCTGCAGGCCGCGCAGCAGGATCATCGAGCCGAGGTCGTGAGCGAATGCACAAGCCGCCGAGAACAGCGGAAACAGCACCGCATTCACCAGAATGTAGCGCCGGAAGGAGAAAACACGGCTGAGATAGTCGGTGAGCGGGATCACAATGATCTCGCCGATCAGATAGGACGTCGAGATCCAGGCGCCGTTGTCGACGCCGGTGCCGATCCCGCCTTCGATATCGAGCAGGGACGCGTTGGTGATCTGGATGTTGAGGATCGCCATGAAGGCGCCGATCATGCCGGCGAACACTGCTATCCAGGCCGCGGTCGTCGCTGTCTCGGAGGGGACTGGCGGAAAGGCGCGGGGCTCCGTGGGCGAAGCCGCGGCAGTTTGTGTCGTCGTGGACATTACGCCCTCCTACGGGCCGGTCGAGAAGCATCAGTTGAAACGTCCGGAGGCCGAGGCGATCTCGGTCGTGGACGACTTGGTGTCGATGGTCGGGTAGACCGACATGCCCGGGCGCAATTCCACTAAGAGCCCAGGGTCCAGGACGATCTTGACGGGAATGCGCTGCACTACCTTGGTGAAGTTGCCGGTGGCGTTGTCCGGTGGCAGGAGAGCAAACTCCTGGCCGCTCGCCGGCGCTAGGCTGTCGATATGACCGCTCAATACCTGCCCTGGGAAGCTGTCGACCTCAATCTCGACAGGCTGCCCCGCCTTCACATTGGCGAGCTGTGTTTCCTTGTAGTTTGCGATGATATAGGCCCCGTCGGTCGGCACAACGGCCATAAGCTGCGTGCCGGCCTGCACGAACTGACCGACGCGCAAGGTGCGGTTGCCTATCATGCCGCCGATGGGCGCGGTGATTTCAGTGTATGAGAGATTGAGTTCGGCCTGATCCTTGGCCGCCTTGGCACTGGCGAGCGCGGCTCTGACCTGGCCAAGCTCGGCCTTGAGGACATCGAGTTCCTTGGTCGCATTGGCGAGCACAGCCGTATCGCGGCTCACCGCGGCACGGGCGGCGGCGATCTGGGACGCGGCCTGCTGCGCGTTCTGGATGCTGCCGAAGCCCTTCTTGGCCAGTTCGGCATGGCGTTGGTCTTCCTGCTCGGCGAATGTCTCGTTTGCCTGATCGACCGTGATTGTCGCCCGCGCCGCCTCGATTTGCGACTGCTGGGCGGCGACGGCCGCCTGCTTGCTGGCGATGTTGGCTTCGGCCGCCTCGACCTGGGCTTTGGCCTGTTCGAGGCTCACCTGGAAATCACGGTCGTCAATGCGCGCCAGCACCTGTCCGGCCTTTACCGCATCGTTGTCACCGACCAACACCGCCGCTATATATCCCGAAACCTTGGGCGCAATGGTCGTACTGTCGGCCTTCACATAGGCATCATCGGTAGAGACCAGGAAGCGGCCGACAGTCCAGTACTGCCAGCCCCAATGCGCACCGCCTGCGAGAGCGGCAACGGCCACCCCGGCAAAGAGCAGCCGACGCAGCAGCCGCTTTGGTTGCCCGCCACGCATGCCGGCAACCGCCTCGCGGACATCTGCGTCGCGGGGCATTTCTATTCCTGGCGCCGCTTCACCGGCTGGCAGGGATTTCTCCATGGTAAAGTCCCTCTGGTGCCGGCTCATGGTCTGTTCCTTTCTGTTGCCGCCTTGCGCGGAAATCGGGCTTGCGCTATTTAGGAAAACTTATATTTTCTTATATGAGCCTGATCGTGAAGCTTGTCAATGAATTTGGAAAACAATCATGGTCCATAATACCAAAGTCTCAAGGCGCGGCCGCCCGCAGTTGCGATCAGACGAAGAGACCCGCCAGTTCGTCGTCACGGCGGCACGCCAGGAGTTCAATGCCAGCGGCTATGCCCGAGCGAGCATGAGCCGCATAGCCGAGCGAGCGGGGGTTTCGACCAAGACCATGTATCGTCTGATACCGACCAAGGCGGAGTTGTTCCGATCGGTCATCTCCGACCGGATCTCGCGCTTCATGCTGGAACTGGACGAAGCGCATCTGGAGACGCTCCCGATCGAGGAAGCGCTCGAGCAGATACTTATCGCCTACGCCACCTTGACGCTCGACGGGGACACGGTGTCCACCTTGCGGCTTGTCTTTGCCGAACGCGATCATTTTCCCGAGATTGCCGCTGCTTTCGCCGAACTCGCCGTCGGCCGCACGATCCACACCATGGAAAGCTGGCTCACTCGGCAGCGCGACAGCGGCGAAATCGAAATCGATGATCCGTCGACGGCCGTCGGCATGCTCAGGGGCATGATGATCATGGAGCCGCAGCGAGCGCTGATGCTGGGCCAGCGCCAGCCGCCTGATCAGCGTGAGATCGTTGAACGGGCGCACTATTGTGCCCGCCTGTTCCTCGATGGGTGCAGGTCACGAAAGGGCCGGCGCGCTGTGGGCTCGCTGGCGTGAACCGCCTGTGCTACCGCTGAAGATGGAAACGTGCTGCTCATGAAGGCGAACTCCTTCTCGAACCGACGCCTTTAGCTTCGAGCGGCAGCGCGGCCGATGCTTTTTGCAAGGGCTCTCAGTTCAGGCGCGGGAAGGCACTGTGAACGGAATGCCTCTATCTCAATGCCTTGCCGGTCAAGGAAGGCCATGAACGCCTGGGAAGTCCTTGATTGGACGCGGTTTGTGAGTTTGGACCTTCCGCCTTCGAGCGCCGTCACGCTCACTTCCCATCGTATGTGGATGGACGTGGGTCCTTGCGACGTAAACAGGTCGGAATGCGATTCCAGCACCAGATTGTCTTTGCTGGCGTTTGTCTCGACGTAGTACTGCATTATCAGGCTGCCCCCGATGAGTTCGACCTGGACCGACATAGGCTTGCCGTCGAGAGCAGCCATCGATCCGGACGCAAGGGCAGGCGTCGAACGTCCGTGGGGCTCGACAGGCCCATGAAACCATTGGGCGAGGTCGATCTTGTCAATGGAGGCCTCAACGATTGTCGTTCCCGTCATCTCCACGGTTTCACCGTCGCTCGAGAGCGCCTTTTTCGCAGCCAGTCGGCCGAGCGATGCTATCGACAGCCCTGGGTTCTTCCCCGGCTCTTTGGCTGATGGCTCCGATCGGCTTGAGTGTTCCGGTCCCAGCCTCGAGAACAGCCGGCACCCGGAAAGTCCGACAGAGGAATCGGTTATCGCGGTTGATGTCGAAATTGCGGTCATGACGTACTCCTGTGGCTTGATGCCGATCCGATGCGCCAAAGGATCGGCCAGCAGCGGCGGTAAATCCATTGCACGAAGGTGTCCGCGATGCCTTCGTATCGGTTCGGTCGGGCCGAACGGCTCCATCGGTTCGAACGGGGCCAGCTTGCGCCTGAAGGGATTTTGAATGGCGATTGATGGACCTTCCAGGGCAACAGCACCGCGATGAGGCTGATGCCAGATCGGCTGAGTTGCCAGCCGGCTCCCAAAACGCGCCGGAGCGGCCTTCGCGGGCGGTGATGCCGGATGGGTCGACACCCGATTGCTGCGGCTGGCCATCCCACCATCGTATCGCTCATGGCGAACCGAGCAGTTCGATTCGACACTGCGGATTGTTTGTGTGCGAACAATGAGCGACAGAGCGCGGTTCGGAAACGTAATCCGCTGTAAGCGTCTAAGTGCTTGAGGATAAATATAAAAATAACCTGTCCGGCAATCTTCCGCCCCGCTTAGACCTTAGGTGCAACACCTTTGTATGATGGAAGCGGCCGTGGCGCATGGCCATCTCCTGGCGGTCCGAGCGACGGTAAACTTCCTCCCATGTTGCGTTGCTTGACGGACAGATCACTAAATCCAGGAGTATTTTAAATGAACAAGATCGCTTTTACCGCCGCCGCATTTCTTCTTGCGACCGGCACCGCGTTTGCTGGCAGCGACCACTATGGGTCGGAGAATGTGAACTGGCAGCCGGCACCGGTTTCCAGCAATATCGACCGTAGCCTCACCGGGTCTATCCACAGCTCGGTCAAGCACAACCATGTCAACTCCGCGACTGGTATCTTCCAGGACGAACCGGGCCAGGGGATCTGGGGCCGCTAACGCGGCCCTATCCTTCACAAACCCGATATCAGGAGAATGGAGTGACCAGGCTGGCGCTTGTCGCCGCCGCGGTACTTGCCACATCCGGCTCGGCCTTTGCCGGCAGCGACCACTACTCACAGCTGACGGCGACCACCTGGACGGGTTAGGCAAATTGTCTACCGCGCCCATTCACAGGCCAGGGGCAACCAGGCACGTCATCGTCGATCCGAGGACGACGGCTATACCATCGAATAGCCGGTCCCCGGCCCGACTTCGGCCAGCTGATCTGGAACGATTGACCACGAAGGCTTTGCGACGTGGTCGGCCCTTTTTCCTGCGTCTGCTTTGGCGTCGGGCGCATGCCAGTCGGAAACGATCCAAAAGTATTGCCGATACCATCGTGCAATGGGCTGCCGGCAACAGCGGCACAACATTGATCGCCACAAGTAATAGAATGAGGAAACGACAGTGGTCACCACCGACAAGGCCTACCGGATAGCCGAGGATAACGAGTATGACGCTTCGCCAGGCGGATCGCTTTTCGACGCCGCGTCCATTCTGGCGTTACTGAAGCGGCAATCCGAGAGACGGCGCTCGCGAATGGCGCTGCTCGAAATCGGCGTCGACCAGCTGAAGGACATCGGCCTTTCACGATCGGACGCCGTCCGCGAGGCGCGCCGACGGTTCTGGGACTGACGCGAGCCCTCGGTCATCGACCTGGCGTGGATGGCGAAACGACAACGCGATCAAGGCTTACCAGCAAGCTTTGTTGCCGGTCCGAGTGACGCGATTTCCTCCTAGGGCGCGCCACTTGACGGACAGAGACACTGAAATCAGGAGTACTTGAAATGACCAGGATTGTTCTTGGCGCCGCCGCCATGCTTGTTGCCACTGCCACTGCCACTGCGTTCGCCGGTAGCGATCACTACGGTTCGGAGGATGTCTACAAGTCGCCAGCGCACCTCTCTGCAAATATCGACAACAACTTTACTGCTTCGATCCGGAAACATGCCACACACAGGCAGGCAGGCCTAAAAACGAATACTATACCTGCCACGAGCCAGTCCTGGCCGGAAGTCGGGCCCGAAATCTGGGGCAGATGATTTGCGAAGCCCTGGAATGTCAAAGCGGCGGGATTCAAGCGACCGGGACTTGCTCGCCGACACATGATTAAAATCGAACTCCGGTCGTTGGATCCGCCATTGGTCTTTGTTCACTGAACGGTGGCTCCCGAAATTCGCCGCTCCAGCTTTCGTCGCGTTAAAAGCAATCGGTAAATTCCCATAGCCGGATGGAGAATTTGCTCGGGGTAGCTCGACAGAACAAGCCTTCACGGGTTTAGCCGCTCAGATCGGCAAGTTTGAGGCCAATATGAGGCCGTCGGCAACAACCGATCGGGCGGCGTGGGGACAATCCCGCGCGCGGAGAAATATCTCCGGCAGCCAATCCGCTGAGGAGATCAGAAATCAAAACGATTTCGCCGGAAATGTCGTGGACTAGCAATGCGACCTGCATTTGAGCTCAGGCGGGCTAATTCGCTCGCTCATTTGTCGATACCTACGTGCAATTGCTCGCGCTCCCTCAAACGATCAGATTACGCCACGAACATCTTTGTCTCAAACCTGGTTCCAAAACGAGATCACCATGCGCGCATCAGGATCAGCACCGGACTTCGGATATTCGCGCTGGCCCCAAGCGCCGGCGGTGTCTGAATTCCATCGCGAGCAGGGGCTTCATGATGGACGCGTCGTTCAAACTCCGGACGTGGAGGGGCCACTCTTGACGAACGGAGCCGAGCCGGTTCGCACCGCGCCAACCGAAGTTTCATTCGGGCCATTTCGTCTGCTTCCGGCACAGTTTCTTCTGCTGGAGGGCGACAGACCAGCGCCGTTGGGAAGCCGCGCGCTGGAAATCCTGATTGCCTTGCTCGAACGTCCTGGCGAATTGATTAGCAAGCAAGAATTGATGGCGCGCGTTTGGCCCGATGTCTTTGTGGGGCCTGCCAATTTGACGGTCCATATTTCCGCATTGCGCAGGACGCTGCGTGACGGACGAGACGGAAACCGCTTCATCATCAACATCCCCGGGCGTGGCTACAAGTTCGTAGCCTCGGTCGCCGAGGCGCATCACCGAAGAACGCCGCTTGCGATTGTAAGTCGAACGGCGCCGAAGCTTGGAGGGCGCCTGGAAACCGCCACGTTTTCAGACCGCGGCCCCACGTAGCGCAGCCGCGGTTTATTCCAGCCGCCCGACCCGATCGGGCCCTCCTCGGGACTTGAGTGCTAGATCATTGGGTCCACCAACAAGCCGGAAGGAAAGTGTTCATGGCCACCTTCGACTATGATGTGGTGATCATCGGCTCCGGGTTCGGTGGAAGCGTTGCCGCGTTCCGCGCCGCCGAGAAGGGCTACCGTGTGGGCGTTATGGAGGCCGGCCGGCGCTGGAAAGACGAAGACATTGCGAAGACCAACTGGGATCTGAAGGACTATCTGTGGTTCCCCGCGGCAGAGTTATACGGGATCCAGAGAATGGAATATCTGGACGACGTACTCCTCCTCTGTGGGTCGGGCGTCGGCGGCGGCTCGCATGTCTATGGCAACACCCTCTATGTCCCTCCGAAAAAGTTCTTCGATGCGCCAGGATGGGCAGGTATCACCGACTGGGCCGACGAACTGGCGCCCTGTTACGACCAGGCAAGGCGGATGCTCGGCGTCGTTCGCTATCCGTACATGCCGACCGACGTTGATCGCTACATGCAGCAGGTCGCGACCGAGATGGGGAGAGGGGAAACCTTCAACAAGGCACCGGTGGGGGTGTACTTCGGTCGGCCGGGCGTCGAGGAGGATGATCCGTATTTCGGCGGTGTCGGACCTCGGCGCACCGGATGCATTTCATGCGGCAACTGCCAAGTCGGTTGTGGCCACAACGCCAAGAACAAGGTGACGACCAACTATCTCTATCTGGCGGAAAAGCTCGGCGCGGAGATCCATGAGCTGCACGAAGTTTACGACCTCTCCCCGCTCGATGGTGGCGGGCTCGAGGTGCATGCGCGCCATCCCGGTTGGGCCCAGCGCGCGGCGCATCTGCACCACCACACATACACCGCCGAGCAGGTGATCGTCGCTGCCCACGCGTATGGCTCGTCGAAGCTCCTTCATCACATGCAGCATGAAGGCCGCTTGAGGGGTCTATCGAGTGAGCTGGGCAAACGGGCACGGACGAATTCCGAACAGCTCCTCGAGATCACCCGGCCTTACGGACAATGGAAGCGCGATCCGGAAAAGATTCACATCACGCCGGGATCGGTCGCAATCACTTGCGGCGTCTGGCCAGATCCGGTGACGAGCATCGAGCCCGTCTACTACGGGGCCGGAAGCTCGCTATTCGCGCTCCTTTTCACCCACCATCAGCATGGCGAGCAGAAACATCCGACGCTGTCGTGGCTCAAGGAGTTGGTCGAACACCCGGCCCAGGTGCTTGGCGTCGCGGATCCGCGTCACTGGCCCGAGCGGGCGGCCATCATGCTGTGCATGCAGACGACCGATACGTCGATCGACCTGTACTGGCATGACGGCCTGTTGCGGAGCCGGCGCGGCTCCGGGGCGCCGCCCTCGGTGCACATTCCGGTCGTCGAGGAGTTCGCCGACCGACTGGCAAAGAAAATGGACAGCGGCCAGGGGGCGCTGGTCACCGAGGTCATCAACCGCACGGCCACAGCCCATTTCACTGGCGGGATTCCGCTTGGCGACAGCAGTACGACTGGCGCTGTCGATCCCTATCAGCGCGTGTTCGGGCAGCCCGGGCTTCACGTCATGGACGGGAGCGTGATGCCAGCCAATCCCGGTGTGAACCCGTCGCTGACGATCACAGCCCTTGCCGAGCGCGCAATGTCGCTCTGGCCGAACAAGGGAGATCCGGACACAAGGCCTCCGCTGGGGGCCGGCTATATACGCCTCGACCCGATCATGCCGTACCGGCCCTTCGTGCCCGCCGGGGCTCCAGGCGAGTTGCGCCTCGACGCCAAGAAGTCCGACATCATCCCCGAGTATCCTTATTGAACCCGAGTGCCCTTATTGTGAAGGAGAAGGCGATGACGATGCTCGCTGCTGATATTCTGCTTTCGATCGCGCCGGGCGTCGCGATCCCCAACAACCTAGTCGTCCCTTATTATTCGGACGACCACAAGCTGCGAATTTCTCTCGTGCGGATTGACGATAGCCTTTACGCGTTCGACGACCTGTGCACGTGCGCTCCGCAGGCATGCCCGCTGTCCGGCGGGCAACTCACCGGGAAGACCGTCATGTGCCAATGCCACGGCTCCCGGTTCGACATTCCGACCGGAGCGGTGATCGACGGCCCGGCGATCAGGCCGCTCAACGTCTACGAAGCGCGGGAGGTCGGAGGCGACATTCAAATCCGCATGGGCGCGTCAACGATTGCATGGGATTCTCGTCGGTAGCCGGCAAAGTAACGACGCGCCCCATGGAACTTGAATATTTCTTTGGAGGCGGACGCTTGGAATTGACGGCTGCCACGGTTCTTGTCGCCTCTGTCGGGGTGTTTCTGATCAGTTTCATGAGAGGTGCCTTCGGCGGCGGCTTCGCCATCATTGGCATTCCGCTGCTGTCGATCGTGATGGACCCGGTGACAGCCGGTGGCCTCCTCGCGCCGCTGTTCATCGCGATGGACCTGTTCGCGTTGCGCTATTGGAAGCCCTCGACCTGGTCGAAGCAGGACCTTGTGCTGCTGTTACCGGGACTCGTGATCGGGATAGCGCTGGGCTATCTGCTGTTTCGTGTCCTGGACCACCGCGCCATAGCGATCCTGATGGCGGCCATCACCCTGCTCTTTGTCGGTCTATGGTTTGTCGGAGGCGCGACTGTGAGTATCCGTCCGCGTTCGTCGGCAAAGGCAGTTGCCGCCGGTCTGGCATCGGGCATCACCACCATGGTGGCGCATTCGGGCGGACCTCCGCTTGCGATGTATCTATTGCCGCTTGGCCTCGGCAAGGAAGTCTACGCAGGGACGACGAGCCTGTTCTTCACTGTCGGCAACGCGACCAAAGCGATGCCGTGGCTGCTGCTGGTGAAACCGGAAGGCAACGTCTGGATATTGATGGCGGCTTGCCTGCCTGCCATCCCCGCCGGCGTCTGGCTTGGTTGGCGGATGCACGGAAGGCTGGACCAACATCAGCTTTACAGGGCCTGCTACGGATTGCTGGTCGTGACGGCGTTGAAATTGTTGTGGGACGGCGTTTCCGGCTATCTCGCGTGAATTTGGCCTGCGCTGGCGCAAATGCCGACATGTGATCCCGGCAGTCTCCACGGCGAGCCAATTGGGTGTCGATGAGACCAGCAACCCGTTGGCTGCCTGGCGGCAGCTGGGCCTGCGGCTCCCCGTGACCATTTCCAATAGGGCCGGAGCACTTTCATCAGCGGCGCGCCACGTCAGCGCAGGCTCTGATCCGGGATCCCTCAAG
Source organism: Mesorhizobium sp. B2-4-17 (assembly GCF_006441275.1). NCBI lineage: Bacteria > Pseudomonadati > Pseudomonadota > Alphaproteobacteria > Hyphomicrobiales > Phyllobacteriaceae > Mesorhizobium > Mesorhizobium sp. B2-4-17. The sequence continues at coordinate 70,908 of NZ_VFUX01000001.1, read as the reverse complement.
ACGAAGCGTATCTGATCCGACGCACCCCGATCAAGCGTAACCTTAGCAAGAATTTGGCGCGATTTGCATGGCTTTACTGGTCCCTGCGGCACTTTCGGGGCCAATTAGAGGCCAAGGCTGACAACCGGGAGATTCAAATGGCCACCGCCACCGCGCTTAAACCAGAACAGGACTCGACGGTCGAGAAGAAGATCCAGCAGTTCCGGGAACTGTTCGCTGATGCACCGGAGATCGGCAAGAAGGCACTGGAGAACGCAGTTCAAGTGCTGAAGTCCCAAGCTTCGGATCCGCCGCCGCCGATAGAAAGCGCCGGTCGTGTCGGCGCGCGCCTCGGCAAGGTCTCTGAGTTGACGATCATCGTCCCGCTCGCACAAGGTGGCGCGCAGCGTTTGCGCGCGTTCCTGAGGCTATTGGGTGGCAACCTCTCGCAAGGCGCCGACAAGGTAGGCACGCTTCACACCATGCGCTTCGTGTTCTTCGATAACGACACGAGACTGCTTTTCGCCACGGCCTACGATGGCGATTGGGACACCTATATCGACGACTTCGTGGCGAAAATTCCCGACTATCTCGACATCATCGACTCCGCTTGGGATGGCTGGCCCGGCATTCGCAGCCCGGGAGCGAAGGACTACCTCGTCAAGCACCAGATCACGGCGGAGGGCTGGTATGTCGCCTATCCGGATCTGACGGTAGCCGAGATTCAGCGGCTCCAGCGCATCGGCAAGGCTGTGGACGAATTCCTGGACAAGATCGGCTAGGCGACCGCGAGGGGACGAACCACCGAAACGCAAAGAGAGAAGTACAATGGCAGCGCAAGCACAGGCACGCACGATGTCGGAACACGAGACGGTCGCTGACTTGATCGACAAGGTACGCGGGCTTTACGCCGACGCGCCGGAGGTGGGCCGCATCGGACTTGAAAAGATGGTCGCCGAACTCAGCACTGCGGCCGCTGATGGGCAGCAGAGAGCCGCGAGCGCAGGGCGTACCGGGCTGCGTCAGGGCAAAGTGTCCGAACTCACGTCGATTGTCACCTTTGCACCGGGAGGCGCCAAGCGGCTCCGGGCTCTGCTCAAAGTCTTGGGCGGCAATTTCCAGGGCGCGGACAAGGTGGGTACCTTGCACGACATGCGCTTCGTATTCCTCGATAACGACACGAGGCTGCTGTTTGCCACAACGTATGACGGCGACTGGGACGCCTATATCGACGACTTCTCTACCAAGATTCCCGACGCGCTCGACGTCCTATTCAGCAATATGGTGGGATACCCGCCAAAGGGGATGCATGATCCCGCAATCAAGGACTGGATCGCTGGCAATCAGATTACTGCTGACGCCTGGTATGTCGCTTCGTCGAACCTCACCGTCCCGGAGGCAAGAAGGCTCGAAAAGCTCGGCAAGGCCGTCGACGAATTCCTCGATGAAATCGGATAGCCGCAGCCGCGAACTCGCTTGGGAGTCCGTGCGGGACGCAACTCCTCAGGCTCATAAGGGATAAGTCCATGTTGTCCATCAAGGACTCCGTCGGCGAGAACCCGCCGGCGCACGTTCCAACGCTCGATCTGCATGAGATCCAGGCAACTGTGCTCAGGCAGAGGCCGGCGCCATATTTCGGCATGCACATTCTGTTGCGGGTCGATGATGCGGCGGCGGGCCGGGCCTTTCTTCGGCGGCTGACACCTTACGTCGACTCTGCCGCCGGCTGGCGGATCGCCGCAAATGCCTGGCTCGGGGTTGGGATCACTTATGCGGGCCTGGAAGCACTGGGTCTCCCCCAAGACTCCCTGCAGAGCTTTCCCGAAACATTCCGTGTTGGGATGGCGGCCCGCGCCAAGGAACTTGGCGATGTGGATCTGAACGATCCGAAACACTGGGATGCGCCGTACGGCAACGCTCAGGTCCACATCGGGATCAGTGCATTCAGCGATACCGAGGAGATGCGCCAGCGCGCGCTTGCTGTCGCACGCGATCAGTACGAGGGTTTCTCGGGCGTCAGCGTCGTGGTGATGCAGGATTTCGGCGCCCAACCGGATGACCGCAATTCGCTGGGTTATAAGGACGGCATCGACCAGCCGCCGGTCGAGGGCAGCGGCGTCGATCCGCTACCGGGCCAGGGCCGCCCGATCAAGGCGGGGGAGTTCATCCTGGGATACCCCGGCGAGACCGGCGTCCCGTTGCCGATGCCGCAACCCGATATCCTTGGTCGCAATGGAACCTATGTCGGCTATCGCAAGTATCATTCGCTCGTCGCCTCGTTCAATCGCTTCCTGCGGGAGCACGGTAGCACTGAGGAAGAGCGGGAATTGCTGGCCGCCAAGCTGGTCGGCCGCTGGCGCAGCGGCGCGCCGCTGGCACTGGCGCCTGACAAGGACAATCCAGCGCTCGGCGCCGATCCACAACGCAACAACGATTTCGACTATGCGAGCGATTCCCGGGGCCAGCAGATACCCTTTAGCTCCCACATCCGGCGCATGAATCCGAGGGACACGCAGCTTCAGCGGCTGACTGACGTCAACATCCATCGCCTGATCCGGCGCGGCACGACCTACGGACGGCCCTACGACCCGAACCAACTGTCCGACGAAGACGATCACGTGCCGCGCGGCGCCATCTTCCTGTTCATGAGCGCCAAGGCGATGGACACGATCGAATTCCTGCAAAAGGAGTGGATCAACGACGGCGATTTCATCGGCGCGAACAACGAGCGCGATCCAATCGTCGGGCTCCAACCGGAAGACGCGACCTTCACGATCCCGAAGGCGCCCGTCCGCCGGCGCGTCCACGGCATCCAAACGTTCAACGTGCTCAAGGGCGGCGAGTATTTCTTCATGCCGAGCATGTCCGCGTTGAAGTGGATCGGGAATCAGGGTGGCTGAGAACGGCAACCCAAAGGAAGCAGAGGTAGCCTTCCATGCTGTATCAAACGATTAATCCCTACACCGAGCATCTGGTTCAAACGTTCCCGCTGCACACTGATGGCGAAATCGAAACGATTATCGCCAAAGCGGAGACGGTATACGCGACCGACTGGAGCCGGAGATCGCTTGCGGCTCGCAAAGCCGTCGTCAAGAAGGCGGCCTCGATTCTGCGCGACGACGTCGAGAGATACGCCAAACTCAGCACTCTCGAGATGGGCAAGTTGTTCCGAGAAGCGCGGTCCGAGGTCGGGCTGTGTGCAGACATCCTCGACTACTTTGCGGATAACGCGGATGCGTTCCTTGCTCCGGAGAAACTCCAGGTCAGAAACGGGGAGGCCTTTATCGAGAACGCGCCGTTGGGCGTGCTTTTCTGCATCGAGCCCTGGAACTACCCTTACTATCAGCTGGTTCGCGTAGCGGCGCCGAACCTGATGCTCGGCAACACCATCATCTGCAAGCATGCTCCGAATGTGCCGAAATGCGCGCTGGCGTTCGAGAAGCTTTTTCTCGACGCCGGCGCTCCGGAAGGAACCTGGACAAATGTGTTTGCGACCAACGAGCAAGCGGCACAGATCATCGCAGATGGACGGATCAGGGGCGTTGCGCTGACCGGCAGTGAAAGGGCGGGGTCGGCAGTCGCTTCCGAAGCAGGCCAGGCATTGAAGAAGAGCACGATGGAACTCGGCGGCAGCGACCCATTCATCGTCCTTGATGATGCCGACCTCGACACGGCCGTGGAATTGGCCGTGTTCGGTCGAATGAAAAACGCCGGTCAAACCTGCATCGCGGCAAAGCGCTTCATCGTTCCGGAAAGCATGGCCGACGCGTTCCTTGACGGATTCAAGGCCGGGTTTGAGAAACTGCAGGCTGGTGATCCCATGGACCCTGAAACCTCGCTGGCGCCCCTTTGTACGGACGGAGCGCTCAACAACGTCCTGAACCAGATCGACACTGCAGTTATAAGGGGCGCCAAGGTGTTGCTGGGCGGAAAGAAGCTCGATCAGCGCGGGTTCTTCCTCGCCCCTACTATCCTCGTCGACGTAAAGCCGGACAATCCCGCCTATCGACAGGAGTTCTTCGCCCCGGTCGCCATGGTCTTTCGCGTCAAGAGTGACGAAGAGGCCGTGCAACTGGCCAATGATTCACCCTTCGGCCTCGGTGCGACGGTGATTGCCAAAGACATCGAACGCGCAAAACGTGTTGCGCGCCAGATCGAGTCCGGAATGGTTTTCATCAACGAGGTGACCGGCACCGCAGCTGACCTCCCGTTCGGGGGCGTGAAGAACTCCGGGTATGGCCGCGAGCTGTCGCATCTGGGCATCGGCGAATTTGTGAACAAAAAGCTGATCCGCGTTGCGGCTTGAAGGGACGGTAAGATGTCCAACCATGTTGTTGTCTCCTGACGCGGCTTTTTAAGACGGGTGATGCCGGCTTGACCCGCCAACATCACCAAGAAGCAACCGTGGGGTCGTTACCCATCGAAGGATCATCCGCCATGCATGCAATTCGAAAACTTCGGGAGTCAGGCCACGCCACCGTGGCTGACTACGAGGCAATTCTCGCTGCAAATGTTGTTTTTCACAGCCCAGTATTAATTCGGACCATCGAGGGTCGTGCGGTCGTTGCCAAGATCTTCGCGACCTCGACTATACTACGAGAAGGTGCCTATACGGGCGAGTGGAAGCTGGACGACCGAAGAACCCTGCTGAGGTGGAAGGGAAAAATTCAGGGTCACGAGCTGGAAAGCTTCGATATTATCGAAGAAAACGATGAGGGGCTCATCGTCGATCGCGCAATAGCTTTTCGTCCAATGCCGGCAGCGAAACTGTTTCGGGATGCCATGCGGGCTGCCATGGGAAGCTCTATTCCAGACGATTTCTGGGAATATTCGAACTAGAGCTTCGGCGGATCGCAAGTGACTCGACCCAGGCGCGGAGCTCCCACCAATTCGTCTTTTGAATGTATCCAAAGGCCAGCGACATGACGACCAAACATAGACATAACAACCCGATTCTCGTGACCGGAGCAGCCGGCGCTGTGGGTGGCATCGGGCGCAACCTCACGGGATTTCTGCTCGCGAGGGGGTACAAGGTGCGCGCCATGGTTCGGCGTGAGGACGAGCGCGCCGAGGCCTTACGACGAATCGGCGCGGAGGTCGTTGTGGGCGACCTGACGGACCTTGCCTCGATGCATCGCGCCATCCAAGGCTGCCGGCGCATCTATTTTGGAATGTCTACCTCGGCGGCCTACCTGGAAGCCACACTCAACACCGCCGCGGTGGCGCGCCATTACGGCGTCGAGGTGTTCGTGAACATGTCGCAGATGACGGTCTCCCAGATGAGCATTAGCGAGACTACCGACAGTCCGCAGCACAAGCTGCACTGGCTGTCGGAGCAGGCTCTGTCGTGGTCGGGACTGCCGGTTGTCACCATGCGGCCGACAGTCTTTCTTGAGGGCTTCTTTCTTCAACTCGCCGCCGCCGGTGTGCGGGCCTCCGATGCGTTGGCTCTGCCGTTCGGCAGCGGCAAGACCTCTCCGATCTCCGCGGTGGACGTGGCGCGCGCGGTGGCGGTGATCCTCGACGATCCCACCCCGCATATCGGGCAGATCTACGATTTGACCGGGCCGGAATCGGCCGATCTGGACCACTACGCGCGTCTCTTCTCCGAGGCGCTCGGCCGGCCGATCCGATATCACGACGTCCCACTCCCAGGGTGGAGCGAAAACCTTCGTCAGATGCGGTTTCCTGAATTCGTCATCAGGCATCTCTCAGCCATGACTGAGCTGACCAAGCAGGGGCGTTACGACCGCATGACGGACACCCTGCGCAAACTCACCGGCGAAGCACCCACGAGCATGCGCGACTTCGTCAATCTCCATGCCGCTGAGTTCAAGCAGCATGAACCGGCGCATCCGCTGGAGTCGGCTTGAAGTCGTGGCGACCGAGCCGATGAATGGAGGTTGATGATGTCAGATCATGTTGACGGTCCGCGCTCGATCGGCGATCCCCCAGCCGACGTCACCGACCTCTTCGCCTTCATCAGTCCGGAGAACCCGGTGCGCACCGTGCTTGCGATGTGCGTTTTCCCTTCCGCCGGCGAAAGTGCGATCTTCTCGAACGTCATCGATCACGCGATTGCCGTTCGCCGCGTGACCGTTGCCGGCGTTGGCGAGGCGGCGAAGTTTCAACCTGCGCACAAGGAAATTCGCTTCAGCTTCAGGTTCGAGGTGCTGGAGCGCGATGCCGCGGGAAATGTCGTCCAGCGCGGCACGTGCACTTTGCCGGACGGTCGCGAGCTGTCGCTCATTGTGAACGACGAAAAGGGCGCATCGACTCCGGAAGGCGATGTGCGCGTGTTCGCCGGGCTGCGCTCCGACCCCTTTTATCTCGCGGTAATCGCCTCCGATCTCAGGAAGGTTCCAAATCTGCTCCAGCACGACAACGTGCTCTGCGCGGTCGTGGAGTTCGACACACATCGCCTACTCAATCCCGCTGCCGGCTCATTGTTCGGGGCGATCGCCGAGACTGTCCCCGCCCGCTCGCCGGCAGGCAACGTCTCACATCCGGTTGCCCGCATCGATTGGGTCGGAAAGCCAGAGCAGACGAATATTCGCCTCACCAATCCCGGGTTGCGGGGCGCGGAGGACATCCGCGACCTGTGGAATCAGCAGAAGCCATTCGAGATTTCGAAAGAGCTGCAACCGCTTTTCCTTCAGCGCCTGAAGGACAGCTTCGCCGACTGGGACATGCGTGACGGCAAAGCCGATTGGACGCCGGAAGCGCTCTCCGCCAACGCCAACATCTTCCTCGACGATTTTCTGCTGTTCGATGTGGCCAAGCCTATCACTGACGAAAGCCATCTCGAAATCGAGAAGAGCACGCTTTACGGCCGACCTTATCAGACCGGCGGCGGCCGCACGATCGATGCGAACGTGATCGACATCCTGCTCACCTGGCTCGTCAACCGCGATCGGAAGTTTCTCCAGGGTGGGGCGACCCAAGCGACGAAGCCCGGCATGAAGGTGTTTCCGTATTTCGCGATGCCCAACACAGACCTGCAAAGCGTCGAGGATTGCGTCGAGCTTGCGGCGGCCGCCGACGCGGTGTGGTCGGTCATCGGACAGTTCAACCTCGACTGGCATCCGTTGGTCGCCCAGGTTCGCCTGACCGGCGCCGGTACTGGTCAGCTCCGAAGGATCGAGGCGCGCGATGGCGGGGAAGTCGTCGAACGGCTTGAGGAAGTCGACAATGCGAAACGGCTCTATCGCTACACCTTGGTGGCCGGGATTCCCGCTTGCCACTACATCGGCACGATAAAGGTCACGCCGAGGGGCGACGGTTGCGTTGCCGAATGGAGCGTGCAGTACCAGGCCGACAATCAACCCGACATCGTCGTGAGAGCCAGGGTGGCGACGCTGCTCAAAACTGGTCTGGGAAGCCTGAAATCCCGCTTTGGAGGTGCGACATGACCCCAATCGTTGAACAGAACCGAACCGGAGGCCGAACGGCAATGAACCGCGCTATACTGGGGGAATGCGCCGCTGTCATCGTTTTCGTGCCCGTCGCTGCGTCGGCTCATCCCGGCATTGTTGGCCTCACGCACGGCTTTGCGTCCGGCTGGACACATCCGTTCAGCGGGATGGACCATATTCTGGCAATGATCGCGGTCGGTTTGTTCGCCGCTCATTTGGGAGGCCGGGCGCGGTGGTTGGTGCCTTTGACGTTTGTTTCCGTCTTGGCGCTAGCGGGCGTCGCTGGCATGGCCGGCGTCAAACTACCGTTCGCGGAAATCGGCATCGCCATGTCGGTTATCGTGCTGGGTCTGGCCGTCGCGTTTCAGCTTAGCGTGCCGACGCTGGTTGCCACATTCCTTGTTGGATTTTTCGCAATCTTCCATGGTCACGCTCATGGCACAGAAATGCCGGAAAGCATGTCGGGGCTGACCTACGGGCTCGGCTTCGTTTGCGCCACCGTGCTGCTTCATGCGACCGGCGTTGGTTTGGGTATCGCGATTGGCAGGACCGGTCCGGCCACGGGCCGTCAACTGGCACAGGTCACCGGCGCCGCCATTTCGTTCGCGGGCATCGCTCTCCTGATTTTGCCATGAGCGCGGCGGCTTCATCGACAGCGTCCTGGCCGCAGGCCACCGACGGGGAAATTGCGGCCATCAACCTGGAAAGTGCGCGCCGCCATGCATGGATGCGCTTCCGGCAAGACCCGACGCTTCCAGATATTGCCGAAGCCATCGTGGATATGGAGAGGCTGAGGATCCAGTTCGCTGGGGACGTGGAAGCGCTCGACCGCCTGGAAGCACTCGCCGCGCGACTTTCAGATGCGGAAGAATCCTTTCGGGCGGCACTCGTTCAGGCCGAGGTAGCCTCGACAGGGCATCGCTTCGCGGACGCAACGATGCACTTGGCGCGCGCCACCGTGCTGGGCGCGCCGCGCGAGGCAGCAGACCGCCAGGCGTTGGCGATCGACCAGGCCCGTGGCATGGAGCTTGACCGCGTGCTTGACGCCCGGCGCCGCATTGCAAGAGCAGGCGCGCGACTGGAGGATCTCGTGCCTCTCGGTGCCGTGCTTGCCGATCTGGAGCGCTTTACCGAAGCGGAGGCGGTGTATCGGCAAGCATTTGATGCATATGCCGGCACGTCGCCTTTCCCGCCGGCCTGGGTCTGCTTTCAGCTTGGCATGTTGTGGGGTGAACTCAATCCGGTACCGGACCTCAATCTGGCCGCGCGCTGGTATCGGCGCGCCATCGCTTACGTGCCGGTCTATGTGAGGGCCCGCGTGCATCTTGCGGAAATACATGCCAATCAAGGCCGGACCGACGACGCCGAGGCGCTACTCCTGCCAGTGCTATCGAGCAGCGATCCGGAGGTGCGGTGGCGTCTTGCCGACGTTTTGATCGCGCAAGAGAGATTCGAGGAGGCCGAGGCACAGCTCGAGGCCGCACGATTTGGCTTCGAAAAGCTTCTTGAGACACATTTGCTCGCATTCGCGGACCATGCCGCGGAGTTCTACGCCAGCAGCGGAAACAACCTGAAGCGGGCGCTCGAACTCGCGCGCGCCAATATCGCGAACCGGCCGACACGCCATGCGCTCCAGCAGGCGCATGCCATCGTGTCAAAAGCCGAAGTCACAACCGCGGCGACCCAGGCGAAAGCCTCCCACGTGCAAGTGCCCGAATGACAACCCGCGGAGAGAAGCGATGATCAAAGTCAGTGTCATGTATCCCGCCAGCCTCGGGACGCGGTTCGATCACGACTACTATCGTGACAAACACCTGCCGCTCATCAAGAGCAGGATGGGGCCGGCCTTGAAATATTACGCGATCGACAGGAAGCTGGCGGACTGGACGGCAGAAATCCCGGCTGCGTATGTCGCAATGTGTCACCTGCTCTGCGATTCAGTGCAGGCGTACCAGTCCTCGTATGGCCCGCACGCCCAGGAGATCTCGGGCGACATCCGCAATTTCACCGATCGGACGCCGATCGTACAAATCAGTGAAGTCGTGGTCGAGAACTCGGCCAGAGGCGAGACCGAAGCGCTACGACATTCTGCCCGCTCACCATGACTGCGGGTCAAGAAAATCCGCGACGATACGCGCGAGCTCACCAATACGGTTCACGCGCCGGATGCGAACAAACGGGATCCCCGGCTGCAAGCCATGAATGACCTTTTGAAAGACGTCTTGGTACGCGACCTGCCTATGATCGCCGCCGATCTGAGCGACTTTTCGTTCACCTAGAGTCTCTGCCGGCGTTCAACTGCCGCCAGATGACCGGCAGCGGTGGTCGCACCTTCTCAGGCAACAGTAGCCGCGCACGGAGTCCGGAGCCAATGCCGAGTTATGGTGACATCACCCAGGTGGTCGCCGACCCTATCGTGAGGACGGGAGCGCTTGCCGTCATCGGTGCCGTCACCACACGGGTGATGCTTCGCAATCGCCCCCGGTTCCACCTCATCGGCCAATTGGCCTTGTTGGCTGTTCTCACCATCCTTCTGATGTCCCACGGCATCGTACCGTACGCGCCGGGGCCGCCGGGCGCGTCCAGCTTCCAGCGTTTTTTCCTCGGGCTCGCCAAGATCACATGGTGGACCAGCGCTGCATGGGCGCTGATCAGCGTCGTCCGTGTTTTTCTGATTTTCGAGGGGCGAGCCCGCGAGGGCCGATTCCTGCAGGATCTCATTGTTGGCGTGATCTACATCGGCGCCGTGCTGTCCATCGTGACGTATGTTTTCAATGCGCCGGTCGGTACGTTGATTGCCACGTCCGGCATCGTGGCGCTGATCCTTGGGCTTGCCCTGCAAAGCACCTTGAGCGACGTGTTTTCCGGGATCGCGCTTAGTCTTGACAGGCCCTATGGGGTCGGTGACTGGCTCGCCCTCGGCGATGCGGTCGAAGGCAAGGTTGTCGAGACAAACTGGAGAGCAACGCATCTGCTGACCAGCGCAAATGATCTCGTCATCGTTCCCAATAGCGATCTCGCCAAAGCGAGGCTCACCAATCTCAGCAGTCCCGAGCCCAGCCACGGCATGACGCTTAGCGTACGCTTCCGACCGTCGACCGCGCCATCGGCCATGGTCGAGGTGATGCGTTCAGTCCTGCTGAGCAGCAATTCAATCCTGACGCTTCCCGAACCCAGCATCCACGTGACAGCTCTCGATGCGAATGCGGTCGAGTTGGAGGTGACGTCCAGAGTTGCCGACGTGTCGGCCGTGGGCACGGCGAGAACAGAAGTATTCGATCTGATCTACCGCCATGCCAAGGCTGCAGGACTGGTTCTTGCCCAGCCCGCGAATGGCGGTGTTACAGCCGCCGCGTCGGCCACGGGCGCGGTGCCAGCCGGTTTGCGTACCACGCAGTTGCGATTGCTGGATGTGGTTCCGCTGTTTGCCCACCTGACCGAGGAAGAGAAGGAGACCCTCGCTTCGACCATGACGCGTCGCACCTTTCGCAAGGGCGACGTGCTGATCGAACAGAAAAACGTGTCGCAGTCGCTGATGATCATGCGCAGCGGTGTCGCAATTGTCACACGACGGAGCGACGACCCGGCGGGCGAAACGACCGAACTCACGAGGCTAGCGCCGGGCGACTTCTTCGGAGAGGGTGGTCTGCTGACTGGTGCGGGCGAGTTCGGGTCCATCACCGCGCTCACCGCCGTCGTCGTGTACGAAATTACCCAGGAGGGGCTGGCGCCGCTGATACGGGACCGACCGGCCATCGCCGACGAGCTCGGCGCCCTTCTGTCGAAGAAAACGGCTGTCGAGCTGTCCAAATTCGATCAACGCCATGGCGGCGCGGCCCTGAAATCCGTTCCGCATCTGACCGCCAGGATCAGACATTTGTTCAACCTCTGAACGTGTCTTGTGCTCAGTTTTCACCATTGAGGGGGCGCTTTCGCGCCGTCTCCAAACCGGGGCTCTCGCAACCAAAAGCCGTGCTTCGGCATCGGTGTCCTCCGCCTTTTTCCTGAAATCGATACAAAGGTGTCGCGCATACCTTTGTGCAATTGCGTGTTTTCAGCTCATTTGAAATGCTGCGTCGCGATTTTGAAAAGAGAGACTTCATTTTGAAGGAATGAGCTCATGCAAGCTTCGCATCTTTCCATCCAGCCCCTGTTTCATTCGATCGATGGGTTGTCCATCCGCATCGCCGAGAGCTCGAAAGAGCGTGGCAAGGTGCAAGCGCTCCTGCTCAGCCCCTGGCCCGAAAGCATATACGCTTTCGAAGCGATATGGTCGCGGCTTGCCGAGCACGCACATCTCATCGCGGTCGACTTGCCGGGGTTTGGCCAGTCGGAACGACGGGACTCGCTGATGTCACCGTCGGCGATGGGCGAATTCGTCATAAGACTGGCGGATGAATTGGGACTGGAGCAACCACATGTCGTTGGACCCGACGTTGGCACTCCCGCGGTGCTTTTCGCGGCCGCCCGCACGCCTGAGAGATTCCGCAGTATCATCGTCGGGACAGGCGGCACTGCCGTTCCCCTGCAACTTGGCGGGGTGCTGAAGGACTGGGTTGAGGCGCCTTCCCTGGATCCATATCGTCGCATCGATGGCCGCGATATCGTGCGCGCCGCCACGAGTACGCTCGAACGATACACACTCTCGCAAGCTGCATTCGAGGACTACCTGGCTTCATACGCAGGCACCCGCTTTGCCGAATCGATGCAGTACGTCCGGGCGTACCCTCGCGACCTCCCGATACTCCGTGACTTGCTGCGGCAGATACCAACTCCGGTGCGCGTGATTGCTGGCCGTCACGATCAGGTTGTTCCGTTGGCCAATGCAGAGTTCCTGGTTGAACGCCTGCCCAACAGTGATCTTGCGATCATTGAGGCAGGACATTTCATTTGGGAGGACGCCGCCGACGCGTATGCGGGCTTCGTCACCTCTTGGTGGGATGGAGGCTACATAGCCGACCGCCGCCGACCCAAGGGTCCTGCAGCCGAACCGCAATCCACATCGTAGGCACCCAGCCACATTGTGCCGATTTGGCGTCAATGATGACTGGCACGAAGTTCCATTGAACCTCGCCCATTGCGGACGGAGGGGAGGATGGCAAAGTTGTCCTGCACCCCGTCCCCGGAATATTCCGGGATAGAGAACGAGAATGTGGCTCCCGGGCCGGCGTTCGCTTCGGCCCATAGCCGCCCGCCGAGGCTTTCCACGATCGAGCGGCTTATAGATAAGCCGATCCCCATGCCGTCGCTTTTGGTGGTGTAGAAAGTCTCGAACAGGCGTGTCGTTCCCTCCGGCCCGAATCCAACACCCGCGTCCTGCACCATCAACTTCACCTGATCATTGTCGGCCGGCTCCGTTCGAACAAGCAGGCGTCTTGGGCGGTCGACGACGCTGGCCATTGCATCGGATGCGTTACGCAGCAGGTTCATGATCACCTGCTGAAGCTGCACACGGTCACCGCCAACAGGCCTAATGCCATTCGCAAGTTCGGTATGCACAACCACCTTGTCTCGCTGAAGGTCGTTTTTGGCCAAAGCGATCACCTCGCGCGCCACCTCGTTGAGATCTACCGGTTCGATTTCGACAGTTTTCTTGCTAAACAGCGAACGCAATCGTGCGATCATTTCAGCGGCGCGGTTCCCATCGCGCACGGTGCGTCGTGCGGTCTCCTGCGCCATTGCTATGTTTGGGGGGGCGGCAGACAGCATGCGAAGGCAGGTGCTGGCATTCGTTACAATACCCGAGAGTGGCTGATTGATCTCGTGGGCGATCGACGCTGTCAAAACTCCCAGACTTGTAACCCTGGTGACGTGGGCAAGTTCCGATTGAGCCTTGCTGAGCGCTTCTTCTGCCAGCCGGCGCTGAGTGATGTCCATAACGGCCCCGGTGTATTCCAGGCGACCGGGATGATCCCGTGCCAGATGCGCAATCAAATGCAGGTACTTGACTGAGCGGTCGGGCATCAAAATGCGAAGCTGATAATCCAAGTCATGCGCGCCATATTGCGCACGTTCCAGAAAATCAGCCATGAGTGGCAAATCCTCAGGATGGAGCCGCGATGCGACTAGCTCCATCGTCACAGGGTCTTTTGAATCGAACGCAAAGATGCGGTAAAGTTGCTCCGACCATACGATCTCGCCTGCAGAGATGCACCACGAAAAATTTCCCATGCGAGCCAGTTGCTGACCTTCGGCCAAAAAGGCCTGACTGCGTCGCAATCTCTCCTCGGCCTTTTTCCGCTCGGTAATGTCGCGCGTGACTCCAAGTTGCATGACCGAGCCATCGCTGCCAAGCATGGGAGCAGCATGGGTTTCGACGTGCCGGAGGACGCCTTGCAGACTGACGAGGTCAAACTCCAGAAAGCCCTTCTGTCCGTCGCAGACACGCTCGTGAAATAGACGATATTGATCGCGATGCTCGGGAACCACGAAATCGAAGAAATTGTGTCCGACCACGACGTCAGGCGAGGGCACGCCCGCCATTATCGCGCCAGCCTGATTGGTCCTTAGCACAGTCCCATCACGCGCGACCACTTTGACGCATTCGGGCGTGGTTTCGACGATGGTACGGAAACTTTCTTCGCTGCGCCGGCGATCTTCGATGTCAATGTTGACGCCATGCCATTTGACGACAGTGCCGTGCTCGTCGCGCAGCGGATTAGCCCGGAACAGGAACAATCGATACTCACCATCGTGGCGGCGAAGGCGCGCTTCCGCTTCGCCCGGGGCGCCCGCTGCCAATATGGCCTGCCAGGTGCCGGCCAGCCCGGGCATATCATCTGGATGAACCGTGGCCGCCCAGCCCCAGCCCTGAGCCTGCTCGTCGGATAGACCGATGTAATCGAGATAGTGCTGGTTGAAAAACTCGGCGGATCCATCCGGGCGCGCGGACCAGGCCAACACTGGAATGGTGTCGACTATGGCTTTCAGATTGCGTTCGCTGGTTGCGACAGCCTGCTCGGCCCGTTTCTTTTCGTCGATGTCGATGTGCAGGACGTACCACCGGACGATCCGGTTGTCCGTATCCCGGATAGGCAAACCGCGAACTCGAAACCAACGGTAGACGCCATCCTTTCCGCGAAGTCTTTGTTCCGTATCGAATGGGTCACCTGTCGCGAACGAGTGCTCGATCGTTTGAGTGATGCGCTGACGGTCATCAGGATGAACCACGTCGGCGTTTTGCCAATGCTTCAATTTCTTTTTCGATTTGCCGAAGTATTCGAGCAATTGATCGTTCAGTGCCTCGACTTCGCCGGCTGGCGACAAGACGCAAAATCCTGCTGAGATGGTGTTGACGATCAGCTTCGAATTCCGCTCGCTTTCACGTAGCGCATCCTCCGCTCGTCTTCGATCATCGATGTCGATCAGCAGGTGAAGCCAGCGGACGATCTCGCCTTGCGAATCCCGAAGAGGCAGCCCCAGAACGTTGTACCAGCGGTAAACATTGTCGGCACGACGATGGCGGCTCTCGACATTGTAGGGAGTGCTCGTCCGATGCGCTTCCAACTGTGCGGCCACCGTCCGCTCCAGGTCGTCCGGGTGCACAACGTCCGAGCTCTTCCAACCTTTGAGTTCATCGAGCGTTCTACCGAAATAGTCGAGTGTAAGTTGATTGAGTCCCTCGACCTCGCCCGAAGGTGTCGTTACCGCGACTGGAATTGGAATGCTGTCGATGATTGTCTGGAGATCAAGCCTACGCCGCCGCAGCTTTTCCTCGGCGCGCCGTGCATCCTCGACGTCTGTGGCCACTCCACACCATTTGAGAATGTCTCCGGCCGTGCCGCGGATTGGATTGCATTGGAAGTTGATCCAATGATACTGCCCGTCGAAGCGACCAACACGCGCCTCCATCTCCCCCGCCGTGCCGGATGCCACGATCAATCGCCATCTTTCAAGCAGCCGCTCGAGATCTTCCGGGTGAACGAAAGCTTGCCATTTCGATGCACGGATATCTTCCAGGCCGAGGCCGATGAATTCCGACCAGCATCGATTGACAAAATCGATCTGCCCGTCGGGTAAGGCCATCCATACCATGATTGATAGCGCGTCAAAAACGCGGCCGAGATCGATGTCCCCCGTGGCCATTCTTTCGCATCCCTTCGAATGCACGATGCGTCAGCGCATCGCAAACGTACAAAATAGCTTGATTAAACACTTTGAGTTGTTCTGTCGGTGAATCGAACACAGCATCATTGCATTCACGTGCCCGGGTTTCCCGCCTTGCTTAGATATGGACGGCAGGCTCGGTGTCCGATGCAATTTCGAACGCTGGTCCACTCTTCGACAACCTCCTCCGGCCTCATGCGTGAGGCCCTTGGACAGGTGTCGCAGTCGTCGAATTCGCGAAGGCTTGATGAGCGCATGGCAACCTCACTTGTCCTTCGAAAGTTGAGTTTGAAAGCTGGTTTACAGGTAAGGATATTGACCGTCTGGAGGGAGCGTCAGCTATTGCACGCGGGTAGCGGGTGATGACAAAGTGGTTGAGACTCGTAAGCCAAAGTTTATACGCGCGACGCGCGACGATGTCACCGAACCCGGCTGCTGCCACACCAGATTGTTGCCCTGGGAGACCGCTGGTCCGCCGGCGCGACCATTGTGTCGCCCGAAGTGGATGGTTTTGCGACTTGGAGCGGTTCAGTGTTTGATGGAGTCCGACCCGCTCTAACTCTTTGCTTTCACGCAATCCTGGAATTGCCCTAGGAGCGTAGCGGCTCGTCGACTATCAGCTTGAGTTTGTCGGCCATCTGCCCGAGTTCAGGAAGCGAACCTGCCTTCATCTTCTGCATCGCTCTGCTGCGATGCACTTTGACGGTGGCTTCCGCGATGCCGATATTGTACGCGATTTGTTTGCTGAGACGGCCGCGCGCCACCTGGATCAAGATTTCGCGTTCTCTCGGGCTCAGCGATGCGAAACGCTTCTTCAGGTCCGCCAGGGCTTGATCACTTTCGCGTCGCGCCCGATCGCGTGACAAGCCCACTTGAATGGCATCGAGGAGGTCCTGATCGCGGAATGGCTTGGTCAGGAATTCAATGGCCCCCCTTTTCATCGCCTGGACGGACATCGGAATGTCGCCATGCCCAGTGATGAAGATGATCGGCAGGTCCCTTTTTGCCCGACCAAGTTCCTGTTGCAGATCGAGACCGCTTTGTCCCGGCATTCTGATATCCAGCACCAAGCAGATGGGGACATCGGGCAGTTCGGCTCCGAGGAAATCGGAAATAGACGCAAAGAGCTGAAAATCGATGCCGACCGAACGCAACAGACGACCGACCGAGGCACGTAGGTCCGGGTCGTCGTCGATGACCAAGACGCGGGAATTTGCGTCAGACATCGCTGTTGCTCGGAATTAAGAGATCACTGAAATAGGCTCGGTTCGGCTGCTTCGCCATACGGCTATTTTAGTGGCTGTCCGTGAGCCTGAACACCCCAATTCTTGCGCACGTCACCTAAACCAAGATTTATGGCAAGGCGCCAGCGCGCCAATGGCATTCCTCGTACAAATCAAACTAGAACGTGAGGAGCTAGGCATTGTCTGCCGGCACGACTGGCTCGAGCGCGCTGTCGGAGGCAGCATGACCAAAAAGCAATTGGTTTCGGTGGTCGATGACGATCGGTACTTTCGCGAATCCATGCGAAGACTCATCAAATCGCTTGGCTATTTCGCAGAAGCTTTTGCGTCGCCGGCCGAGTTGCTGGCATCTCCCTATCTCGCCGAAACGGGGTGCCTGATCGCCGACATCAACATGCCCGAGATGACCGGGATTGAACTCTTCCGGCACCTCGTCGAACAAGAGAGCACCATACCAACGATCCTCGTAACGGCCTACCCCGATGACGCTGACCAGATCCGTGCCGCGAATGATGGAGTTCTCTGCTACCTTCGCAAGCCGGTTGATGAACAGAAACTGACGGAGTGCCTTCGCGCCGCTCTCACGCGGGCTGAACAAGCATGAGCTTATGATCCCGCTTCGTGGCCAGGGACGGTGAACTTGAATACGGCGCCGTGCGGTTCGTTTTCCTCTGCCCAAAGCCGGCCCCCATGGGCGACTACGATCGATCGGCAGATCGACAGCCCCATTCCCGTTCCAAGGGACTTGGTCGTGTAAAACGCGTCGAAAACGCGCTCCAGTTGAGCCGGTTGGATGCCCGGCCCGGAATCACGAACCGCAACGAGGGCGCCTGTGCGGTCCTGCTCGGTACTGATCGACAACTCGCGTGCACCTTCCTTCATCGAACCCATTGCCTCGGCCGCGTTCAGGATCAGATTCAGCATGACTTGTTGAATTTGAACGCGATCGGCATGAACCGGGGGCAATCCATCCGCAAAGCGGGTCCGAACCTGGACACCGCTGCTGACGATTGAGCTCCGCGCCAATGCGATCACCTCGCTTAGGGCGGTATTGAGGTCAACATAGTCCTTTCGCGGCGGTGCTTTCCTTACCTGATCGCGGATTCGACCAATAATGTCTCCGGCCCGGTCGGTGTCGCCCACAACGCCGCCCAGCGCCTCCCTGACCTCGCTCAGATCCGGCGGTTGCTTGTCCATGAAATTGAGCGCCGCGCGGGCGTTGTTGCGTGCACTGGCGATCGGCTGCGTGATTTCGTGAGACAGCGACGCCGCCAGTTCTCCCATGATGCCCACGCGGTTCATGCGGGCGAAATCCGATTGCATCTGCTGCAATCGCGCCAGCGCTTGCGTGCGATCCTCGATGTCGGTGTTGAAGCCGTACCATTTGACGATGTTTCCATCGTCGTCGCGCAAGGGCATGGTGCGGAACAAAAACCATCGATATTCCCCATCATGGCGGCGCAGTCGCACTTCGGCCTCTCCCGGCATTCCCGAGGCCAACAGGGTTTTCCATGTGACAGCCAGCCCGTTCAGGTCATCCGGATGAACTGCGGCCGTCCAACCCCAATCCAGAAGCTGCTCCGCCGGGGACCCAATGTAGTTGAGATATTGCTGATTGAAGAACTCGGCCGAACCGTCCGGCCGTGCCGACCAGGCCAGTGCCGGAATCGTGTCGATAATGAGCCTGAGACTACGCTCGCTTGCCGCGAGCGCCTCTTCCGCCCGCTTTTGCTCGGTAATATCGCGTGCCACCCCATAAGTTCGTCCGCTATCCGCCGTCACTGTCCACGACATCCAATGATAGGAGCCGCTCTTTCCACGCAGGCGGTTTTCGAAGTGCTTGTGGCCTTTGGCAAGCTGACCAAGCGCAGCGCGGGTTTTTTCTCGATCGGCCGGGTGGAGGAGCCATTCGGACGATTTGCCAAGCAAATCCTCTACTGGCCAGCCTAGCGTAGCAGTCCAAGCCGGATTGATACTAAAAAGTGTTCCATCCATCGCGGCAATCACCAGCAAGTCCTGAGATACGTTCCATATTTGCAGCCGCTCCCGCGTCTCGGCTTGTACGCGTTGTTCGAGCGTTTCGTTGAGCTCGCGCAACGCCGCTTCCGCGCGACTTCGCTCGATTGCAACTGCCGCGGCACTGGTGAACAATTCCACTATCCGCTTGTCGCGTGGACTCGAGTCGCGAACATCAAGGTAGAAGAGCGCAAACGTTCCGAGTACCTTGCCCTCGTTGGAAAAGATCGGCGTGGACTCGCAGGATCGAATGCCGAATGGCCTGGCGTAATCCTGGAATTTAACCCACTTCGGATCGGCCGCCAGGTTGGGTACGACGACGGCTTGTCGCGTGGCTACTGCGTAGCAGCACGGCCCTATCATCGATGACACGGGCAATCCGTCGATGGCCTTGCGATAATTCTCGTCAAGACTCGGCGCTGCGGTGTCGCGAAACATCGTCGCGTCCTCGTTTACCGGATGGATGCATGCAATGACACTGTCGACTGACTCCTGCTCCATCGTGTGACAGAGCAATTCCAGCGTTCCTTTTAGCGGGCCGCCCTCCGCGACAGTTTCCAGGGCAACCCGAGTGGCCTCCTCGCGGCGCCTGATGATCGCCTCGCGTTCCGCGAGAGCGCGGTACAATCGGGAATTCTCGATCGAGATTGCCGCTTGCGAGGCAAGGACCTTCAGCACGGTGACGCGATCGGGCGTAAAGGCGTGTGACGTTAGATCGTTCTCAAGGTAAAGAACCCCACCAACTTTGGCTTCATTGACAAGCGGCATGCATAGGATGGACCTTGCGTGTTGTTCTTGGACGTAAGGATCTGAGGAATAGGCCGGGTGAGCCGAGGCGTCGTCGACGATCACGTTTTCCCGCGATCGCATGACGTAGCGGACGATGGATCCTGGAAACGCCGCTGACAGTTCGTCTCCCTGACGAACGATGATGCCGTCCGGGCCGGTCGTTGCTACCGCCACGTGTCGCAGGTCATCCCCGTGCGATAGCAGCAAGAGGCCCCTTTCGGCACCTGCGTGCTCGATCGCGAGATGCATCAGCGCGTCGATAAGTTTCTCCAGCTCCATCTCACTGGAGACGGCTTGCGACACCTTGACCACGGTCGCGAAGTCCAGCTGCTCGACCGAGGCTGCAATAGTCGCAACGGCGGTACGCGCCGGTTCGAACTCTCGCAATGAGGGATAAAGCGCCTCGAGTTGCCTGACTTTGCCATCGGCTCCCCAGCGTAGATAACCGGAGCGCGCTTCCCGCAAGTAAGTGGCCGCAATCGTCGCGTAGCCACGCGCCGCATAAAAGCGTGCAGTCAACTCGTTGGCGATGGCTTCGTCGTTGATAAAGCCGTTTGCCCGTGCCGACGCGATGGCGCACTCGTACAGGTCCATGGCTTCGAGCGGGCGCCCCTCGATCCGGGCAATCTCGGCGCCGACCAGCGCTGCACGGCCTTCGAAATTCTGCGGGGAGTTCGCTGCCCAGCCCCGAAGCTCCCGCTCGTGGGTCGCGAGCGCCACCCTGTGCCTGTCGGACGGGTCGGAGTCTGCGGATTGGCAAAGTGACGCGTGAGAGAGTGCCGCGTAGAAGTGATATTCCGTCTTCTCCAACATAAGGAGCGATAGCGGTGCGGACGTCGCGTACCAAGTGTCCACTTTCTCCGCTGCACCGATCGCCGACAGGTAATCGCTGGCGAAGAAGCGAGCCTGGAGTTTTCGGATCCAGTAGTGACATTCCAGGAAAGCGCCGGCGGGTTGACCTGTCGCGCGCTCCTCAAACGCGCGTTCCTTGAACCAACCGTCATCGAGTGAACCGAACTTCGTGGTCTTTCCGCGGAGCGTCCGGACGAGAGCGAGCGGTGCGGACATCCGGTCGAGAAAGAATCCAAACGGAAGCACGAACTCCAATCCCTGCTCGGCCTCATCCTCGACTTGATCGAGTGGATGACCCAGAGCAAGAAGAATGGAAATGAGACTGCGGCACGAAAATGCAGCAAATGCAGGTTCGCCGTGCCGCTTCGCCATCTGAAAAGCACGACGCGCTGGATCGATCGCCTCCGCAAGCGGCCGTGTCCACGGAACCACCACCGCAAAGCGGTTGTAGACCCGCCCCCCAAAATGATTCAGTCCGCGACGCTCGACCAGATCGCAGGCCATCTTCCCGAGTCGATAACCTTTTTCTTGGTCGCCAAAGTGGGCGCTGGCTATCAATCCCGTTGCCGCGTAGCTCACCGGTGCGGCGTCGCTGTTCCCACGCTCCAGACTTAGATTAGTTGCTCTGCAGATGCTGAGCGCGACCAAATTCTCGTCAATGTACTCGGCTGGAAGACTCAGTTTCGTCAGCATGTCGAGCGTCGCAAAAGCCTCGGGATCCTGCATCAGCGGCAGGTTCACGACATCCTCGATCGCGCGATTTCCAAGCAGTAACCAGATGCGCTCATATTCGCGGCGCGTTTCTTCTTCGCTGGGATGCGGCGACCAATCGATACCAACACCCCGCAAGCACTCCAGGGCGACGGTGACGGCCTGCTCGCCCGCCCCAAGCATGGCGTACAGATCCACAAGCCGGCGTCCGGCGGCGCATCGTTGGACCGTGCCGACAACACGCGCTGCGAGCGAATTCAGGCGCTCTTCGGCGGCCTGCAAGGCGCCGGTGCAGACCTCGCAGTCCGCCGGGTGCAACTCCAGTTCAAACGCCAGCTCCTGTCGGCGCTCCCACGCGTCGACCGGCAACAGGGCTGCGCCGGCGGTGAGATACGTCAGCGCGGAGCCATAGGCCGACGACGCTTTGGCGCGCTTGCCGGCGGCCAGATTCAGCTCTGCGAGCTGCTCGCGTTCCTTAAGTGACGTGATTAACGGAGTGCCGCGATTGAGCTGGTTGACGATTTCGAAAATTGCCTCGTCGCGCTTTTCCGGTGGCGTGTGCCCCACGAGCAGGCGGCCGATGGTCAGATGCGCCTCGGCGCGTGACTTTTCCGGAATCAGCGCATAGGCGGCTTCTTGGACGCGGTCATGAACGAACTTGTAGGAGTGATCGAGGCGCTCGATCAATTGTTGACGCAGGGCCTCCCGGAGCGCTGCGTGTACGTCTTCCTCGGGCGTTCCCAGAACCATCGAGAGCATCGTGGCGTCGGCGATGTTGCCGAGGCAAGCGAGCTGCCGCAAGGCTTCCTGCGTGTCGAGCGGTAGCCGCGTCAGCTTCCCGGCCAGAAGCCCCACGACATTGTCCGTGTACTGTTTGGCGTGGATGCCGCCAAGATCGAAGGACCATCGAGCCTGTCCATGATCGAACGCAAGAAGACGCTCGTCGGCGAGCAGGTGAAGAAACTGAATCACGAAAAACGGATTGCCTTCGGTCTTGGCGAGCACCAGCTCCGCGAGTGGCCCAGCCTGCTCAGCGGCATCGCAATGGAACGAGTCCGCGACAAGGTTTCTGAGATCGTTGGGCGCGAGCGGACCCAACTTGATGTCCTGCACCCTTCCCGTTGCTCGAATCGCCTCCAGCTTGCGCATGAGCGGATGCGCCGCGGTCACTTCATTGTTTCGGAAGGCACCGATGAGGAGGAGATGGCGCAGATCGGACTGGCTCAACAGTTCTTGCAGCAGGCTGAGGGTGGCCTCGTCAAGCCATTGCAAGTCATCGAGAAAGAGTGCCAACGGATGTTCCTGCCGAGCGAACACAGTCAGGAATCGCCGTAAAACCAGTTGAAAGCGCCGTTGCGCGTCCTGGGGTGGAACCTCCGGGACCGGCGGCGGCTCACCGATGATGAGCTTTACTTCAGGAATGAGATCCACAATCAGTCGTGCGTTGGGTCCCAGCGTCTCGCGCAACGCTTCGCGCCAAGGCACAAGGTCCGTTTCGCTCTTGCCGAGCAGCGGTCTGATCAGACCCTGAAAGGCCTGCACCAGCGTCGAGTAAGGAATATCGCGCTTATGCTGATCGAACTTGCCGGAAGCGAAAAGACCCCGCGGCGGTATGAGCGCCGGCTGCAACTCGTTGACGAGCGAAGACTTTCCGATACCGGAATATCCCGATACCAGGACCAGCTCGGGGGCGCCTCCTTTGACGACGCGATCAAAGGAGGCGAGCAAGGTTTCGACTTCTTCTCGCCGACCGTAGAGTTTCTCGGGAATCCGTAACTGGTCCGGCGTGTCGCGTGCGCCGAGTGAAAAGTCGTCAATCCGGTGCTGCGCCCCCCATTCGGCCTGGCATCTGCGAAGGTCGCTTTCGAGACCGGAGGCGGTCTGATAGCGGTCTTCGGCCCTTTTGGCGAGCAGCTTCATGACGACCGCCGACACGGTGCCGGGGATATCGCTCCGCTGCCCCGTGAGTTCCACCGGCTGCCTAGCGAGGTGGCAGTGCACCCATTCCATGGGCTCGGCCGCCGTAAACGGCAAACCACCGGCGAGCATTTGGTAGAAGGAGATGCCGAGCGCGTACAAATCGCTGCGGGAATCGATTGACCGGTTCATCCGTCCGGTCTGCTCAGGCGCCATGTAGGCGAACGTACCGGCGATCGTTTCGGGAGCGTCGAGGGGCTGGCGCTCGCGGGCCAAACGTGAGGCGATACCAAACCCCGTCAGCCATACCTCACCGGTTGCAGCGTTGACCAAGACATTGGCCGGTTTGATGTCCTTGTGAATGAGCCCGCGCTGATGGAGCTTGCCGAGAGCTGCGGCAATACCGGTCGCCAGCTGCAAGAAGCGTCCCACTTCCATCGGCGCGGCGAGCAGCCGCGCCAGCGGCTCACCGCCGACATCCTCGAGCACCAGGATGGTCCGGCCGGCGTCGTGCACGAGCTCTAACGGCCGCACGGCCCACGCCCGATCGAGCTTATCCTTCAATTCGAATTCGTGGATGAGACGATCGAGGCCAGAGCGTGACTGATGGTCCGTCGCGGGCTGTACAAACAGCACGGGGCGCTGCTTTCCACTCTCGTCCGGCCGCCAGCCGCGGCGAAAGGCGCGTTCGCCGTCCTCCCATGCGGCCTGAGAGCCGATGCCCTCGTACGCGCCACTGGGTGGATCGGACACCATATTGCAAACTCCGGCGCCACGGATGAATTCGGTTGACTATACCGACCGGCGATGCCGCCCGCTATCGGAAACCGGCTGCTGATGACAAGCCCCATGATGGCCCTGAGTGCCTTCGCGCGGCTCTCACGCGGGCTGAACAAGCATGAGCTTATGATCCCGCTTCGTGGCCGGGGACGGTGAACTTGAACACGGCGCCGTGCGGTTCGTTTTCCTCTGCCCAAAGCCGGCCCCCATGGGCGGCTACGATCGATCGGCAGATCGACAGCCCCATCCCCGTTCCAAGGGACTTGGTCGTGTAAAACGCGTCGAAAACGCGCTCCAGTTGAGCCGGTTGGATGCCCGGCCCGGAATCACGAACCGTGACGAGGGCGCCTGTGCGGTCTTGCTCGGTACTGATCGACAACTCGCGTGCACCTTCCTTCATCGAACCCATTGCCTCGGCCGCGTTCAGGATCAGGTTCAGCATGACTTGTTGAATTTGAACGCGATCGGCATGAACCGGGGGCAATCCATCCGCAAAGCGGGTCCGAACCTGGACACCGCTGCTGACAATTGAGCTCCGCGCCAATGCGATCACCTCGCTTATGGCGGTATTGAGGTCAACATAGTCCTTTCGCGGCGGTGCTTTCCTCACCTGATCGCGGATTCGACCAATAATGTCTCCAGCCCGGTCGGTGTCGCCTACAACGCCGCCCAGCGCCTCCCTGACCTCGCTCAGATCCGGCGGCTGCTTGTCCATGAAATTGAGCGCCGCGCGGGCATTGTTGCGTGCACTGGCGATCGGCTGCGTGATTTCGTGAGATAGCGACGCCGCCAGTTCTCCCATGATGCCCACGCGGTTCATGCGGGCGAAATCCGATTGCATCTGCTGCAATCGCGCCAGCGCTTGCGTGCGATCCTCGATGTCGGTCAGCAAGATGTACCAACGGGCAATACGCCCGGCATCGTCGCGAATAGGGATACCGCGATTTTCAAACCACCGATATTCGCCGTCAAACCGGCGCAGACGTTGTTCGATTTGGTAGGGCACCCCGGCGGCCATCGATCTCGTGAAAATTTCAGCGAGTCGGGGAAGGTCTTCGTGGTGGACGGTTCCGTCTGTGCCCCAGTTCCTCAACTCCTCTAGGGATCGACCACAATACTCGATGATTTGGAGATTGACGGCTTCGACCTCGCCGTTCGGAGCCAGGATAGCGACCAGACCAGGTATTCCGTCAATTGCCGAGCGCAAACTTCGCTCGCTTTCCGCAAGGTCGCGATAAAGCCGCGAATTCTCGAGCGCTATAGCAGCTTGCGATGCAAGCACCTTCAACACCGTGACGCGGTCGGGCGTGAAGACGTGTGGCATCAGAGTGTTTTCCAGGTAGAGAATGCCAATGGATTTTCCCTGATTGATCAATGGGAGACCGAGAATCGAGCGGGCGCGATGCTGAACGATGTAGGTATCGGCTGAAAACGGGTGCTGGGACGAGGCATCGTCGAGAATCACCGTATCCCGTGTGCGCATCGCGTAGCGAACAAGTGACTCTGGTAGCGCGGCGGCGTTGCTTGCACGGTGTTGCCCTACATGGACGGCCAGGTCCTTCCCGTACGCCGTGGCTTCCGCATCGATCTGCAGTTCCTCGCCGTTGGGGGAAATCAGGAGGCCCCGCTCAGCGCCGGCGTGCTCGACAGCCAAGCGCATGAGCCTGTCGACCAGCTTTTCCAAGATCATCTCGCTCGAGATTGCCTGAGAGACTTCGATGACCGTCGCGAGATCGAGATGCTCGACGGGTGCGGTGATCGTAGACGTAGGGGCGGGGGTCGGCTGCTCATGCTTGAGATCAGGGTACAACCGCTCGAGTTGCCTCACTTTTCCATCCGCGCCCCAGCGGAGATAGCCGTAACGGGCATCTCGTAGATACGCGTGCGCAACGGTTTCGAAGCCGCGGGCAGCCCAGAATCGCGCGGCCAGTTCGTTGGCCAGCGCTTCCGTGTGAATAAAGCTTTGCTCCCGTGCCAAGCGTACCGCTTGCTCGTAAAGTCGCATCGCTTCGTCTTCTCGTCCTTCGAGTCGAGCCAATTCGGCGCCGAGCAGCGCTGCCCGATTAGCGAAATTCTCAGGCCCGTTCTGTGACCATACGGCGATTTGCCCCTTGTGGGCCCTCAACTCCTGCAATGCTTGGTGCCGCTCCTCGGCTACGGTGGAGTCACAATGCCCTGCCCAAGCAAGAGCCGCATAGAAATGATATTCGGGCAGCTCCTGTTGAGCTGGCAGCGTCCACAACAGCGATGCTGACTTCGAGGCAGCTTCCACCGCGGCGGCGTAGTCGCCGGCATGGACTTTGGCTTGCAGCTTTCGAATCCAGTACCGCGATGCCGCGATGGCCAGGCGGGCGTCGCCTTCCAGATGTTGCTCGAAGTCGCTCTCGCGAAATTCCTCGTCATCGAACGAGCCTAGGTTGGGGGTTTGTCCGCGCAGCGTCCGAATAAGACCAAGCTGCGTCACGATGACATCGCCAATCAGTCCGAACCCTACACTTTGCACGAAAGCGAGCGCGCTTTTTGCCTCTCGCTCTACGGCGTCAAGCGCCTCTCCAGTTGCCAGAAGATTGGTGACCAAGTCGACGCGGGCGAAGGACGCGATCGTGAGATCCCCGACATCGCGAGCGGCTTCGAAGGCGCGTCGGAACAATCCTTGGCAGGTGGCCAGGGGCTGCGTCCAGTGTGCCGTGAACAGGGTAAATCCATAGTAGGCCATGCCTCTGATACGGTCGAACCCGTGTCTCTCGACAAGATCCAGCGCCATTTTGCCGACGCGAAAGCCGGCCTGGGATTGGTCCGGATAGAAACTTGGCACGCTGCCAAGCACAGCGTAGGCGAGGCACGAACCTTCGATGTTGCCGTGTTCAAGGCTGAGGGCCACCATCCGAATGATGATGAGATGGAAGAGATTCAAGTCAGTGAACTGCGCCGCCCCAATCAGCGCGGTGAGCACATTCATTGTCGCCCGCTGCTCTGGATCGCTCATCAATGGCAGATCGAGCAACGCCTCGATCGAGCGGGCTTCGATCCGCCGCCATAATCGACTGCACTCCTGCCTGACCCCTTCGGATGTCGGATGCAGCGACCATCGAGGTTGATGCTGCCTCAGATAGCAAGGCCGATGACGACGGCATCGTCGCTTCGGTCCAGCACCATGTAGAGATTGACCTGCAGATGGACGACGGCGCCAGAGTCGGTGGCATTTTGCGCCTTCCTCGACAGCGCTGTGAGGCGTTGCTCCGCGTCCGCCAGCCGACCGATAAGATACTCGCACTCCGCAAGATGAAGCTCAAGGTCGAAGACGAGCCTGTACTGTCGTGTCCATCCGTCGTTCCCGAGCAAGGACCGGCCGGTCGCGAGATACCGCAACGCATCGCTGGCGGCGCTTGCCGCCTTGGCCCGCTTGCCCGCGATCAGGTTGAATGCGGCGACCTGCTCGCGTTCCTCCTCATCAGTGATCAATGTCCCGGCTCGATCGAACTGGCTGACGATGGTGAAGATTTCGTCATCTTGCCGTTCTGGGGGGATATGCGCCGCGAGCAGTCGCCCTATTCGCAAATGCGCCAAGGAGCGCGGCTCCTCGGGGATCAATGCGTAAGCGGCTTCCTGCACACGGTCGTGCACGAACTTGTAGGTACGATCCAGACGGTCGATCAATTGTTGTCCCAGGCCCTCCCACAGAGTCGCATGCACCTGTTCCTCTGGCATCTGCAGAACCAGCGAGAGCGTTGCGAGATCAGCAGTGTTGCCCAGGCAAGCGAGCTGGCGCAAAGCGGTCTGCGTATCGAGCGGTAGTCGCGTCAGCTGTGGCGCCAGGAACTCGACAACGTTGTCCGTGTATTGTTTGGCGTGGATGCCAGCGAGATTCCAGGACCATCGCCCCTGCACGTGTTCGAAGACTAAAAGATCCTCCTCGGCCAGCGCCTGAAGGAATTGGATCACGAAGAATGGATTGCCATCGGTTTTCGCATGCACCAGCTGTGCGAGCGGGGTGGCGTGCTCCGCAGTGCAATGAAGCGAGTCGGCGACAAGCCTTCCCAAATCTTCGACCGTCAGCGGATTGAGCCTGATGCTTTGAACACGGCCGGTTGCCCGAATAGCCTCCAGTTTAGCCATGAGAGGATGTGATGCCGTGACTTCATTGTCGCGGTAGGCGCCAATAAGCAAGAGATTGCGCAGGTCACGACTTAACAGGTCTTCCAACAGATCGAGCGTTGCCGCGTCGAGCCATTGCAGGTCATCCAGGAAAAGCGCCAACGGATGCTCGGGCCGAGCGAAGAGTTCGATGAATCGTTGGAACACCAGCTGGAAACGCCGTTGCGTTTCCTGTGGCGGAAGCTCAGGGATCGGTGGTGGCTCTCCGATGATGAGCTTCACTTCAGGGACGAGATCGACAATCAGTCCTGCATTCGGTCCGAGTGCCGCCCGCAATGCCTCGCGCCAGGACGCGAGGTCGGCCTCGCTTTTGCCAAGCAGCGGCCGGAGGAGGCTTTGAAAGGCCTGTGCCAACGTCGCGTAAGGAATGTTGCGGTTGTACTGATCGAATTTGCCGGAAGCGAAAAGGCCGCGTGGTGGTACCAGCACCGGCTGCAATTCATTGACGACTGAAGACTTGCCGATACCGGAATAGCCCGACACAAGGACCAATTCCAGCGGGCCGCCTTTGACGACGCGATCAAAGGAAGCGAGCAGGGTCTCCACTTCGCGCCGCCGCCCGTAGAGTTTTTCTGGAATCAGCAGCCGGTCGGGCGTGTCGTGTTCGCCAAGCGAAAAGTCGTTAGCCCGGCGCTGTGCCTGCCATTCCCTCTGGCAGCGGCGAAGATCGCGTTCGAGGCCGGTGGCCGTGTGATAGCGGTCTTCCGCCCTTTTCGCGAGCAGCTTCATGACGATCGCCGAGACGACGCCTGGAATTTCTTTGAGCCGTTCGGTAGGTGCCATCGGCCGCCTGGCCAGATGACAGTGGACCCATTCCATAGGATCCGAAGCGGCAAACGGCAAAACGCCGGTGAGCATTTGGTAGAACGTGACGCCGAGTGCGTAGAGGTCGCTGCGGGAGTCGATTGACCGGTTCATCCGTCCCGTCTGCTCTGGCGCCATAAAGGCGAGCGTGCCGGCGATGGTCTCCGGAGGGTGAGGCTGCTGCCGCTCGCGCGATAGGCGAGAGGCGATGCCGAACCCGGTCAGCCGCACCTCGTTGCTCGGCGCGTTGACCAGAATATTGGCTGGCTTGATGTCCTTGTGGACGAGACTGCGCTGATGGAGCTTGCCAATCGCCGTCGCGATTGCGATGGCGAGGCCCAGGAAATGTCCCATCTCCATGGGGACGCCAAGCAGCGTGTCGAGTGGCTCGCCACCTGCATCTTCGAGTACCAGCACGACGCGGCCGGCGCCGTGCACAAGGTCCAATGGCCGCGCTGCCCACGTCTCGTCGAGCTGATCCTTGAGTTCGTATTCATGGGCGAGACGATCAAGGCTTGAACGGGAAGGGTGGTCGGTTGCGGGCTGCACAAACAGCACAGCGTGCTGCCTTCCGCTCTCATCCGGTCGCCAGCCACGGCGGAAAACGCGTTCGCCGTCCTCCCAGACGGCCTGAGAGCCGATACCCGCACGCGCGCCACTGGGTGGATCGGACACCATATCGCGAACTCCGGCGGCCACGGATGGAGCCAGGCCACTCAGGAGAAATCGTATCGCGTTGCCGGGGAAATGCCAGTCGTCCGTTGCTTTGCCGGTCGCCCCATATGCCTCTCTCTCTCTCTCTCTCTCTCTCGAGAGCAACGAATTTGCGCGATCCTTTGCGTCTCTTCGTCCCTCGGAATCTTGGCTGGGAAGATTAGGCCGTATCGATCAATGTGCGCGCCGAGGTCCGCAATTGCTCACGCTGTCCAAGCCGGCAAAATAGGTCTCGGAAGCGACACCAGCCCGTTGAATACCGTGGCTGATCGACCTGGGATAATCGCCGGCGCGTGGAGGTTCCCGCGCGTGCATCCAACGTCGACCGATATATAACGCATCATCGCACTCCAAGGGTGGAATCGTGTACACCTACCACAGGACGTTAGCCGAGACGGTCGTGGACGTCAGCGGACCCATACCTAGCCCGGTTGTGGCGGCCGCCGGAAGACGAGTTGCCTGACAATCATTACCTGAACGACCTCATCCTTCTGGTTGAACGTCTCGATTTTCAAGGTGAGCATGCCGCGGTCGGGCTTTGACCGCGAAGGCTGGACGTCGACAATTTCCCCGGTCGCCCGCAGAACGTCGCCCGGTCGGGTGGGCCTGGGCCAGGATATCTCAGCTCCCGCCCCGATGTTGCCACCTGCTATCGGAAGCCCGCTGCTGACGATAAGCCGCATCGTTATGGCAACTACTTGCCAGCCGCTGGCGGCGAGGCCATGGAAGAAGGTGTTGTTCGCGGCCTCCTCATCGAGATGAAACGGCTGCGGATCGTATTCGGCGGCGAACCGCTTGATCTGGGATGAATCGATGAGATGCGTGCCGGTGGCAAACCGACGGCCTACGGCCAAGTCATCAAGATAGAGCTGCTCCTGCATGATTTACCCGCGATGGTTACATTCGATCCGCCGGGAGTTCCGGCCGCTTTTCATACGGGGATCAGTTTGTCGGCCCGCGCGTCAAGCCGTTATTGGGACGTGCTCTTCAGATAGGCGATTACATTTTTTACATCATCGGAATTTCTGAGCCCGGCGAAAGTCATGCTGTTGCCGGGGACTTTGGTCTTTGGGCTTGCCAGAAATTCGGCCAGCGCAGCCTCGTTCCAAACCAGCCCATTCGCTCCGGCTTCCTTCATCTTTTGGGAAAAACTGAAGCCGGGCAGACTACCTGCGTTCCGGCCGACGACCCCCTTGAGGGTCGGGCCGATCTTGTTGCTGTCAGATTCCGCATTGTGACAGGCACTGCATCTCTTGAAGACAGTTTTGCCCGCCTCGACGTCCTGGGCGCGGGCAATCGCCGGCAGCAGGACCAGCCCCGCAGCAAGCGCCATGACAAATTCGCCCCGCATTAGTGATAACGAGATTGCCGACATGACTTCCCTTTTTGGATGAACGGTTTGGCTACCCACATAGTTTGAGGTTCGGCGAACGGATTCAATTACACTTAGGTGTATGCAGTACCTTTGAATTGATCTTACCACGCTCAATGCGCGCCCCCCTGCCGCCAAGTTGGATTCTCGGTGAAGAGCAGCTGCGTGACCGATGCTGGTCGCCAGGGCGCTCAAATCGGGATTGGGAAGGCTGCGCAGACAGATCGACCAAGAGCCGCCGCAAATCCATTGCAGGAAGGTATCCGTGACGTCTTCGTGTCTGTTCAGATTGGCCGACCATGCAAAGAACCAGAACCGACACCAAGGGACTATAGACGCGGACAGAGCAGCAGCGCACTGTCACAGGCGCACATGCAGCTGATGAGGACGGCAATGGCGATCGAATTCGGTGGCCGCGAGCCCGACAGCGCCATGACTTGCTCGCGCTGTTTTTTGCCAGTCCGTCTTACGCTCTTGCAGCCCGGTCCGGCACCGTGTGTCTGATGCTTGGAGAAGCCATTGAACGGTCGCAGGGTCTTGGCCGTCAGTTTGATTTCAAACCGCAGCCTAAACCATTCCGACGCCGTCGCACTGAAGGGCAGGGCACTTTGAAGCAGTCAGCAGGGCCATCGACTTCGCACGACCGAAGAATAGCCCGAGCGGTCAGTTTCGCTGTTTGCGAGGCCTTCCAGAACAAAATCACGACCGATGACGCTGACGCCACGGGCGCCCTCGTCAGCAGGACCAAAAAAATGGTGGAGATTCATGAACGCTAGGCGTCCGGTTGTGTGCGTTGTCGATGACGACGAGTCTATACGCGAGTCTTTGCCGGATCTTGTCAAGGAGCTTGGTTATGGCGCTAAAGTTTTCTCTTCGGCGGAAGAGTTTTTGGCCTCGGATGGTATTGGAACCGCCGGCTGCCTTCTCCTTGACGTCGGTATGCCTGGCATGACAGGCCCAGAATTGCTGCGGGAACTGGTGCGCCTCGGCCGATCCATTCCCATTGTTTTCATCACTGCCCAGAGAGATGATGCAGTGCGCCAACGTCTTATAAGACTGGGCGCGGTGGAATGCCTGTTCAAGCCTTTCAGCGATATAGAGCTTAAGCACGCGCTGAACTTGGCATTACGCTAGGGTCAATCACTGGAGGATGGCTGCGATGCATTCGGAGACCGCACGAAACGAAGGGGGAACGGCATCCATGCCAGGAGAGACGCCTATTGTGTTTATCGTCGACGACGACATTTCTGTTCGCGAATCCCTGGAACTGGTAGTCCGCTCGGCAGGCTGGCAGCCGGAAATTTTCGGGTCCGCACGGCAATTCCTCGCTCACCCACGGGTGACAGTCCCGAATTGCCTGGTCCTGGACGTAAACCTTCCCGATCTCAATGGTTTCGATTTGCAGAAAATGGTTTCCGTTGAGCGCGCGGACATGCCGATTATCTTTCTCACCGGCTATGGTGACGTGCCGATGACTGTGCGGGCGATGAAAGCCGGAGCGGTGGAGTTTCTGACAAAGCCCTTCTCTGACGATGTTCTGTTGGCTGCAATCGAGCAGGCAATCGACCGCAGTCGAATTGCACTTGCCGCCAGTGCCGAGATGCAGTCGCTGCGCGACCATTACGCCTCTCTCAGCCGCCGTGAGCAGGAGGTTATGGCGCTTGTGGTCACTGGCCTTTTGAACAAGCAGGTCGCCTTCGAACTCGGGATCAGCGAGATCACCGTAAAGGCGCACCGGGGCCGGGTCATGCGCAAGATGGACGCCAACTCCCTTGCCGACCTTGTCAATATCGCCGCCAAGCTCGACATCGGGCACTAGAAGGTCTCTTCCGCGCCCAAGCGGGTGGCTCACACGATGGCCTAGGAGCCTCCTGCGGTCGGACATGCTGACAAACACCGCCCAATACCAAGGTATCGCCGACACCATCGTACAATCGATCCATGCGTGCTGCTCCTGCATCCTCGCATCAACGCGCGAGCCGCTCTCGCCACTATAGGGTCCAGGGAGGAAGCCATGCCCTTCGCCATCAAAGTCAACGGTGAGACGCACAACGTCGATGTCGATGACGACACGCCGCTTCTTTGGGTGTTGCGTGACGTGCTCGGAATGACAGGCACGAAATTCGGATGCGGCAAGGCGCTGTGTGGTGCGTGCACCGTGCATGTCGACGGCGAGCCACTCCGCTCATGCATCACCACAATCGACAGCATCGGCGAATCGTCGATCACGACAATCGAAGCGGTCGGTAAGACGGCGACAGGCGCCAAGATACAGCAGGCCTGGCTCGACCTCGAAGTGCCACAGTGCGGTTACTGCCAGTCGGGACAGATCATGTCCGCGGCGGCGTTGCTTGCCAGCAACCCCCATCCGACAGACAGCGACATCGATGACGCGATGTCAGGAAACATCTGCCGCTGTGGGACTTATGTTCGCATCCGCGATGCGATCAAACAGGCCGCCGCAGGTTGAGGGGAGGGTAGTCATGATCAGTCACGGTGAAGCTCAAGTTACCCCTCGGCATCAACCAAGGGTAAACGGCATCTCGCGGCGGGGCTTTTTGCAAGTAGCCGCGGCTGCGGGAGGCGGCCTGGTTCTCGGTCTTGGCCTGCCAATGGCAAACGGCGAGGCCGAGGCAGCCGACGCCGGCACGTTCATCCCCAATGCCTTCATCCGCGTCGGCAGCGATGGGCAGATCGTGCTGACGATGCCCTATGTCGAAATGGGGCAGGGAACCTACACGTCGATTCCGATGCTCATCGCCGAAGAGCTGGAGGTCGAATTGGGGCAGGTGAGGCTGGAACATGCGCCGCCCAATGAGAAGCTCTACGCCAACCCGCTCATCGGGGTTCAGGCGACCGGCAATTCGAATGCGATCCGAGGAGCCTGGAAGCCGCTTCGCCAGGCCGGCGCGGCCGCGCGTCAAATGCTAATCTCGGCGGCGGCAACGCGCTGGAATGTCGATCCCGCGACTTGCCATGCCGAGCGTGGTGAAGTGATCCATGCCGCGACAGGGCGACGTCTCGGCTTCGGCGAACTCGGCACCGACGCGGCGCGAATGCCAATTCCAGAAAACGTTGCATTGAAGCTGCCGCACGAGTTCAAGCTCATCGGCACACCGGCCAAACGTCTTGACCTGCCGGCCAAAGTGAATGGAACCGCGGTCTTCGGCATCGACGCCCGCCCGCCGGGCGTGAAGATCGTAACGCTATCGCAATCGCCTGTATTCGGCGGCCGTGTGAGGAGCGTGAACGATACCGCGGCAAAGGCGGTCAGCGGCGTGCGACAGATCGTTCGGCTCGCGGATGCCGTTGCCGTTGTGGCGGATCACATGGGTGCCGCGAAAAAGGGCCTCGATGCGCTGGTGATCGAATGGGATGATGGACCCAACGCCGCCCTGACCACGGAAGCAGTCGCCGCTGCGCTGGAGCAGGCGATACTGGGTCCGGGCACCGTTGCGCAGACGGTCGGTGACGTCGATGCGGCGATGGCGGGCGCTCTCGTCAAAGTTGAAGCAGGCTACCAGGTACCGTTCCTCGCGCATGCGACAATGGAGCCGATGAATTGCACTGTCCATCTGCACAAGGATGGCTGCGAAATCTGGGTGGGCAGCCAGGTTCTAGGACGCGTTCAGGCTGTCGCCGCGAAGGTGGCGGGTCTGCCGCTTGATCGGGTCGTCGTACACAATCACCTGATCGGCGGCGGTTTCGGTCGTAGGCTCGAAGTCGATGGTGTCGCTCGTGCCGTCGAGATCGCTAAACAGGTCGATGGACCGATCAAGGTCATATGGACGCGTGAGGAAGACATTCAGCACGACATGTACCGTCCAATGTTCGTCGACCGGCTGTCTGCCGGTCTCGACAAGGCAGGAATGCCGGTCGCCTGGAGCAACCGTTTTGCTGGTTCCTCGGTGATCGCGAGATGGGCGCCTCCCGTGTTCAAGAACGGGCTCGATTCCGACACCACCGAGGGCGCGATAGATCTTGTCTATGATCTACCCAATTTGCACGTCGAATATGTTCGGGTGGAGCCGCCAGGCATTCAGACCGCGTTTTGGCGCAGTGTCGGACCGTCCCACAATGTGTTCGTGACCGAGAGCTTCATGGACGAGCTTGCCGCAGCCGCGAAGCAGGACCCGGTGGCTTACCGGCTATCCCTTCTCGACAAAACGCCTCGCGCGAAGGCCGTGCTGCAATTGGCTGCTGAAAAAGCCGGCTGGGGCGAGAAGCTACCCGAACGTGTCGGTCGCGGCGCATCGGTCCAGCATGCATTCGCCAGCTATCTCGCACAGATTGCCGAGGTCGAAGTCTCGAAAGACGGCAAGGTTCGCGTCAGGCGCGTGGTCTGCGCAGTCGATTGCGGGATGGTCGTTAATCCCAACACGGTCGAGGCACAGATTCAGAGCGCAGTCATGTTTGGCATCACGGCGGCATTTCATGGCGAGATAACCCTGAAGAATGGCCGGGTCGAACAGTCTAACTTCGATACATATGAAATTCTTCGCATAGACGAAGCTCCGACCGTCGAAGTTCACATCATCCCCAGCACCGAAGCGCCAGGCGGGATGGGCGAGACCGGAACCTCGGCGATCGTCCCAGCCGTGGCCAACGCAATCTTTGCCGCCACGGGAAAACGCCTCCGAAAGATGCCGATCGACAGCAGCGCTCTCAAGCTCCCGGCCTGACCACCTACAGGCAGAAAGTCTCTGCACGCCATCTGGTCCGATCGCCGGCAACGACGACCAGAAGAACTTCGAGCGATCCCATTCTTCCGCCCGGCTTGGAGGCTTGCATCTGCGCCTCCGGGCTATGGCCGGCAGTGTCGATCTCGGGATTGACCTCCGATGTGCCATGGCAGGCGGATCGGGTCATTTGCTGCCACGCAAATCGAAAAGACAAGGGCTAGTGATCAGGCTCCATTGCATCGGTTTCATCGACTCATTCGAAAGTATCATCGACACCATCGTGTAATAGATTTCCCGTCGCTGACAGTTATATCCGTACCGAACAGATCGAATGTCTAGGAGAACGTTATGTCAGTAACTTCGTTACCGGCGACTCGCCGCGAAGTTGTCGCCGCCGCGGCTGCCGCCGCTGCTTTGGGACTATTCCCCAAAGCGCTTCACGCCGCACAAATTCAAAAGGAGAAGGGTATGGCCCAGGCAAGTGCAACAAAGGTCGCCGGGCAATCAGCCGGCAAGGATGCAATTCGTCCGTTTCATATACATTTTTCGGACGCGGAATTGACCGATTTGCGCCGGCGGATCAAGGCAAACAAGTGGCCAGACCAGGAGACTGTCTCAGACACATCGCAAGGCGTGCAACTCGCCACGATGCAGCAACTCGCGCGCTATTGGGCTACAGAGCACGATTGGCGAAAGATCGAGGCGCGGCTGAACGACCTGCCGCAGTTCGTGACCGAGATCGATGGACTCGACATTCACTTCATTCATGTGCGGTCGAAGCATGAAGGTGCCCTGCCGCTGATCGTCACGCATGGTTGGCCAGGGTCCATCATCGAGCAACTGAAGATCATCGATCCGCTCACCAATCCGACAGCCCATGGCGGGACCGCCTCTGATGCCTTCGATCTGGTAATCCCGTCGCTTCCGGGGCATGGCTTTTCAGGCAAGCCGACGGCGCCTGGTTGGCACCCAGTGCGCATCGCCATGGCTTGGGCCACGCTCATGCAACGCCTTGGCTATACGAAGTACGTGGCGCAGGGCGGCGATTGGGGGAACGCCGTCACGGAGCTGATGGCCCTGCAGCAGCCGCCGGGATTGCTCGGTATCCACACCAACATGGCGGCCACTGTTCCGGCAAACATCTCGAAAGCGCTCGCGTTCCACGAGCCGCCGCCTGCCGATCTGACGGCCGAGGAGCGCAAGGCCTGGGACCAGTTGAGCCTCTTCTACGGCAAAGGACTGGGCTACGCGATCGAGATGGGCAACCGCCCGCAGACGCTCTACAGCATCGCCGACTCGCCGATCGGCCTCGCGGCTTGGATGATCGATCACGACGACGCCAGTGAGAAACTGATCGCCCGCGTGTTTGCCGGTCAGTCCGAAGGGCTGACGCGCGACGACATCCTCGACAACGTCACGCTCTATTGGCTTACAAACACTGCCATCTCCTCGGCGCGTCTCTACTGGGACACCACACAGGTCTCGAACGGAGGCGGCTTCTTCGATGTAAGGGGCGTCCAGATCCCGGTCGCTGTAAGTGCTTTCGCCGACGAAATCTATCAAGTCCCGCAGAGCTGGGCGAAGCAGGCCTATCCCAAGCTTATCCACTACAACAAGATTGCCAAGGGCACGCACTTTGCCGCCTGGGAACAGCCGAAAGTCTTCTGTGACGAGTTGAGGACAGCCTTCCGGCCGCTACGCCAGGAAATCTGAAGTGAATGGGGTGCTTGCACCCCAGTCACCTCTCAGGGGGCGGACAGGGACGGTGGGCAAGGGCAGGGCCTGGTCACCGAACAGCGTCTGTATCAATTGATCCGTCAACCGACGCCGATCGCCGATCGAGAGTTCGAAATCCAGTTTTCCGGCCCCAGCGTGGAGGTCTTTGCCTTCACATTCGGCTAGAGCCTGTTCCATTCCGATAGAACCGGAATGAGGCCTATCTGTCTGTTTGATCATGATCCTCCGCCAAACCGGTACACTTCGGAGTCATGTCCTGGCCGTTCCGCAATCATCAGTGACGGGAGTGTCCAATGCAGCCGTTCGCAATAAACAAACATCGCCGCTACTTCTTTGGCTTGGCAGCGCTTTCGGTCGCCATGCTTCAATTCGGCAAGGTGACATCTGCCGCGACAACAGCTGCAACAGCGGCGCCTGCGGTCGGGGCTGGAGCCAGAGCATCGTTCGGAACGCTGAAGCAGATCAACGCCGGGCCGCTGAATGTCGGATACGCCGAAGCAGGCCCTCGCGACGGGCCTGCGGTCCTCCTCTTGCACGGCTGGCCCTACGACATTCATACTTATGTCGACGTGGCGCCGCTGCTGGCTGCGAAAGGGTACCGGGTGATCGTGCCCTATCTGCGCGGTCACGGATCGACACGCTTCCGGTCGAATGAGACAGCGCGCAATGGGCAGCAGTCGGTAATCGCCGCTGATGTGATCGCGTTAATGGACGCGCTTGGCATCGAAAAGGCCACGATCGGTGGCTGCGACTGGGGTGCGAGAACCGCGAACATCGTTGCCGCGCTCTGGCCGGAGCGCTGCCAATCGATGGTTTCAGTGAGTGGCTACCTGATCGGCAATCAGCAACTCGGCATGGTGCCTTTGCCGCCCAAGGCAGAGCTGCAATGGTGGTACCAGTACTACTTTGCCACCGATCGTGGCCGCGCCGGCTATGAGAAATACAGGCGCGATTTCGCGAGACTGATCTGGCAGACGGCTTCTCCGCGGTGGAACTTTGACGATGCCACCTTCGAGCGCAGTGCCACCGCCTTCGACAATCCGGATCATGTCCCAATAGTGATTCACAACTATCGCTGGCGGTTAGGCCTGGCTGACGGCGAACCGCAATACGATGAGTTGGAGCGGCGGTTGGCGAGGGCGCCGGTTATCACCGTTCCCACGATCACACTCGAGGGCGACGCAAATGGCGCTCCCCATCCGGACGCCAGCGCTTACGCCAAAATGTTCACCGGGAAGTATTCGCACCGCCCGATCAAGGGTGGCATCGGACACAATCTGCCACAGGAAGCACCGCAGGCTTTCGCCGAGGCTGTCATTGACGTCGG
This sequence comes from Mesorhizobium sp. B2-4-17, assembly GCF_006441275.1. Lineage (NCBI taxonomy): Bacteria > Pseudomonadati > Pseudomonadota > Alphaproteobacteria > Hyphomicrobiales > Phyllobacteriaceae > Mesorhizobium > Mesorhizobium sp. B2-4-17. The sequence continues at coordinate 32,308 of NZ_VFUX01000001.1, read as the reverse complement.
TCGCTTGTGACTTTGGGAAAACAGACCGCCTCGATGGATGGACGCCGCAGAGAGCAGCAGATTGCTGTTCGGCACGGGGACGTTGGCGGGATACTCGGACATATTGGGAAGGCGCCCGCGAAGTCGGCACCGTTCGGTTGTGTCGGAGTTGGAATCAGGATCCTCGACAAAGCTTGCTGAATTCAAGCCGTGAACCGTGGCAGCGGGACACGGGGGACGGCGGCCTTGCCCGCGCGGGAGAATGACGTCCGAAGGCGGTAACGGTCGCCAGCGTAGCGGATTGTCGAGGACAGGAGCGGCCGACCGGCCGAATCGACGATGAGTTGGCGCATCACCAGGGTGGATTTGCCGACGTCAAGGTCGAGATGGCGCGCGAGTGCAGGATCGGCGCCGCGCGCTTCGATCGTGGTTTCGGCGCGCGCCAGGTCGACGCCGGCATCGATCAGCAGGCCGAACAGCGACGCATTCCGAAAGTCGATACGGCCAAGATCGGGAAAGAGGGCGACGGCGAAGAACGAGGTATCGACGGCGACTGGAACCTGGTCCAGGCGTCGGATTCTTTCCAGATGGAACAAGGTCGCGCCGGGCGCGATCGAGAGCTCCTCGGCCTCGTCCAGCGAGGCTGGCGCTTCCTCGGCGCGCAACACATCGGAGGAGGGCGTCAGGCCAAGACGTCTTGCGGTCTCGCTGAAGGATTCAAGCGTGTTGGGAAATTCCTTCGGCACCTTGGCCGATACATACCAGCCACGCCCATGCGAAGGAGTAAGCACACCCTCCTCGACGAGGCTCTGCAGCGCTCGGCGCAGGGTGACCCGGCTGATCGACATGCGGGTGAACAGATCGCGCTCGGGCGGCAGGCGCGCGCCTGAAGCAAGCTTGCCGGTAGCAATCTCATGCAGGATCGCGTCGGCCGCCAGCCGCCACAGCGGCTCTGGCCCATCCGACTGCAGCGGAGCGCCCTCCATCTCAGTCATCCATCCGCCTTTACCCTTTCCCACACGCCCGTTCGCATCGACCGATAGCAGGCGTCAATTATCTGGTTGACGACGGCACCGTCCTCGAAGGTCTCTGACGGCGCCGTGCCTGCCGCGAAATGGTCGCAGAAGTGCCGCATCTGCTGCGAAAAGCCGTACGCCCTTGTTTCCTCCGGAACGGGATACACCCAACCGGTCTCGGCGTCCGCTTTCTCCACGAGGTAACCCACCGGTTTCTCGATGAAGCCCCAAACAGGACCGACGGACGTGTCCGTGACGATACGGCCGGCTGAGCCAACCAACTCGTGGCGCAGCTGCATGCCGCCTTTCTCGATCCAAGACGATTCGATGGTGGCGAGCTGGCCGCCTGCGAATTTCAACAGCGCGATCGCCGTATCTTCTCCCGTGGTCTTGTCACCATGGACCATGGTGGCGCCCCAAGCCATCACCTCAGTCACGAGATTATCCTTGCCGAAGAAATGGCGGGCGCTTTCGACGGTGTGACAGCCCATGTCGAGCAGTGCACCGCCGCCAGCGAGCTCAGCGTTCCAGAAGTGCGGGGCATGCGGCCCCGAATGCGCCTCGCGGGCCCTCATGGTCAGCAGGTCGCCGATGCCGCCTGCCTTCACCATTTGATATGCCTTTTCGATGTTGGGCGAGAAAACGGCGCTCTCGGCATAGCCGTGCCAGACGCCGGCACGCCGGACGATCTCAAGAATTTCCTGGGCTTCCCTTCCCGTGCGCGCCAGCGGCTTGGTGCAGATGACGGCTTTGGCGTGGCGCGCGGCGATCCTGACGGCTTCGAGATGGATCTCGTTGGGCAGCGCGATGACCACAAGGTCGACCGCAGGATCGGCGCAAAGCGCCTCCATGTCTTTGTGGGCGGTGACCTTGGGACCCCATTTCGTGGCGAAGGCGGCGGCACGCTCGAAGCCGCGCGAAGAGCACGCCACGAGTTCGGCGTTGCGCACGTCGAGCAGGGAGTCCGCATAAGTCTCGGCAATGAAGCCTGAGCCTAGAATTCCAACTCCAATCATCAATTCCTCCCCAGAAGTTCCAATCCAGTAGCGCGGCGATCCGGCTGTGTTCGACCCGAATGAGGTCGGCGCTGCAAAAAGACAACACAATACCACTTGTCACAAGATGTATCAGTAGGTATGGTCCGAGGCAACAGTGCAAAATCGTGAATCCACACGAAGCACCGTGTTGAGGGAGGAGCCCCAAAATGCGTTCGATACGGACAGCAATCCCGCTGGCGATGACGTTTGGCGTAATGTTTTCCGGCGGCGTCGGCATGGCCTATGCCGACCCTGTCACCATCACCTTGAACAGCTGGCGCACCGAGGACATCGCGGTTTGGCAGGACACCATCCTGCCTGCCTTCGAGGCCAAGCATCCCGATATCAAGGTCGAGTTCGCGCCCATCAACACCAACGAATACAATGCCGCCATCCAGTCGCAGATCGAAGGCGGCGCCGGCGGCGACCTGATCACCTGCCGCCCCTTCGACGTGAATCGCGAATGGATCAAGCGCGGCTATTTCGAGCCGCTGGAAGGGCTTCCGGGTCTGGCGAATTTCGACAAGACCTCCAGGGCGGCCTGGACCGGCGCCGACGACAAAACCTATTGCTTGCCGGTCGCCGCGGTGCTCGCCGGTTTCTACTACAACGCCGACATCTTCAAGGAACTCGGCCTCAAGGTGCCGACCACCAGTGCCGAGTTCATCGATGTGCTGCAGGCGATCAAGAAGGACGGCCGCTACACGCCGTTGGCCTACGGTTCGGCGGAGTCCTGGCAACTGGCCTACAATGGGCTCTACAGCATCGGCCCGGCCTACTGGAAAGGCGAGGAGGGACGGCTTGGCCTGATCGATGGCAAGAAGAAGCTGACGGATCCTGAGTTCGTCGATGCCATCGCCGCTTTCGAGGCCTGGAAGCCGTTCCTGCCCGCCGGCCAGGAGAGCCTGAACTATGCCGACATGACGCAGTTGTTCACGCTCGGCAAGGCGGCGATCCTTCCCGACGGCTCATGGGACATCAACCAGGCAACCTCGACCGGCCTCAACATTGGCGTGTTCGGGCCGCCGGTGCCCAAGACTGGCGACCAGCGCTATCTGCAGGAAATGCCCGACATGGGCATCGGCATCAACGCCAAGAGCACGCACAAGGATGCAGCAAAAACCTTCCTCGACTGGGTCGCCGGACCGGAGTTCCAGGAACTGTATGTCAACGCGGCCCCGGGCTTCTTTGCCATGAGCAGCAAACCGGTCACCTACAAGAACAAGCTGGCGCAGGATTTCGCCGATCTCAAGAAGGGTGCTCAACTGACCCCGCGCTTGGCTCTGGACCGCCTGAGTGCCGGTACGCCGCCGCTCGACGATGAGACCTGGCGTCTCCTGCAGGTGATGTTCACCAAGTCCGACGTCACGCCGCAGCAGGTTGCGACCGAACTCCAGGCGGGTCTTGCCTCTTGGTACGGGCCGCAGAAGAAGTAATCCGGCAATGCTTCGCGCATGCCTTGCCAGGTGGCGGGGCATGCGCAAGCTCCGGCAGGCCGAAGCCATCCACGCCGGCGTGAACATGAGGTTCCCAGTTGATATCTCCTGCTGCCGCCCACCGAAACCTGCTGCTGTTCGTGCTGCCGGCTCTGGCCGTCTATCTGGTCTTTGCAGTGCTGCCGCTGGCGACGTCGATCGTCATGAGCTTCTTCCAGACCAGCGGCGTCTCGGGTGACGTTTTTGTCGGCCTCGCCAATTACGAACGCCTGTTCACACACCCGACCATCAGTGCCCGTTTCTGGAATGCGTTGCTCAACAATATGCAGTATTTCGCCATCCATTTGATTGTCGAAGTGCCGATGGGGCTGCTGCTGGCTGCGTTGCTCACATCGGGCAAGCTGGCGCGCTCGGAAGGCATCTACCGCACGCTGCTGTTCATCCCGGCGACACTGTCGGTGGTCATCGTCGGCTTCGTCTGGCGTCTGATCATCAACCCGCTATGGGGTCTGGTCGGCTTTCCATTGCTGGGAACGGAATCGACCGCGCTCACCACCATCTCGTTGATGTCGGTCTGGCAGTATTTCGGCATTCCCATGGTCTTCCTTTACAGCGCCCTGCTGGCGGTGCCCAACGAACTCGTTGAGGCCGCCAACATCGATGGCGCCGGCGGCTGGACGACCTTCTGGAAGATCAAGTTTCCGCTGATCGCACCGCAATTCGGCTTGATCGCCATCCTCACATACATCTGGACATTCAACGGTTTCGACCTGGTGTTCGCGCTCAACGGTTCGGCGCCCGGCCCGAACTACAGCACCGATATTCTCGGTACCTATTTCTACCGGACCTTCTTCGGTTCGAGCGGACAGCTTGCCGATCTTGATCTTGGTGCCGCGGTCGCGACGGTCATTTTCCTCACTGTGTTGTTGGTGACCGCGGCCTATTTCCGGCTGATCCAGCGTCGCCTGAAATCCTATTCGGTCTAGGAGCTGGGATGAGCACCCCTGGCCGTACATCCGATCTCACAATACCGGCCGCCCGCCGCCAGCACCGCGAGCCGTGGACGATGGAGCACGTGATCGTGCATGCGCTGCTGATCGTCTTCGTGCTGCTTGCTATCGGGCCGGTACTGATCGTCATCGTCAACTCGCTGAAGACGACGCCGGCGATCTTCGGCGGGCCGTTCGACCTGCCCACGGCCAAGACCTTCAGCCTCGAAGGCTATAAGCGGGTCCTTACGCGGGGCAATTTCATCGTCAACTACCGCAATAGCCTGATCGTCACGGTGACGACGATCGTGCTGACGGTGGTGCTGTCGACGCTCGCTGCCTTTGCCCTGGTCGAGTACCGCAATCGGCTGGCATCGCTGCTCGGCGGCCTGTTCGTGCTCGGCATCATGCTGCCGATCCGGCTCGGCACCATCCCGCTGATCCAGATGATGCTCGCCTGGAAGCTGATAGACACGCTCGCCGCGCTCATCCTCGTCTACACCGCCATGAGCATCCCCATCGCGGTGACGCTGATGGTCACCTATTTCCGCACCGTGCCCACCGATCTCAAGGAAGCGGCTCGCATGGATGGCGCGAGTGAGCTGCGCACCTTCTGGATCGTGGTGCCCCTTGTCAGGCCGGGCCTCGCGGCTGTTGCCGCGCTGACCATGCTGCCGGTCTGGAACGACCTCTGGTTCCCATTGATCCTGGCGCCAAGCCGGCAGAACCAGACGGTGACGCTCGGCGTGCAGCAGTTCGTTGGCCAGTTCATGAACGACTATCCAGCACTGCTCGCCGCACTCACGCTGGGTGCGGTGCCGCTGGTTCTGCTGTTCACTCTGTTCTCGCGGCAATTCATCAGCGGCCTCAGCAAGGGCTACAGCAAATAATTTCCCACGCACCAGCAATTTCGAACTGATGGAACACCAAGATGCAGATAGGCAATTACATCCGACGGCAGCCTTCGACCCTAACCGATCTACCCGCCGCGATCGGTGCGGATCTCGCCAACTTCGACAGCCTGCGCCAGAGGCCAGCGCGGATTGTGCTACTCGGCACTGGCTCCTCCATGAATGCACTGCTGGCCGGCGCCGAGGCGCTGGAGGAGGGCACAGGCGCTTCGGTAATCGCCAAGGAGCCGGAGGCTTTCTTGCGTCTGCCGCCAAAGGCATCGGACCAGCGCACGCTGGTTCTGGCCGCCTCACAATCCGGCATGAGCATCACCACGATCGAGGCGGTGCGCCTGTCGGTGGAGCGCGGCTTCCCGACGCTCGTCATCACCGGCGAGGCCGACAGCCTCATCACCCGGGCGGGTGCCGAGGTCATCGTCATGCCGATCGGTCCGGAAATGGTCGGGCCCAAGACCATGGGTTATACCGCGACCGTCATTTCGGTGCTGGCGGTCGCCGCAAAGCTTGCCAACAAGACGGTCGATCTGTCGGAGCTGCTCGCGCAACTGGAGCAGACGGCCGAAACCGGTCTTGCGGCAGCTAAGGATCTGGTCGCCCGGTTTGGTGTACCCGACTACATCCTGGTCGCCGGACAGGCGACACATCTCGGCACCGCGCTCGAGGCATCGCTCAAGATCGCCGAGATCAGTGGCGTACCGACCGCGGCCTTCGACACCGAGGAGGCTTTGCACGGGCATGTCTACGGCACAACCGACAAGAGCCTGGTGATCGCCATCGCGCAGACCGAGATCGAGGCGAAGGTCGCCGCCAATCTGGGCGAAGCCCTGGCCGAACTCGGGCCGCGCGCTGTCGTTCTCAACCTTTCCGGCCATCCGACCCGCTTCGACCTGGATGTCAGTTGGCCGCTCGCGCCGGAACAGCAATGGCTCGCCGGCTGCTGGGCGCCCATCCCGCTGCAATGGTATGGCTGCGAGCTGGCGATCGCGCGCGGTATCGATCCGGACAAGATGATCTACCCCAACCTGGGAAAGCGGCTCAACGTGCGCATCCGCAAGGAAGCCTGATGGTAACCGCGATCGGAATCGATATCGGCGGCAGTCTGGTCAAGCTCGGCGTGGTCGACGGTTCGGGCAAGGTCCTGGCGCGCGACACAGTCCCTGTGCATCGCGACATCGAATTCGCCGATTTCGTTCATCTGGTTACCGAGGCGACCGAAAAGCTGAGCAAGGCGCATCCCGGCATCGCCGCGATCGGCATCGGCGTTCCAGGCACGCCAAATCCCGAGACCGGCATGCTCAACGGGCGCTGTCCCGCGATCCCGGCGCTGCTCAAGGGGTCGCTGTCGAAACTGTTCGCCATTCGCTTCGGTGTGCCAGCCGTCGTCCGCAACGATGCCGTCAGCGCCACCCATGGCGAAATGCGCCACGGTGCCGGACGTCCGTTCTCACGCTTTGCGTTGCTCACGCTCGGCACCGGAATCGGTGGTGCCATGGTCATCGACCGCAAGGTCATCGACGGCCCGGATGGGTTGCCGCCGCAGTTCGGCTGCATCTCGCTCGACCCGGCCCGCACCGATATCGCCGATCCGGTGCCGGGCATGGTCGAGAATCTGGCCAGCGCCCGCGCCCTGGTCAACCGCTACCGCCAGCTGGAGCCGGACACCGACGCAAGGAACGCCGAGACCGTTGTCGACCTCGCCAAGGATGGCGATGCGGTCGCGCTGCAGGTGGTCGACGAGGTGGCGCGCTGGCTCGGCCAGATGATCGGCATCATGTCGAACATGCTCAACATCGAGGCGGCGATCATCGGCGGCGGCCTGTCGCTGGCCGGTCCCTTCTTCACCGACCGCATCGCACTGAACGTCAGGGATTTCGTGCTGCTCAAGCCCGGACGCCCGCCGGTGATCGTGGCTGCCGAGCACGGCAATGATGCCGGCGTGATCGGAACCGCGGCACTGGCGCTCGACATGTTCGCGCCCACGGCAAAGGAATAGCGCCATGTCCGACGTCGAACTACGCAAGATTTCCAAGAGCTTCCAGAATCTGAAGGTCGTGCACGATATTGATCTCGACATCGACAAGGGCGAATTCGTCGTTCTCGTCGGACCGTCCGGATGCGGCAAGTCGACGACATTACGCATGGTGGCTGGACTGGAGAGGCCAAGCGGCGGCGAGATCCATATTGGCGGCAAGCTGGTCAACAATGTCCAGCCCAGGGATCGCGATATCGCGATGGTGTTCCAGAGCTATGCGCTCTATCCTCAGATGACGGTGGCGCAGAACATGGCTTTCGGCCTGCGCATCCGCAAGGTGCCGGAAGCGGAGGTGACACAACGTATCGCCCGCGTCGCCGACATCCTCGATCTCAGCGAACTCCTGCAGCGCAAACCGCACCAATTGTCTGGAGGTCAGCGCCAGCGTGTCGCCATGGGCCGCGCCATGGTGCGGCAGCCGAAAGTTTTCCTGTTCGACGAGCCGCTCTCCAATCTCGATGCCAAGCTCCGGGTCAAGATGCGCGCCGAGATCAAGAAGCTGCACCAGATGGTCGCCACCACCACCGTCTATGTCACGCACGACCAGGTCGAGGCGATGACGCTGGCCGACCGTGTCGTGGTGATGAACAAGGGCCGCATCGAACAGATCGGGCCGCCCAACGACCTCTACCACGAGCCGGCCAGCCGCTTTGTCGCCGGCTTCATCGGCAGCCCCGGCATGAACTTCTTCAAATGCCGGCTGGAGGCGCGCGGCGACGGGCTGGCGGTGGTGCTGGGCGACGACACCGCGCTCGCCGTGCCGGATTCCCGCACCGCGCGCTATGCTGGCCATGTCGGGCGCGAGCTCGAATTCGGCCTGAGGCCCGAGCACATCACCGAGCATCGCGAGCGGCCTGACACCGTCGGCATCAAGGTGCCGGTCGAGGTCGTCGAGCCGATGGGTATGGAGACGCTGCTGCATGTTCTGATCGCCGGCGCCGAGGCGACGGCGCGCATCGACCCGGCGGCGACGCCGAAACCGGGCGAGATGGCGACGCTGTCGCTCGGCATGGGCCACATGCACCTTCTCGATCCCGAAAGTGGCAAGGTGCTCTGAAGGCTCCGCACAGACGACAACGGCTCCGCCACACTTTCACGTGTCAAAACCCAAAAACAATATATTATCCGTTGACAAATATAATTTTGGAGCGAATTTTTAGATGCGGCGCCAGACGACCGTGATGACCTTCGACGAGAGGGCCATCTCCATGCAGTCCCAGGAATGTGCCGGTCATGATCGACATCCAGAGCGTGTCAAAATCCTTCGTGACCAGGGACGCCGATCCGGTCCGCGCGCTGAATGAAGTCAGCCTGGAGATCTACGACAACGAGTTCTTCACGCTGCTCGGCCCGTCGGGCTGCGGCAAGACAACCTTGCTGCGCCTGATCGCCGGCTTCGAAGCGCCGAGTTCAGGCGCCATCCGCATCGCCGGCAGCGACGTCGCCGCGCTGCCGCCGCAGAAGCGGCCGGTCAACACGGTGTTCCAGAGCTACGCTCTGTTCCCGCATATGAGCGTGGCCGAGAATGTCGCGTTCGGGCTGGAAATGCAGAACGCGCCGAAATCGCTGATCGATGACCGCGTCAGAGAAGCGCTTGAAATGGTGCGGCTGCAAGGCTTCGCCGCGCGGCGCCCGGCGCAATTGTCGGGTGGTCAGCAACAGCGCGTCGCGGTGGCGCGCGCGCTGGCGCCGAAGCCCAGCGTGCTTCTGCTCGACGAGCCGCTTTCGGCGCTCGATCTCAAGCTGCGTAAGGGCATGCAGAGCGAATTGAAGCGGCTGCAGCGCGAAACCGGCATCACCTTCGTGCTGGTCACCCACGACCAGGAGGAGGCGCTGGCCATGTCTGACCGCATCGCCGTGATGTGCGGCGGCGACGTGCTGCAGATCGGTACGCCCAAGGATATCTACGACAATCCGCAGGACCGCTTCGTCGCCGACTTCATCGGCGAGTCCAACCTTTTGCCGGGTGCCGCCCTTGGCCGCGATCCGGCAAAGACGATCGTCGTGCGGCCTGAACACATCGTCGTCTCGCCGGCCTTGGATGGCGTCCGGGGACATGCCAGGGGCGCGGTCTCGGCCATCACCTTCCTTGGCTCCGACACGCTCTACGAGATCGTGCTGGAGGAGGGAGCAAAGCTGCATTCGCGCACGCGCGGCGGTGCGACGCTGTCGACAGGCGACAGCGTCGTCGTCGACTGGGCGCGCCATGTCGAACGCGAACTGGCGAACTGACATGGGCCCGAACCGCACCTATCTTTTGATTGCGCCGGCCATGCTGGTCATCGGCATCTTCATGGTCCTGCCGCTGTTCCTGGCGGTCGGTTATTCCTTCATGACCGCCAACCCCTATGGCGGCGTAACCCAGCCGCCAACTTTTGACGCCTATCTGCAATTCCTCTACCAGCGCGATTTCGACGACAGCCTGGTGTTCTCGCCGAGCTATGCTCTGATCATCCTGCGCTCGGTCTATCTCGCTGTCGCCACCACCTTGATCTGCCTCGTGCTCGGCCTGCCGGTCGCATGGTATATCGTCTGCCAGACGCCGGAGCGGCGTCGGGTGCTTCTGTTCGCCGTCACGCTGCCGTTCTGGATCAACACGCTGATCCGCACCTATTGCTGGATCCTGATCCTGCGCGACGAGGGCCTGGCCAATGGCGCGCTGCGTCATGCCGGGATCATCTCCGATCCATTGCCGCTGCTCTACAATGACGGGTCGATCCTGCTCGGTCTCGTCTACACCTTCCTGCCTTTCATGGTGCTGCCGATCTATTCGACGCTGGAGCGCCTCGACTCCAGGCTGATCGAGGCCGCTTACGATCTCTACGCCAGCCGCACCGCCGTCTTCCGCCGCATCGTCTGGCCGCTGGCGAGGCCCGGCGCCTTGGCCGGCGCGACGCTTGTCTTCGCGCCGGCGCTGGGCTCGTTCCTGGCGCCGGACCTGCTCGGCGGCGGCAAGAAGTTGCTGATCGGCAGCCTGATCCAGATGCAGTTCACCTCGTCGCGCAACTGGCCTTTTGGTGCAGCGCTTTCAACCGTGGTTACTATCGTCGTGCTGACCGTCTTTGTCATCCGCTCGCGTAAAGCCGGGGAGCAACGGCGATGAATGGCGCAAAACCGTTCGACTGGCGGCACACGCCGGGCCTGTCGGTCTACACCGCTCTGATATTCGTGTTCTTCTACGCGCCGCTGCTGATCCTGGTGATCTACGCCTTCAATTCGAGCCGGCTGGTCACCGTGTGGTCCGGCTTCAGTTTCAAATGGTTCATCGCGGTCGCCAACAATGGCGCGATCCGCGATGCCGCCTTTAACAGCCTCATCATCGCTATCGTTGCCACCATCGCCTCGACGGCCATCGCCACGGCCGGTGCTCTGGCGCTCGAACGCGGCCGGCTGCGTTTCGGGCGCGGCGCGGCAACCGCTCTGATCGCCATGCCGCTGGTGGTGCCGGAGATCGTGGTGGCGATCACCACATTGATCTTCTTTTCCGGGCTCGGCATGCATCACGGGCTGATCAACCTGATGATCGCCCATACCGTCTTTTGCATCCCGTTCGCGTTGCTGCCGATCCAGGCGCGGCTGCGCGACATGGGCGGCACGCTGGAGGAGGCGGGACGCGACCTCTATGCCGACGAGTGGCGGCTGTTTCGCCGGATCACGCTGCCCTTGCTGACCCCGGCGATTCTGGCAGGCGCCATCATGGCCTTCGTCGTCTCGCTCGATGATTTCCTGATCTCGATGATGGTGTCGAGCGCCGGCTCGACCACTCTGCCGGTCTACATCTACGGCATGATGCGGCTTGGCGTGACGCCCGAGGTCAACGCCATCTCCACCATCCTTCTTACCGCTTCCATCATCTTCGTCGCGGCGGCCCTGCTCGTCGGACGGCGCAACCGATTTGCCTGACCATGATCCTGAAAAGTGGGAACCGGTTTTCGGAGGAGATCATGGTCAAACAAGAAGTCACAACAAAGAAACCAGTCAGAGGAGAACGACCGTGACCAAATGGAAGGAAGGACTTTCGAAAACAGCCTTGGCCGCCGCCATGCTGGGGGCGATCACCACCACCGCACTCGCCGATGCCGGTGAACTGCATATCTACAACTGGACCGACTATACCTCGGACGAAATGATCAAGAAGTTCGAGGCAGAGACCGGGATCAAGGTCACCATCGACACCTACGATTCCAACGAGACCGCACTCGCCAAGCTGAGTTCGGGTGCTGCCGGCTATGACGTGATGATCATCAGCAACGACTTCGTGCCGATCTTCGTCAAGCAGAAGCTGTTCCAAGAAGTCGATGCGGGCGCGATGCCGAATTTTAAAAACGTCGATCCGAAATGGCAGCACCGTCCCTGGGATCCCGATGCTAAATACACCGTGCCATGGGTGTGGGGTACCACCTCCTATTCGGTCGACACATCAGTCTACAAAGGCCCGACCGACAGCCTGAAACCGCTGTTCGATCCGCCGGCGGAACTCAAGGGCAAGGTCGGCATGTTCGGCTCGCCGACCGAAGTGATGTCGCTGGCGCTGGTCTATCTCGGCAAGGACCAGTGCAACAGCAATCCAGCCGACCTCAAGGAACTTGACGCCTTGCTCGAGGCGCAGAAGCCCTTTGTGAAGGTCTACAATTCCGATGGTATCGTCGAGCGCCAGGTTGCCGGCGAGACGGTCATGCACGAGCAATGGTCGGGCAAGGCGCTGGCGACGCGACAGCAGAAATCGACGGTCAAATACGTCTATCCCAAGGAAGGCGTTGTCGGCTGGATGGATAATGTCGCCGTGCCGACCAGCGCGCCCAATGTCGAGAACGCCAAGAAGTTCCTCAATTTTCTGATGGATCCGCAAAACATCGCGCTGCAGCAGAAATATACCGGCTACCAGAGCGCGATCGCTGGATCGAACAAGCTCCTGGCGCCCGATGTCGGCGGCTCGCCCGAATTCAATCCGCCGGCCGATCTCAAGATCACCTTCGCGCCGTCATGCGACGAGAAGGCGATCCGCGCCTATGACCGCATCTGGACCAATCTGCGACAGTAGGCGGCGATGCAAAACGCCGTCCAGTTGCACGGACGGCGTTTTGTACTTCCGGAGAAAGTTGGATGAAACGCTACGCCCGCACCGTCGTCTTGCGTGCCGGAAGGTCGGAGGTCTCCGCCGCAAGCAGGATGTCGGTGGTGACAGCCAGATGCGCCGCCAGCAGTTCGGCTGCCTTTTCTGCATCGCGGTCGAGCACGGCAGCGGCGAGGTCCTGATGTTCCTTGCCGATGTTGCGGGCTCTTGGCGCCAGCGAGACCGAACGGCGGCGGTAGCGCTCGCTCTGGTCGTAAAGCTGGTCGCGCAGGCGCAGCAGCCAATGGCTATCGCAGCCGGCGACAAGCGCCTTGTGGAAGGCTGCGTGCGCGGTCGCCCATTCGTCGCTCGAATGCACGGGATCGTCGGGCGTGTGCTCGGGGGTGCGCGACAGCCTGTGGAGAGCGGCCACCAGTTGCGATTCCCAGACGACGTCGCCAACCTCGATGGCGCGGCGGATGCACAAAGTCTCGATCTGGATGCGCGTCTTGGTAAGATCGAGCAGGTCCTCGGCCGAGATCGGAGCGGCACGAAAGCCACGCTGCGGTTCGGCCACGACGAGGCCCTCGGAGGTCAGCCGCGACAGCGCCTCGCGTATAGCGCCAAGGCTGACGGACAGCCTGTCGCAGAGCTCCTGGACCTTGAGCCGGCTGCCCGGTTCGATCCGGCACGACAAGAGATCGGCGCGCAGATCTTCATACGCGCCCTGGGTGAGATTGATCGAGCCTTCCCTAGCCATCCGTTTGCCTGCGGCGAATCCGTCCATCGAGGAGCCTTGATACATTATCTCTGGCAGAAGTCAGAATGCAAAATAATATATTCTATGTTGACAGATATATAATTTCTCAACAAAGTCCAGTCTTCAGAAGCGAGGAAAAGACCAGTGCGATTTGCAGCCTATAAATCGCCGCGGGGACCTGGGCTGGCGATCGCCTTGCCGGCAGGCGAGTTCCGCGGCATCGACGCAAGCGACGCGATGTTTCCCGGATGGCTTGACGAGTTGATCGCTGATGGCGTGCAGGCGTTGCATGCCGCTGGCGGGCGGCTGGCCTGCGGGCGCCGGATCGATCCGGAATCGGTAGAATGGCTGCCGCCGATCTCAAGGCCCGGCAAGATCATCTGTGTCGGCCTGAACTATGTCGATCATTCGATCGAGAGCGGCTTCGTGCCGCCGACCTATCCCACTTTGTTCGCCCGCTTCTCGACCAGCCTGATCGGGCATGGTGCTGCCATCCGCCGTCCGGAAGCGTCGATCCAGCTCGACTATGAGGGCGAGATGGTGGCCGTCATCGGCAAGGCCGGCCGCCACATCGCGCCATCCCAGGCGTTGAGCCACGTCGCCGGCTATTCCATCTTCAACGATGCCTCCATCCGCGACTTCCAGACCAAGGCGCCGCAATGGACCGTCGGCAAGAATTTCGACGGCACCGGCTGTTTCGGTCCGATCTTCGTGACATCAGACGAGTTGCCGCCGGGCGGCAAGGGCCTGCGCATCCAGACGCGTCTCAACGGTGAGGTCGTCCAGAACGCCTCGACCGACGACATGATCTTCGACGTCGTCTCGCTGATCTCGATCATCAGCGAAGCCATCACGCTGGAGCCGGGCGACATTCTCGTCACCGGCACGCCATCGGGCGTCGGCGTGGCGCGCAAGCCGCAGTTGTTCATGAAGCATGGCGATGTCTGCGAGGTCGAACTCGAAGGCGTCGGCATCCTCTCCAATTTCGTGGCCGACGACGTTGCCGCCCGGCAAGCCGTCAACCAATAACCCCGCCAAACCCGAAAGGACGATGTCATGACAAGAGTGATGTTTAGAAATGCCATGATCTGGGACGGCACGGGCGCCGACGCCTATCCGGCCGATCTGCTGGTCGACAATGGCCGCATCGTCACCATTGCGCGCACGCCAGATCAATTGTCCGGCGACGGTGCGACGACGGTTGAATGCCGCGGTATGACGCTGATGCCTGGCCTCGTCGAAGGCCATGCCCATATCTCCTTTGGCGGCGCGATCAAGGATTCCGATCTCGGCCTGATCCCGCCCGAGGAGCATCTTCTGCTCACCATGCGCAATGCCAAGACCTTGCTCGACCATGGGTTCACCAGTGCCTATAGTGCGGCAACCTCGAAGCTCAGGCTCGACATCGTCATCCGCAATGAGATCAATGCCGGCCGCTTGCCGGGTCCGCGCATGCGCGCCGGCAGCCCGGAGATTACGGTCACCGGCGGCCTCGGCGACGAGCGCCAGCAGCATATGTACCACGAGAGCTTCGGCATGATCGCCGATGGTGTCGAGGAGATCACCAAGGCGGTGCGGCTCTGCTGCCGCGAAGGCGCCGACAACATCAAGATCAATATCTCCGGCGATGATCTGAGCCCCGCGGCGCATGGCGGCCTTACCGTCATGAGCGAGGCCGAAGTGCGGACGGCGGTGCAGGTGGCGCGTGACTTCGGCAAGAAGATCAACTGCCATGCCCGCGCCGCCGGCTCGGTCAAGCGCGCGGTCAAATGCGGCGTCGACGTCATCTACCACTGCGAATCCGCCGACGAGGAGGCGCTGGACGCGCTGGAATCGGCCAAGGACCGCATCTTCGTCGGCCCGGCCATCGGCATCATCTACGGCACGCTCTATGAGGGCGAGCCCTTCGGCTTCACCCATGAGATGGCGGTGAAGTTCGGCATGCAGCGCATCCTGGACGACAGCCGCAAGGTCTACACGGAACTCCGCAAGCGCGGCGTGCGCGCGTTGATCGGCGGCGACTACGGTTTCGCGCAGACGCCGCAAGGCACCAATGCGCGCGACCTCAAGCATTTCGTAGACCTGCTCGGTTATTCGCCCAGCGAAGCCTTGCAGTGCGGCACACGGCTCGGCGGCCAGGTGATGGGCCTTGGCGATGAGCTTGGCATGGTCAAGGAAGGCTTCATCGCCGATCTCCTGCTGGTCAATGGCGACCCGCTGAAGGACCTCGACATGATGGTGCATGAGAAGAACCTCGTCGTCATCATGAAGGATGGCGAGCTTTACAAGGATCAGTCCGCCTCCGTCGCCGCGCAGCGGCAGGCAGCCTGAGATCATGCAGCCGCAGGTTCCGATCGATGTCGATGAGACAAGCGGCATCTGGCGGACCGACGAGCTGCCCATGGTCTATCTGCCCAGGCACTTCCTCGTGAACAATCATCTCGCGGTCGAGGAAGCCCTCGGTCGCGAGACCTACCGCGCCATCCTGCGTCAGGCGACGGCAAAGTCCGCCATCGAATGGTGCGAGGCGCAAGTCCGTGGCAAGGGCCTCGATCGCGAGGCGACATTCCGCCACTATTTCCAGCGCCTGTCGCAGCGCGGCTGGGGCCAGTTCTCGATCGATATGTTGGACGTTGCCGGCAGTCGCGGAAGCATCAGCCTCAGGAATTCGATCTTTGCCCTCGAGGCCGGGCACCGACCCGGCCAGCGCGTCTGCTACATGTTCGAGGGCTTTGTCACCGGCGCGCTTTCGTTTCTGCTTCGTCACTCGGCGGCGAAGTGGGGCAAGATCGAAGCGGAGGAGATACACTGCGCCTGCGAAGGCCAGCACGATCATTGCCGTTTCGACTTCTCGTTAGCGCCATAAAATCGCACCACGAAGTGTATCTTCCGCGTTCTCGACTTCGCCCTTCAAGATTTCAGGATCCTGCTTGGTCAGAAAAGACGCGAACCTTGCACTCCAACCGGGATCGAGCGTTGCCAGCCTTCGCGGATCCAGACTGGCCCGCGCGAGGGGAAGCTTCAAGACAAGCGAACAATCGCGGTGGCGCTTGTGATCGTACGGCAGCGGCCGGGGAGAAAAAGCTACCTGATAGCGACACCATCGATCGGGACGAACCAAACGGCAATTTCCGCGAGCTTTTCTGTTTTGACGTCGCCAAGTGTTGACCAAGCGATGGCCAGCGATGCGGGGCAGATTGCTCGGGAATGGCGTCAGAAGCCCGAGAGGGCATCGGACACGTTCTATCGCGTTCTCGCGTGTACATCGCACAAGGCGTCTGACGCGTGCTTCGGCGCGGACGGCAGACAGATTGTGCAATAGCCCGGATCCTGTTCGCGGCGAGTTGCGTGGCTCGAACTCCGGTGACAGATCTACTGGCGTTCGCCAGGATCGGAGCAACTCGGCCATCAGCCGTTGGGAATTCCGGCGGCTACGCTGCGCGTAAACGGCATATCGGACACTCCAGAGAATGATTTCAAGGCTGTCCCAAGGCACCGGAAGGGATTTGCGTCAGATCTGACCGGCTCAAGACATACTTTTAGTCATTATTTCATTGATCACTATGCATTTCTTTTAGTTATACGCAACTCCTACACTATCTCTCGCCGCCAACCCTGACGGTGATGTCAGACAAGGAGTGGGACCACCAACCGTTTGAGAAATAAAGCCGTTCGACTGGTGCGGATTTCTATCGAGTTGAATTACGTGACGCGACCAGAATGGCCGCCAATACCGTAGCAACGGAGAGGGAGAGGGTGCTCGATCTCGACGGTTCGATGCGAGACCGCGATGTCAGGTCCAGTATGCCGAGCAACGTCTGCAACTGCGCTTGAGCCTGGCGCAGCGTGAACGGCTAGCCGCAACCAAATGCCCCAAACCCGAACCCTTTCAGGAGGCGGCCATCGGAAGCCCTTCGAAGGGCGTCATGCCCTACACAGGGCCACAAAGGAGACCAGCAGTGATTATCACCACTATCCAGAACGACGGCTCCGGGCCGCCGACCATCCGAGAGCATCTATCCCGCCTCTTGAAGTTCATCTCTCTGTTTGCAGGAGCCACGATCATGACCCAATCTGCCCTTGCCGCCCCGAACGTCGTCAGCGACCCGAACATTGATCCGCAGGTTCGTTCGTTCCTGGAGCAGATCAACAAGGACCCTAGCCCCTTCTGGGAACTGCCTCAGCCGAAGCCGCAGGAGATTCTGACGGGACTCCAGAACCAGACGCAGGTTGACATGTCCGGCGTCACCACGGCGGAGAAGACCATCACGCAGAACGGGCACCAAGTGAAGCTTTACGTCATGAAGCCTGAGAAGGTGAGTGGGAAGACGGGTGTCTTGCTCTTTATCCATGGTGGCGTTTGGATTGTCGGCAACTACGAGAACCATAAGCGCCTGCTGCGCGATCTGGTGGTTGGATCGGGCCAGATTGGTGTGTTCGTCGAATATACGCCGCTGCCGACGGCCAAATTCCCGACCCAATTGGAGGAGTCCTACGCCGCGCTCCAGTGGGTTGCTGCCCATGCCGGCGAGTTCGGTGCTGATGGGAAGCACATCGCGGTCGCTGGCAACTCGGTCGGCGGCAATATGACTGCAGCCCTGTCACTGATGGCGAAAGATCGCAATGGTCCGAAAATCAGCTATCAGGTGCTGCTCATCCCCGCTACGGACGCCAGCGTCGATACCCAGTCCTATCTGGACTATGGCACGGACCGCTTTCTGGCGCGCTCATTCATGAAGTACGGCTGGGATCTCTATGCACCCGACGCCAAGACACGCGACAATCCTTACGTCTCGCCGCTACGCGCCACGCTCGATCAGTTGAAGGGCTTGCCACCAGCGCTCGTCATCACCGCCGAAAACGATCCTCTTCGCGACGAAGGGGAGGCCTATGCCCACAAGCTGGAGCAGGCCGGCGTCGACGTAGCTGCCGTGCGCTACAATGGTACGATACACGATTTCGTGCTTCTGAACGCGCTACGTCATGTTCCATCGACGGATGCAGCATTGCGGCAAATCGCCGATGGCATTCGCGAGCATATCGCAAAGTAGAGGAGCGATCCGGGGCGACACGGTTTGTCTCCGTGTCGTCTCTTTCGCTTAGATCCGATTTTGATTGGAGTGGTTTGGAAATCCATCTGGGAGATGCACTCAATCCACCTTAGGCGGGCACTAGCCTACCCACATGGTATGTGCACGACGAACGCCGACGTTATCAACCAGAACCTGCTGGCCTTTGTGAAACGCTAGATCGCCGCGCGCTCTATCGGGCGCAAAGTGGGGATCCAGCTCTTAAGACGCGCCGAGGACGCGATTGCTGATGTGCCTATGTTTCTGTATCAGACGGTCAATTCCTGTACGAAATCTAGAAAGGCGCGAACTTTGGCGGAGACTAAATTCGACGCATGATGATAGGCATAGAGAGGGAAAGTCTCGTCTACCCAGTCCGGAAGCAACTGGACAACTCGCCCCTCCGAGAGCAGATCTTTGACATAGAGCTCCAGCAATTGCGCGATGCCAACTCCCCCGACGCAAGCCCCAACTAAGGAGGCTGTGTCGTTGACCATCAGCCGCCCGGGAGCCTCGAATGGAACAACTTCCCGGCCTCGCTGAAACTCCCACTCAAAGGGACGCCCCGTCGTCGGATCGCGGATTAATATGCATTGATGCCCTTTCTCCAAATCCCTCGGATGCTTGGGCTCGCCTCGGCGCGCAAGATAGGCGGTGGAAGCACACGTCAGGACACGCGTTTCGAGCAATAACCTAGCTTTTAGGGAAGAGGACTCTGGTTCTCCGAAACGGATCGCGACGTCGAAGCCGTCTGCGACCAGATCGCCCATTCTGTCGCGCACACTTATTTCGACGGAAAGATCAGGGAAACGGTCAAGGAATTCGTTCATTCGCCGCGCTAATATATAGTGACCGAATGTACCGTCCGTGTTGACTCTTAGCCGCCCTCGAACAACCGCCTTTGACCCGCTGGCCGTCACTGATGCATCCTCGATTCCGGCGAGAAGTGGCGCGATTGCTTCATAGAAGCGCCGACCTTCGTCAGTTAGCGAGATCGCACGAGAGGTGCGATTGAAGATTCGGATGCCGACCCGCTCCTCTAGGCGAGCTACGGCGCGACTCACCGCGGGCTGAGTTAGGCCCATGGCTTCACCTGCTCGGGCGAAACTGCCAGCCTCGACCACGGCTGAGAGAACGCCGACCCCGCTCAGCAATCTAGTGTCGAAAGCCATATAGGCATACTTTCAGTTATCCTTTCAGTGAAAGTTATGCATTTTTTTTAGCCTCACTCAAGTCCTAGATTGCTCCCGGCCACCGCCTTTGATGGCGATGCAAGACATGAAGGAGCAACACATGAGCAAGACTGGAAAGGTTGCACTAATCACCGGCTCATCGCGCGGTATCGGTGCAGAACTCGCCCTTCACCTCGCGATGAACGGGTTTAAGATCGTCGTGAATTATGCTGGCAGTGCGGGTCCAGCCCGGGAAGTTGCCGACAAGATTGCAGCGTCGGGCGGCGAAGCGATCGTCGCACAGGCTGACGTCGCCAATCCCGCGGCGGTCATCGCTATGTTCGACGCGGCCGAGAATGCCTTTGGCGGGGTCGATGTTGTCGTCAACTGTGCCGGCATCCTGAAGCTCGCTAAAATCGCCGACCTCGACGACAAGACATTCGACCAGACCATCGCAATCAATCTAAAGGGCACGTTCAACGTCTGCCGTGAAGCGGCAAAGCGCTTGCGAGTCGGTGGACGCATTATCAATTTCTCATCCAGTGTCATCGGCGTTCGCCTGCCGACCTATGGGGTTTATATCGCTACCAAGGCCGCTGTCGAAGGCCTGACCCAGGTCTTAGCTCAGGAAATGCGCGGCCGCGGCATCAGTGTGAACGCGATCGCGCCCGGCCCTGTCGCCACTGACCTCTTCCTGAGCGGAAAGAGCCCGGAACTCATCGATCACATGGCGAAGATGAATCCGCTCGAACGTCTCGGCCAGCCCCAGGATATTGCGCGCGTCGTCGGCTTTCTCGCTGGCCCTGAGGGCGGCTGGATCAACGGCCAGACGATTCGCGCGAACGGCGGAATGTGCTGACGGGAACCCCCTCAAGCTTATCCCCACTCACTGTCTAGGAGCCTCACCATGAAAGAAGTGATCCTTGTCACCGGCGCATCTAGCGGCTTCGGCCTGCTGTCCGCCCGAGCACTCGCTCAAGCGGGCCACACGGTCTACGCTTCAATGCGGGAGACCACCGGGCGCAACGCGCCGCGAGTTGCAGAGGTTGAGGCTTATGCAAAGGAGTTGGGCGTTGACCTGAGGACGGTCGAACTTGACGTCAGTTCTGATCCGTCCGTGACCGCCGGGGTTACCAAGATAATCGCGGACAATGGCCGGCTCGACGTTATCGTGCATAACGCTGGCCATATGGTGTTTGGACCAGCAGAGGCCTTCACGCCCGAGCAATATGCCGAACTATATGACATCAACGTTCTTTCGACGCAGCGCATCAACCGGGTGGCGTTGCCGCAGCTTCGCAAACAAGGGCGTGGCCTGTTGGTCTGGGTTTCGTCCTCATCCACGCGCGGTGGGACACCGCCGTTTCTAGCACCGTATTTCGCCGCCAAAGCTGCTATGGATTCGCTCGCTGTATCCTATGCGAGCGAAGTCGCACGCTGGGGCGTTGAAACCTCAATCGTGGTTCCGGGCGCCTTCACCAAGGGCACTAACCACTTCGCTCATTCTGGCACGCCAGCCGATAAAGGCGTGGTCGCGGCCTATGAGAGCGGCCCTTATGCGGGGGTCGCTGACCAGGCGCTGAAAGGTTTGGCCGCATTGGAACCCGCAGACGCCGATGCCTCGGCTGTCGCAATAGCAATTGCCGACGTCGTGAATGCGCCGTTCGGAAAACGGCCCTATCGCGTCTTCGTTGATCCCTCACAGGATGGGGCAGAAGAAGTGTTCAGGATCGGCGATCGCATGCGCCGCGAGATGTTTCGAAACATCGGTCTCAAAGATCTTCTCGCTCCACACATTAACGGTTGAAAGACCACTGCGGCACACGCCTTCGCATCCGCCGCTCGGCGGCGACCGAGAGCGGGACATGAGGACATTAGCTTAATGCCGCGCCCATCCGCTTGGAAATCGAAACGATCCATGCGCGCAGTTCCGGACCGAAGGGCTTTTGCAAGGCTGCACGGTCCCAGGCAAGGAAATAGGCCTGAGACAATTTTAGCCGCTGATCGAAAGGGACAATGAGCCGGCCGGACGCGATATCCTCGGCGGCCATCGAAAGTTGCGCCAGCACTATGCCCCTTCCGTTCGTCGCGGCATCGATCGCGGCGCTCGACAAGGAGAAGGCGACCTCGCCCGAAACCTTTCGGTACGATGCCCCGATGCTTGCGGCCCATTCCGCCCAACTTGGCGGTGAGCGGTGGTCGCGAGCCCACTCTATGCTGAGAAGCGGCAGATCGAGAATGTCGGCGGGTTTGCGCACAGGATGCTTTGCGAGCAGCGCTGGCGAGCATGCCGGCACCACCCAATCCGTGAACAGTTCGGTGTAGTGGTTGAAATCACGATACTTGTCACCGTAGGAAATACGGAAGTCGAACTCTTCTGTGTCCAATCGGGGCTCTGTCTCGGCGCCAACCAGGCGCACCGTCGCGCCGGCATGGCTGGCCTGCCAATCCAGCAGTTGCGGGCCGATCCATTTGCTGGCCAGTGATGGCAGGCAGGAGATGGTCAAAGTGTCCGCGGAGCGGGCCCGTTCGATGACATCCTGAGCCTCGCGAATCTGTTCGAATCCGACGGAAACCGCTGCGTGATAGACACGGCCCAACGCCGTGAGGGCCACGCTCCTGCCGCGCCGTTCCAACAGCCTCGCCTCCAGGGCATCTTCGGCCTTGCGTATCTGTTGGCTGACCGCGCCGACCGACACTCCAAGCTCGTTTGCCGCGGCAGTCACGCTGCCGCACCTGCCGAAAGCCTCGAAGGCCTGTATCGCACGCAACGGGGGCGTCTTGTTCACCTGGGCAACGATCCTAGGGCCAGCTTGATTTAGTTTTTCTAAAATAGAACGCAGATGCAAGCCCTATGTCGCCCCAGGCTCGCACGATATTCGTTTTCGTGTTCACAAGCTGGGGAGGACGCCATGTTTCTTCGAAACTGCTGGTACGTTGCCGCATGGGATCATGAGGTCGCCGACCGGCTGGTGCCAACCCGAATCCTCGGCGAGGACATTGTCCTCTACCGACGGACCGATGGGCAGGTGGCGGCGCTCGAAGACGCATGTCCGCATCGCAAGCTGCCTTTGTCCATGGGCCGCATCAAGGGCGACACGGTCGAATGCGGCTATCACGGCCTGACCTTCGACAGCACGGGAACCTGCACGCGTGTGCCGGGCGCGGAAAAGATACCGCATGTCGCGTGCGTCCGCTCCTATCCGATCGCCGAACGCTACGGACTGCTCTGGATATGGATGGGCGAGGCGGCCAAGGCCGATCCCGCCTTGATTTTCGAGGTCGACCACTGGGGCGATCCGGCATGGGGCGTCAACCGCGGCGAGTCGATGTCGCTGGATTGCAATTATCTCTACATGACCGATAATTTGCTCGATCCCTCGCATGTGTCATGGGTCCACCAATCTTCCTTCGGCGGCGTCCAGGCCATGGAGGATGCGCCGCTCGAAACGACGGTCGGCGCGGACGGTGTGACCGTGTGGCGCTGGGTGGTCGATGCCGAGCCGGCGCCCTTCTATGCGCCCTTTCTCAAATTCAGCGGCAAATGCGACCGCAAGCAGCACTATGAGGTGCGTTACCCCTCAAACGCGATCATCAAGGCGATCTTCGTGCCGGCCCGCACTGGCGGCGAGGGCAAGCCGCTGCACGAGGATGTGTTCCTCATGGACAGCTACAACTTCATGACGCCGGTCGATGAGAACCAGACGAAATACTACTGGTTCCAGATGCGCAATTTCGCGCCCGACGACCTGGAGGTTTCGCGCCAGTTCGCCACATCCGTGCGTGGCGCCTTCGACGAGGATCGCGTCGTGCTCAATGCCGTGCACAAGGGCATGGCGAACAAGCACACACCCAATCTCGATCTGAAGATCGACGTCGGGCCGCTGCGCTTCCGCCGCAATCTGGCCAAGCTGATCGCCAGCGAGAGCCAGGAATTGGCGGCCGCCGAATGAACGCATTCACCGCCCGCGACACTATCGCAAGCAGCGGGTTTCGCGACCTGAAGGTGGTCGCGAAGGTGAAGGAGAGCGCCGTCATCACGTCGTTTCATTTCGAGCCGGTCAATCCACGCGACTGGCGCGCTTTCGAGCCAGGCCAGTTCCTGGTGTTTCGCATTCCGGTGCCTGGGAATGCCGCCGGCGAAAGGCAATACGTGCTGCGCAACTACAGCGTCTCCTGTTCGCCGGCCAGCAAGGGCCGCTACCGGATCAGCGTCAAACGCGAGGTCGCACCCGCCCCGGGGCTTCGCGACGGGACAGGCTCGTGCTTCCTGCATGACCGGATCGATGTCGGCGATGTGCTTCAAGCTGAAGGGCCGCGCGGCGATTTCGTGCTCGACAGGACCAGCACCCGCCCGGTGGTGCTGCTCAGCGGCGGCGTCGGGCTGACGCCGATGGTCTCGATGCTGCATGCGCTGGCCTTGACGCCGGGCCGCCATGCCACCTTCATTCATGCCTGCGAGAATGGCGAGGTGCATGCGTTGCGCGACGAGGTGGCGGGCCTTGTCGCCACCCGGCCCGGGCTGATCGCCCATTACTGCTACCGATCGCCGTCCGAGCGCGACAGGGCCGAGCGGCGCTTCCACACCGAGGGCATGATTTCGCGAGACGTGCTGCAGCGCCTGCTGCCGATCGATGACTATGATTTCTATCTTTGCGGGCCACCGCCGTTCATGCAGGCGATCTACGGCCTGTTGCGCGGGCTTGGCGTGCCGAAGCATCGTATCGCTTACGAATTCTTTGGCCCGGCGACGGTGCTCGAGCCGGACGCGGTGCGAGTCCTCCCGGGTCCCGTGCAGCCGGCAAGTATCGAAGCGGATGGCGAGGCGATAACAGTGGAGTTCCGAAAGTCGGGCCTCCGGGCTGTCTGGGATGGCTCGGCGGCATCGCTGCTCGACTTCGCCGAGGATCAAGGCCTGACACCGGAATTCAGCTGCCGGACCGGCATATGCGGCACTTGCAAGTCGCGGCTGGTCTCGGGCGAGGTCGCCTATTTCGAAGAACCGCTGGACGAACTTAGGGCAGGCGAAGTGCTGCTGTGCTGCTCGAAGCCGCGCGGATCAGTCGTCCTGGATATTTGACAAGATCGTCGTGCCGCGCGTGGCCGGGGGAAACGGAAGTCGGATTTGGAACAGTCGGTCAAACCAGCGTCAAGCCTGCCACTCAATCCGCATGTCGCGGCATTGCCGTCCTACAATGCCGGCATGAACATCGCGATGGCGCGGGCTCTGAGCGGGCGCCACGACATCGCCCGGCTTGCCAGCAACGAAAACCCCGACGGTTGTTCTCCCGCCGTCACCGCCGCGCTGGCCTCCTCGTCGTTTGAGCCATGGCGTTATGCCGATCCGGCCTGCACGGCGTTGCGGGCGGCACTTGGCGATAGACTGACGGTCGACCCCAACCTGATTGTCGTCGGCAATGGCTCCGAGGAGATGATCGCCGCCATCTCGCGTGCCGTCCTGGTGCCGGGCGCCTCGGTGGTGACGACGGTGCCGAGCTTCGGCTTGCATGAGATAGAGCCGCTGGCGGCCGGTGCTGATGTCGTCAAGATCGCCATGACGCCGGAGATGAGCTTCGACCTTGCCGCGCTCGAAACGGCGATCGCCGCCGTGCCGCGAGTGGTCTTCATATCCTCGCCCTGGAACCCGGTCGGCCCCGGTCTCGACCGCTCCAGCTTGCGACGGCTGATCGGCGCCGTTCGGCCCGGCACGCTTCTCGTCCTCGACGAGGCGTATTTCGAGTTTGCCGATCCCGGCGCGCCGGACGGCATCGAGGTTCTGCGCGACAGTTCTATCGACCATGTCGTGCTGCGGACGTTTTCGAAGGCTTATGGCCTGGCGGGACTGCGCGTGGGTTATGCCGTCTGTTCCAGCCTTGAACTGGCGAGAGTGATTGCCGCCGCGAAGACGCCGTTCAACGTCAACGCCGCGGCGCAGACCGCCGCTGTCGCTGCCCTTGCCGACGAAGGTTGGATGAAGGCGTCGGTGGGTCGCATCAGAGCCGAGCGTGCCCGCACAGCCGCCGCGCTTGCCGGCCTTGGCTTCCAGGTTGCGCGGTCGCAAACGAACTTCCTGTTCTTCGACGGCAAGGTCGACAGTTCGAGCCTTGCCGCTGGTCTCCTCAAGCAGGCGATTATCGTCAAGGCGTGGCGTGAGGCCGGCTATGAGCGCTTTTTGCGCGTCACCATCGGCTCCCCGGCGGAAAACGACCGGCTGATCACGGCGCTCCAGGGATTGGTGGCACAATGACCGGCCTCGCTTCTCCAGGGCAAACGGGCTGGATCGGCCAGGCGGTGCCATTGCCTGTTGTCGACAGCATCCGCGGTGTCGTCGGCGCCTCGAACGTGCGGACCGGCGACGATGCCAGGGCGATCGACCTTGGGTCGAACGGTATGGATTGCGGCGCCGGCATTGTCGTCACGCCTTCGTCGACGGAGGAGGTCGCGGCGGTGGTGCGCATCTGCCGCCGCAACGAGGTTCCCATCGTGCCGCAAGGCGGGCGGACCGGCCTGGTCGGCGGCAGCATTTCGCGGCCGGGCGAGATCGTCCTGTCGACGGCGCGCTTGAGCCACATCGATCGGCTCGATCCGATCGAGCGCGTGGCGGTGGTCGGCGCCGGCGTCACTCTGGAAGCCCTGCAGCAGGCCGCGCTCGAACACCGGCTGGAACCGGGCATGGACCTTGCAGCGCGCGGCTCGGCGACGATCGGCGGCATGGTGTCCACCAATGCCGGTGGGGTGATGGCCTTTCGCAACGGCGTCATGCGCCATCGCGTGCTTGGCCTTGAGGCCGTGCTGGCCGACGGATTGATCTATTCCGATCTGACCCGGGTGGTGAAGAATTCCGCCGGCTACGACCTGAAGCATCTCTTCATCGGTGCCGAGGGAACGCTCGGCATCGTCACCCGCGTGGTCGTCAAGCTCGATCCTTCGCCGAGAGCGACCGCCACCGCGCTTTTCGGCCTGCCGTCGGTCGACGCGGCTTTGCAGATCATCCGCATGGCGCTGGAATCGGATGTCGGGCATCTGCGCGCGGCGGAGGCGATGTGGAACTCGTATTTCAGGCTGGCCGCCGCCGCACATGGATGGTCCGAAGCCGGCGTGGCGCCCGGGCAGCCTTTGTTCCTGCTTTTGTCGCTTGGCGGGGCCCGTGAGGAGGCGCTGCGAGAGGATTTCGAGCGGATTTATTCGGAGACGATGGAGCGTCATCCCGAAGCGACCGGCATCATTGCCGGCTCACGGTGGCAGGAGGACGATTTGTGGCGGCTGCGCGAGGACACCGGCGTGCTTTACCGCGCTCATCCCAATGCGCCTTCCTTCGACATATCCGTGCCATTGTCGGAGATTTCAACCTATCTCGAAAAGACCATACCCGGCCTTGCCGCGATCGAATCGGGTCTCGCGCCCTATGTCTTCGGACATCTGGCCGATGGGAACCTGCATATCGTGCTCAACCGCCAGGGTCCGCTGGCTCCTTACATCGCGAAGGCGGTCGAGGACGTCCTGTATCAACAGCTTCGGGAGATTGGCGGTTCCTTTTCCGCCGAGCATGGCGTTGGGTCGAAGCGCATCCATTCCCTGGTGGCGACAGCCGACCCGACGAAGCTCGCCGCGATGGAGCGGGTGAAAAGAGCCCTGGACGATCAGTCGATCATGAACCCCGACAAGGTGCTTGCCTGCGATGCCTGGTTCGTCCGGTCCTCCAGGCCGCTCCCTTCCGGCAGCGAGCGCCGACTGCCCCTTAAGAACGCGAGCGATCTCAACGATGAATAGCCCCACGGCGGAACGACAGGGAATGAACGGATTAACCGCGGCCGCCAGTCGCCCGGCGGGACCGATGGCGCGCCAAGATGAGAAGGTGCCGCCCTATGCCTCGGATTTCGCCGGCTTGCGCCAGGGATTCCGCGAAGCGGCCAAGCGGGCGGGCGCGGAACTGTCCGAATATCCCCATCCGCTGAACGGACCGGATGGCGAGGCTCTGGCGACCGATGTGGCGCTGCTTGGTCGCCGCGATGCGCCGAAGCTGATCGTGCTCATCTCCGGAACGCAT
This sequence comes from Mesorhizobium sp. B2-4-17, assembly GCF_006441275.1. Lineage (NCBI taxonomy): Bacteria > Pseudomonadati > Pseudomonadota > Alphaproteobacteria > Hyphomicrobiales > Phyllobacteriaceae > Mesorhizobium > Mesorhizobium sp. B2-4-17. Next base: position 4,807 of record NZ_VFUX01000001.1, on the reverse strand, counting down.
GGTGTCGAGGGGCCGTTCGGCTCGGCCTGCCAGACCGCGTGGCTGGGCCAGAAGAACCTGCGGCGTCTGCCCGACGACATAGCGATCCTTGCCATCCACCTCATCAATCCCTGGGGCACGGCATGGTCGCGGCGCGTCAATGAAGACAATGTCGACCTCAACCGCAACTTCATCGACTGGGCGGCGGGTGCTCCCGTCAACAACGGCTATGCCGGCTTGCACGATGCGCTTGCCTACCATGAATGGGAAGGGTCGGACCGCATAGCGGCCGACGAGAAGCTCGCCGCGGCGCGCAAGAAACTCGGGCATCCCGGGCTGGCGGCAATCGTCGAGGCCGGCCAGTATGAATTCGCAGACGGACTGTATTACGGCGGCGGCGGTCCCGTCTGGTCGAACCGAACCTTGAACGAAATCCTCAAGACCTTTGCCGGCGGCGCGCGTCAGGTCATCGTCTTCGACCTGCATACCGGCGCCGGGCCCTATGGTTATCCGGCTCTGCTTTCGGTGGCGAGTTCCGAGCATCCCGGCCTTGCCTGGGGCAAATCCATCTTCGGGCCGGCGCTTGCGACAGTCCTTACCGGTCCGGGCGCCAAGACGGGAACCGGCATCGCCGCAACTGCGACCGGCTATGTCTCCGATGCCGTCCGCAAGGCGATGCCGAAGGCGCGGGTGCTGCCGCTTGTCATCGAATGCGGCACGCTGGACGGTCCGACCGTGATGGAAGCGGTGCAAGCCGACAACTGGCTGCATCTGTTCGGCAAGCTCGATTCGCCGCTGGGCAGGCGCATCCGGGACACGCTGCGCTCGGCCTTCATTCCGGCCGACGCGGATTGGCAGCGGACCTGCCTGTCGAGCAGCCTGCGATACTTCGACCGTGCGCTGGCGGACCTGGAGGCTGTCGAGATAGGCCAGGACGAGGCCATCGGGAGCGAACAAACGTCGCCAACCGTTCGCGCCGCGATGGTTGCCGAGGCTCCCGCCCAGGAACCGAAGCCCACGACGCCAGCCGTGCAGATCGACGAACTTCACAAGAGCTTCGGCTCTCTTCTGGTGTTGAAGGGCGTCAATCTCACCGCGCATGCCGGCGAGGTGATTTCCATGATCGGCTCGTCCGGATCCGGCAAGAGCACGTTCCTGCGCTGCATCAACCTTCTGGAGCAGCCGGATGGCGGCAAGGTCGCCATCGACGGCGAGGTCATCAAGATGAAGCCGTTGTCCAACGGCCGTGTCGGGCCGGCCGACATGGCGCAGGTCGAACGCATCCGCGCCCGCGTCGGGATGGTCTTCCAGAACTTCAATCTCTGGCCGCACATGACGGTGGTCGAGAACATCATCGAGGCGCCCAGGCATGTGCTGAAGGAGCCCCGCGAGAAGGCCATCGAACACGCCCACGCCCTGTTGAAGAAGGTTGGTCTTGCCGACAAGCACGCCCACTATCCGGGCCAGCTTTCCGGCGGCCAGCAGCAGCGGGCGGCGATCGCCCGAACGCTTGCGATGCGGCCCAAGGTCATTCTTTTCGACGAACCGACATCGGCGCTCGATCCCGAATTGGTCGGCGAGGTGCTGCGGGTGATCCGTCAACTGGCGGAGGAAGGCAACACCATGATCCTCGTGACGCATGAGATGCAGTTCGCGCGCGAGGTCTCCCACAAGGTCCTGTTTCTCCACCAGGGAAAGGTGGAGGAAGAGGGTGCACCCGCGGAGCTGTTCGGCAGCCCGCGCTCGGAGCGTCTGCGTCAGTTCCTGGCGCGCACGCTGTGAGGAAAAACCGCACCCTCGAAGCGTTCGGTTCGCACCGGACAACGGCAATGAAGATCAACAACAAGGGGAACTGACATGAAACTGAAAGTCTTGACGCTGCTCGCCTTTCTCGCGGGAGGCATGGGCAGCGCATTGGCCGCCGAAGGCGAATTGTCCATCGGAACGGAAGGCGCCTACCCGCCATGGAGCATGTCCGACGCCAATGGCAATGTTACCGGTTTCGACGCCGATGTCGGCGCCTTGCTCTGCACCAAGCTACAAGTGAAGTGCCACTTCGTCGTGCAGGCCTTCGACGGGTTGATCCCGGCGCTGAAGGCCAAGCGATTCGACGTCATCATCTCGGGCATGTCGATCACCGCCGATCGCAAGAAGGAGATCAATTTCAGCGTCGGATACGCCGAACTGGCCAATATGTTCGTCGCGGCCAAGGACTCCGATCTGGCCGCCATCACCGACGTCGACACGCTGCTGAAATCGCTCGACGGCAAGAAGGTTGGCGTGCAGGCCGGCACGACGCACGCGCATTTCCTCGAGAAGCGTGCGCCGAACGCCGACCTGAAAACCTACGATACGCTCGACCAGATGCAGATCGACCTTGCGAGCGGCCGTATCGACGCCGCTTTCGCCGATCAATCCGCCTTGCAGGACTTTCTGGACAAGCCGGATGGCAAGAACTTCCAACTGGTCGGTGTCGAGATCAAGAGCACGTTCGATCCGACGCTTGGCGAGGGCATCGGCGTCGGCATCGCGCAGGACAACACCGAACTCAAGGCCAAGATCGACAAGGGGCTTTGCGAGCTGATCGCCGATGGTTCGGTCGGCAAGGCCAGCCAGAAATGGTTCAAGACGGACATTTCCCGGCCCTGCCAATAACGCCGTGGACTTCTATCGCATGTGCCCGGGCAACCGGGCGCATGCATCCGGGCTTCGTATCATTCGCGCAGACTAGGGCACTCACATGGAATTCGGTCTCTGGCAGGTTTGGGAAGCGGGTTGGGTGCCCGCGATCTTGCGCGGCGCTTCGATAACGATCCTCGTCGGTCTCGTCAGCATGGCGGCCGGGCTGGTGATCGGCATTGTCTGCGGCCTGATCAAGTGGGCCCGGATATTTCCGCTTTCGCTGCTGGTCGATGTCTATACGTCGCTGGTGCGTGGCGTGCCCGAACTGCTGATCATCTACCTGCTGTTTTTCAGTTCGGTTGAATTCGTGACCAGGGTCGTGACCGCTTTCGGCTATGCCGGCGTCGCCGAGAGCGGCTATGCGTTCGTTATCGCGGTCATCGCCATCGGCGCCATTTCAGGCGCCTATTCGACCGAGGTCGTGCGCGGGGCGCTCGGCGCCATCCCCAATGGGCATATCGAGGCCGCTCGCGCGCTCGGACTGCCCGGCGGCCGGATCTTCCGCCGCATCATCGCGCCGCAGATGCTGCGCATCGCCGTTCCCGGCATCAACAATGTCTGGCAGACCACCATCAAGGACACGGCGCTGGTCTCGGTGGTCGGCCTTCAGGAATTGATGCGCATTTCATTCATCGGCGCCAATTCCACCCGCCATCCGTTCATCTTCTATCTGATCGCGGCAGTGGTTTATCTCCTCATCACGCTTGCAAGTCAGGCAGGGTTCGACGGGATCGAACGCCTGCTCAGGCTGCGGACGAGAAAGTAGTATGATGGACCTCATCCAGCTTGCGGTTCCCGTTCTGCTCAAGGGCCTATGGGTCACGGCGGCGCTGACGTTCGTTTCGGTGCTGATCGGCTTCAATCTGGGTCTCGGCCTGGCGCTGATGCGCCTGTCCTCCAACCGCCTCCTGTCAGGCTTCGCCAAATATTACAGCAACGTCTTTCGCGGGACGCCGCTGCTGGTGCAGATATTCCTGTTCTATTACGGGCTCGGCCAGCTTTCCCTGATCAAGGACAACGCGGCTCTGTGGTGGGTGATCAGCGACGGTGCGCGCTGCGCCGTGCTGGCGCTGGCGCTGAACACGGCCGCCTATACATCCGAAATCCTGCGCGGCGGATTGATGTCGGTTCCGGTCGGGCTTGTCGAGGCGGCCCAAGCGTGCGGCATGTCGCGCATCTTACGGTTCCGGCGCATCGAGTTTCCGCTCGCCATCCGCCAGGCGCTGCCGGCCTATGGCAACGAACTCATTCTCGTCGTCAAGGGCACCAGCCTCGCATCGACAATCACGGTGCTCGAAATCACCGGCTATGCCAAGCGGCTGATGAGCCAGACCTTCGCGATCTTCGAGATTTTCGCCATCGCCGGGGTGCTCTATCTGGTGATCAATCTGCTGTTGATCGCGATCATCCGCTCCATTGAGCGTTTTCTCATGCGGCACGAGGCCCCCTCCCGCCAGGATTCGGCCGCACCGTCTCCGGCAGCATCGTGACGGTGCTTCCCTCGTTGTACCACTCCGACACGTCAGCCGCGAGCGAGCTACAAATCCGGATGGATCAACCGTGCTTCCCGGGATTGGGCTCCGCGCCCGGAGGCATCGTCATGACGTCGGCCCACTCGGGATGCTTGCGATATTGCGCGCGGACATAGGGACATATCGGCAGAATCCTGAAGCCGTTTCTGCGTGCGTCTTCCACCATGAAGGAAACCAAAGCAGCGGCAGCGCCAGTTCCCCTCATCGTCTCCGGCGCACCCGTGTGATCGGCGCTGATCAGATCGGCGCCCCTCTTCGTGAAGGTGATCTCGGCCTCTGCGTCGATCCCCTCTATGCGGGCTACATAGCGTCCATGCCGCTCCCCGGTTTGTTCCTTGCTGATTTCAATGTCAGCCATGATCTTCTCCGTTGTTCCTGCCAAACCATTCCTGTGCGACCGCCGTATCCTCCGGTGTAAGCTCATGCACTGCTTCGACGACGTGCATGTCCAGCGTCGCGCCGGATGCTGCGAGCCAATCCGCCAGCCGGGAGCCGTCGCCCAACGGGTCGCGCGAGCCGGAGACCATCAGAACGTCAACGTTGCCCAGGTCGGCCGTGGGCAAGGTCTCCAGCACCGGCATTGATCGCAAAAGGATCGCCCGGCGGATGACTCC